>PKDW01000164.1 GCA_002863145.1 Flavobacteriales bacterium
CATCCTCGACCTGATTCTGCGGTCAGCGATCGCAATCAAACATTGTACTTCGACCAAGCAGCGCATTTGATTGAGGGAGGCAGGAAATTTCGTGCATTGCGAGAAGCGCTGATGCATTGAAAGGCCATGCCATGGCGTGCTTTGGAAGTCTGGAACAATCTCCATTTAGAGGCGGCGCAACTGACCAAAGCGGGATGGACGGTGTTCGGCTTCTGTCCCGCCTGGGCCGCGAAATGACAAGTGGGCTCGAGGACTGCGAAACACGTCATCTCCTCGGCATCGCTGGTTTCAAGCTGGCTTGACAACAAGCGATTGACACGAGTTCTAGCAATCGAAACGGACGCAGGGTCATCGTTTCCCCTGGCTTGAATTAGTGAAAAACAAACTTTTGCCTAAAAATGATTTTGCTTTCGCTCTCAACGGTTACGATATGAAAACCGGACTTGTGTCCCAATGAAAAGGTTCCACAATCGTTGTCTGCGACAAAACTCATCAAGCGAGCTCCTTTCGAGTCATAAAGCCGTGCTTCAGCTCCTGGTGGTACGCCGCACAGCGAAAGGCTGTTGGCCGTTTGTTGAATTTCAATGCCATGAGAAGCGTGATTCATGAGGCCTGTGTTCGAGCCCTCTTCGAAGGATGCCACCCAAGTGACGGTATCTTGGTGCAATTCGTTCGTTTCAATCAGCAGCTGAATTGTACCTGAACCAGGGATGCCATTCGGATAGACGTGACAATTCAAGTATTGTTGGCTGTTTGCCGGAAATGCACTTGTCGATTGAGTTACCCCAATGGGATAACAATTGGGAAAGCAAAATGAATACTCCCATCCGTCAGGGATTTGGGCATCAAGGACATTCCAAGCCACTTCAACTTCCGTGACGGCATTGTAGAAGGTGTTCACGGCAACATCATTGTCACTCGCATACCCTACGATGTACAGTGTGTCATTGTCGATCGTGTGTGTTTGACCCAATGCTGGAGTGGCGACCAAAAGGCACCAAAACAAAAGATGGAAATTTTTCATTTCTAGTTATTCAAGAGCGATTGACTCGGCCCAACTTATGAAAGAAGCGTCAGTCAAGGAATTCAGAAAGTCCTTGAGATTTTCTTTTTGGGTCTCGGTGAGTGACAAAGGACCAATTTCTGCAGCCTTGTTTGGGTGAGAGGACCCTCCTGATTGGTAATGATCCATGACGTCGTCAAGGGTTGCAAGACTTCCGTCAAACATGTAGGGAGCTGTGACTCCAACATTTCGCAAACTCGGCACTTTGAATTTCCCCACGTCTTGCAATTGTCCTGTCAACAAAGACAAGCCAGGGTCTTGATACACTTCGTAAAGTCCATTGTTTGCGAATCGATGATCGGTGAAAAGAAAGCCGTTGTGACATTGACTGCAGCCCACGGAATGAAAGACCTCCAATCCAGCAATTTCAGAGGGATTGAGTGCCTTATTGTCTCCTTGAAGCCATTGATCGTAACGACTGTTGCCATCCACAAAGCTTCGTTGGAATGCGGCAAGTGCCCTGGTCACCACATAGGGTGATGGCGTTTCCCCATAAGCTTCGAGACAGGCAAGGCGGTAGGATTCGTCATTTGCCAGGCTGTCAGAGATCGCAACGATGTTGTGATGGAATTCATTTTCCTCTTGAATTGGAACCAGTGCCTGCATTTCGAGAGTTGGAACCCCTCCCTCCCTGAGGAAATAAGGCAGATAGCCAACGTTGGAAAGTGCAGGGACGTTTCGGGTGCCCGAGGCCCCTTGGGCACCGCTAGATGTGGGCGTTGCCGACCCAAAAGCACGTGAAGGAATGTGACAGCTGGCACACGATACTGAGCCATCAATTGAAAATTGGGGGTCAAAAAACATCCTTCTGCCGAGCTCCCATCGGTCAGTGTCAAGCGTGTTGTCTTCGGGATGAGACATTTCAGGCCAATCATCAGGAGTCGCTCTCCAAGGCAAGTTGACCTCAGTGAGGACGTTGTCCTTGGAACAGGCAGTGCCTAGAAGTGCCAGAGCAACGAAAAAATTGCATCCAATCCGTCTCATCTTGAGATGACTCAATATGTCACCAAGTCGCTCACAGCTTCAAAAAGCGATGGGCCGCAGTAGAAGTTCCACGGGTGTCCTCGAAGAGTATTTGGTATACCCCTGGTGGCAAATGTTGAACTGAAATGGGCTCATTTGCATTCATCATGCCTTCCAACAACGATTTTCCAGCAGCATCGTAAATCACCCACTGCTTTGCCTCGCAGAACTGAGCTCCGTGGAGATGAATGAACTCTGTTGTTGGATTGGGGAAAATTCGAATTTCACGGGCGACCGGGTGTTCAATCTCGGCAGCCGTTCCGGTCTCAAAGACCAAATCCCGCATGTTGACCATCATTTTCGCAGCGGCCCCGGTTGTTCCGTGTTCGAAAAAACCGTCATCAAGTGGAAGCGCGACAAACAGGTGTGCATAGTTGGCTTCCAAAGAAAGCATCAAGGCGTCACCTGCCGATTCACCTGAGATGGCATGGCTTTGGTGGAAAAAGTTTGCGTCCCCCAAGGCATGAACTTGACTTTGGTTGGACAAATTGTCTCCGCTGAAACCCTCAAACGCCAAGAATCGATACCCCGAAGCCCAACCCCAGTGCATGCTCGGTTGTTGCGGAGCCAACGGATGGCCAGCGGGGTAAGTCGTGGGATCAATGCCGACATTGTGCGCAGCATCTACGCCAATCCCAAAAGACACTGATTCTACCGATTGGATGTCCCATTCCCCCAAGGAATGAACTTCATTGTCATCCGCATTGACCAAAATGTATGTGTCAGTGAGTGCGGTTTCTTGGCCACCATCATGGGTAACAACAAAATCGCACATGTAATACTCCAATCGATCAAAGCTCACTTGCGTTGAATCGACTTCATACGTTTGGCCCAAGACGAAGGGCTGACCGTTCACCTTGTGATTCAATTGCAGAACAACTTCAGTTTGAGAAAAGGCCAATGCCTGTGCACAAAAGAGGCAGACGAGTAAGAGAATTTTCCGATGCTTCATGGGTGGTTTGTTTCTTCAAACGGAATTTAAGACCAAAGGATGTTCCTTCAAATAACTCAGGAAGCATTTTGAACACGGAGAAAAGGGCAATCGCTGCCACGTCATCTTGCCATGTTTGCGTAAAGCCTGCATGACCAAATCGGGATTGAGGGTGTTCGGCTTCTGTCCTGCGGGGTCCACCCGGCCGGATATTGTCCGGATGTCCACTCATTTCTGGGCAACACCGCTCATGGGCCTGCCAGATTCAAACCGTCCGCCTCACAATTGCAATTGCATTCTTGTGTTGGCGCGGTCATACACACAGTCTGCAGGCAGAGGAATCGCCTTGAACCCGAATTTGTGGTAAAGGTGAATTGCACTTGCCAGTGAGGTGTGGGAATACAACTCCAAGGTCTGGACGTTCCGCAGTCTACAAACATCCATGACGCGGTTCATCATGAGGTGTCCAATTCCTTTGCCGCGATGATTCTGGTGCACGGCCATTTTGTTCAATTCCATCACACCTTTCCGCCGGGGTGTCAAGGCAAAGGTGGCAATGGCCTCCTCGCCCAAAAGCCCGAAATGGATCTCTCCGCCCGCATCCAAAACCTCACGTTCTGGGTTGGACAGAACCTCGATGTCATAAGGTTCAAGAAGGAAGTGTGCCTCTAGCCAAGCTTTGTTCAGGTCAAAAAAGGCCTTGCGATAGGCGGGGTCAAAAGAGACAAAAGTCAAGGCATTCAATTCTTGAGTCATGAGTCAAAATCTGGTGGCAGGACATGGAACAAAGTTCGACTTGAAAGTGACGGAAGATTTTCAGCTTAATCAAGCTATAAAGTGGAACGCGTTTGGCTGTTCGAATTGCGCCTTAGCTTGCGCGACATGCGTTTATACTCTACACTTTTCTTGGGCCTCTTTCTTTTGGCCTCGTGCAATCCTGGAGGGGAGTCTCCAGGGGATGCATCTGCTACACCTTGTGCAAATGGGTTTGCCCCAACTGGAAATCCAGTGAGCATGGGATCTGAATCTGCGGTTGATTTGGTCAAGGCCATTGATGCTGAGTGGGCCAAAATGGATCTCGATGCCATGCGCAAGTTTTACTCTGACACCTGTGTGTTCGAATGGTTCGATGGCGACCAGTTTCAAGGCTTTGAGGCATTTGCAGAAAAGCTTTCAAAAGACACCCTCGACTACTCTTGGAAGATGATGTGGGCTTTCAGCGTGGATGACGATGCCAACGCACCTGGGGCGTGGGTTCATGCCGGATTTGACGAGATCGGGACTTTGGAAGGAGACACGGTCGAAAAGGCGGTGATTGAAGAGTGGTACATGGTTCAAGACGACCAAGTTCAGTACTACTCCAACTCCAAGCGTTTGACGCCATGAGGGACATTCTCGTTGTTGGAACCCTCAAAGAGGGACAATTCCCAAAATTCATGGGCTTCATGAAATCTGATGAAGGAATCGCCGAGCGAAGGAAGATCGCTGACTTGAGCAAAACCATTGGAACGGTGACCCCAGACCAACGCAAAGTCATGTTCAAAATCGCAGTTCACAACATGGATGCATTGCATGCATTTTTGAATGGTTCGAATCCAGTGTCAAAGCCTGTTTTCGATGCCGTGATGGAGAGCTACGAAATCCACGAGCTCAACCAACTTTAAACTCTCACCGGAAGGCAACCACACAAAAAAAGGCGAGCTCGGTTCGCCTTTTTTCATTTGTCAGGTTGTAGGTCAAGTCTTCGTGACGCCCCCTTTCAAGATCATGGCGATGCGCATCAACATGATGATGGCCAGAATGCCGTGGAAGACTGCCAGAAGTTGAGGGAAATCAGGCATTGTAAGAATCAACCAAGTTGCAGTTGCGTTGATGATGAAGACTGTGGCAGTCAGCCGCAGTGCCAACGTTCGAATTGCCTCGTGCGAAAAGTCTATTTCTTCAGGGACCCAAGGGTACATGATGATTGTTTGACATGCGAATATGCCGACGGACATGATTTCCACCAGTCCACCTTCTCCTGCGGCCAAACCCAGTAGATTGAAGGTCATCACCATGCCCCCAAAAAGGAAGTATCCTAGACGCACGTAAAACCCTTTTTTGGTGGCCACGCCAAGCACTGCCATCGCAGTAAAGACCCCGGCAAGCATCACCGGAATCAACATTTCATTTTCCATGATCGTAAGTGTTTAAGGTTGAAACAATGTAGGGCAGGAAGAGGGTGCTTTGGCAGAGCGTGATTCGTTTAAAGCAGGACTTTATCCACGGTCATTGATTGACCAAATCGGGGTGGAGGGTGTTCGGCTTCTGTCCTGCTGGGTCCGCGAAGCGAGGGGCAAACAAAATCGTGCCCGAACCCGGTTCTCTCAGAGTGAAAAGGGGGGCTGACCATTGGTCATTGCCCCCCTCTTCTCCACGTGTCATACGCTCATGCCTCATGCTTTCGCTGAGGAGCCAACAAGACCTTTTACATGCACGATGTTCCAAACATGGCAAGCAATCCAAGCAAATCAGAAACGTTAATCACACCATTGCCGTCCAAGTCTCCCGGACAAGCTTCCTCGCAACAATCCACAATCACGTCGTGGCAATGCTCAGAAAGACAAGTGGTCCCGTCTGGGGTTACTCCTTCGATGGTTCGACAAATGTTGTACGTGCCCGGTTCAAGGTCGAATGTCGCATTGTAGCTCGTTGCTGAGAGAATGCCGTCCACACTCCACGTTGGGTTTTGATGGCCGGCCATGCCCGGACCCAAAAACTCGATTCCTTCGAACTGGACTTGGCACTCACCGTCGTTCGCGGTTTGACCAACCGCCCAGAAGGCATTCCCAACTGAACATTCTACGGGACATCCGCACGACAAGGATTCACAAAGGACGATGCGTTCATCGGGATTGTCACAACAATAGACTTCCATGCATATTTCATGAACTCCGGCTGTTTCGAAGCAGTGGTCATAGCATGCTGCAAAAGGCACGCCCAACAAGGAAGTCCCATCCGAAAAGAAGAAGTCTGCGCACAAATCAAATGGGTCCAGAAGACCCTCGTTCAAATCGGCATCGTAGAGTCCACAAACTCCTATGGCACAGCCTTCGCAATCAAACACGCCGTCATCAAAAATGGTCAGGTCCAAGGATATGGAAGCCAAATCTGGCAAATTGCACGAACCGCAATCCACAGTAACCTCCGTACACAACACAAGCAAGGGAGCCTCATCCTCGTCATCGCAGCACGTGATTGTGAGGCACGCGACGTACGTTCCACTTTCTTCATAGCAATGAATGGGACAAGTACCAGCCGTTCCAGACATCGTGGTGCCATCGCCAAAGTCCCATGAATAACAGTACACATCTGGGTCAAGTACTGGGCAGTCGAAACCAACTTCGCACCCCTCCAAACAGTCGCCAAAGCCTGAAGTCACAAAGGCCTCGATGGAATAGTCTCCTTCCAGTGGCGGACATGGTTCAGGTGTCCCACAATTGATCAGAAGTGTGTCACAATAGGTGGATTGTACCGTTGCATCGTCGCAACAACTCACGGTGAGACAAACCGCGGGGAAGCCAGGAGGAGTCCCGGCAAGCGAAGTGTAGCAATACGTCAATGGCTCAGACAGGGGTCCACTCATTGACATCGTTGTTCCGTCACCAAAATCCCACTCCAAGCAGTGAATGGTCGGATCGTAAAGAGGTGAAATGAAATCGTCAAAGATGATCTCGCAACCAGACGGACATGTCAATCCTGGACCGTAGCTCCAAGTGAAAGATGGAGAAAAGACTTCCTCGCAAACTGTTGGCCCAGACTCACAGGCTTCGGTGACAAAGTCAGAGGCAATTGCCGTCATTGCAAAATTGCCATCGTCCAACGTGACTGAAATGGTCGATATCCCGTCTTCTACCTCCCAAACCCCGGCATCAAAGTTGGTTGGAATGTCCTCCCAGTCACACAAGGTCTCGGCCAAAGGATCCCGAGCTACAGCGGTTTCAACTCCATTTGTCGAAAACCCTGTTGCACCGACTCCTCGATAACCATGCAGGAAGATCCCTTCGGGTGCACGAACAGCCATCGTTGGCTGTCTGAATTGTGCTTGTTGCCCATTGAACAACGAGAGGGCATCCACTGATGCACTGATCAATCCGTTGTTTTGAGGAATGAGATATCTCGTGCTCTGAGTGGCTGTTCCGGTGTTCATTTTGAATTCCGTGAGGAAGGGAACCGAACCATACGAGCCACTCCAACCGTGACTCAGCTGAAATCCTCCAACAGTGAGAAGGTTTGGATCGGCAGGGTCGATAAGCAAACTCAAACCTTGCCAATTCAAGTCGGCATATTGGGAATTCCACGTTTGAGCGAGATCGAGGTTTCCCAGCAAGTCCCATGTCGTAACGCCCCAAGTGTGTGTAATGCTGTTGTTGACCAACTGGTGAATTTGGCCTGCGCTCGTATTCAAAACGACGTCTCCTGAGAGAGATGAATGTGCGCCGCCAGCTTGATTGGAATACCTGAAGCCCCAAGAGAGATTTCCTGCACCATCCAACATCACAGCAGCAGCCTCTTGCGGAGAATCTGAACCATTGAATGACCCAGAGAAAAAGAATTTGGTCCCATCGAGGATCTCCGTTCCATGATTGAATGCATCCATATCTTCAGAAGCCCATGGGATCCCGCCATTGAATGCCCTCACCCAGTCCACCGACAAATCAGGTTTTAACCGCATCGCCAGCGCATGTCTCTTCCCTGTAGCACCTGTCTGGAGAAGATCTCCGTCCCCCACGATGCCGCTGACGACAAACCCTTGTTGGCCGTCGGTCGTGATATGCATCGCAACGCCGTGGGCAGTGTATGAGTTGTTTTGGCCGTCGAAATAAACACCAGGGTACACCCGAGATTCAAAGACATCCAATGAGGGGCTCAACACCGCCACCACTGGAACTGTGGTCACTCCGTTGTTGGTGAATCCACATGCGATGTACCCGTTGAACGCCGGTTCAATGTGCAAGAATTCGACCACCGAGCCAGAACTCGAGACGTATTCTCGCGCATTGACGAGTTGGCCAAAGTTGTCCAACTCAAACGCCTCACACTTTGGATCGTTTACATCGTGCTCTTCCCGACCGAGCAAAATGGTGTGATATGGATTGTTCAAACATTCCGATTGCGTGACTCGGTTGAAACTCCACTGGTTGTCAAAGTGATTTGTTTGATAGTTCTGTGAAGTCATTTGAACGTGAAACAGGGCAAAAAATATGCTCGATGCAATCACTGGAGGGAGGTGAAATTTGATCATGGTGCTGTAACTATTTTCCATAAGGTTGAGATTACTTTGCTGAAATCCAAGGTTTTATATGATAATCACTCCGTCTACATGATTATGTTTAGTAATCTGCCTGCCTCGGCGACCTCATGAAGCCAATCGTTGTTGTGCTCGTCGCCGGACAATCAGACGGCAAGAGTCGGCACATGCGAGAGTTGGGCAAACACGTTCGAACCACTTCACAATGGAGCTTGCCCAATGAAATTTGATTTGAGGGGATTCGGCCGTGCGTGAAGGAGGTGAAAGTGGACAACCCCTTTTACCGCTACGACGGGACGTGGAAAGGGTAGCCGCGGACAGAGTTTGAGACGAGACGCGTTGTGCGTTTTTGGGTGTTCACCCAAATGGCTGTACTTTGCGGTTTGGGTGTTTACCCAAGTTCAAGACCACAGCCCATGAAAGACCTGAAATATCTTCTCGCATACACCGTGCCTTTGTCGGCATATGTGTCCTTCGAATCGACCGGAGTTTGGACTTATTCCGCGGTCTTTTATGCGTTCATCGTCCTCCCCATTCTCGACGTGCTCGCCGGCGAAAGCGTCACAAACCTCGACCGTGAAACGGCGGAGGAAAAGAACCGCATGTGGATGTTCGATCTGATGCTGTACGCCAACGTGCCCCTTGTCTTCGGGCTGATGGCCTTCTTCTTTGTCCAACTGCAAAGCCACACCTACGCAACGTTTGAATTGGTGGGTTTGCTCCTTTCGGCCGGCATTTTGCTTGCGACCAACGCAATCAACGTCGCCCACGAATTGGGACACCGCGCCTCTTTGCCGGAGCGGCTGATGAGCAAACTGCTGTACATGCCCTGCCTGTACATGCACTTCTTCATCGAGCACAACTTTGGCCACCACATGAACGTGGCCACGCCGGAAGATGGTGCCACGGCCCGCTTCAACCAGACGGTGTATGGCTTTTGGTGGACTTCGGTGACGAAGCAATACTTCAATGCGTGGCGCCTGCAAGCCCAATTGCTCAAGCGCCAGCAGTTGTCGTTCCTGTCCCCCAAGAACGACATGCTCTGGTACCACCTCATTCAGCCTGCTTACTTGGGGACCGTGTGGTTCCTGTTCTCCTGGGACATCATGTTGTGTGCCCTTGGCGCAGGGGTCATCTCCTTCCTTTTTCTCGAGAGCATCAACTACATCGAACACTATGGTTTGTTGCGCCAAAAACTCGACTCCGGCCGCTACGAGCGCGTGCAACCCCAACACTCATGGAATTCCAACTCCCACATTGGCCGAATCGTGTTGTACGAATTGACCCGCCACAGCGATCACCACTATAAGTCTGCGAAGAAGTACCAGGTGTTGAACAGCCACGAAGAAAGCCCAACGCTGCCGTTGGGGTACCCGGCGTCCATTTTGTTGAGCTTGGTCCCGCCGCTTTGGTTTGTCGTGATGAATCCACGCGTGCCTGCCCAAATGAAACCCCAACTGGCCCATGACTGACGCCACAAGCGGGCTGTTGACCCCAGGAACGCTGGACTTGTTTTCGCAAAAAACGCGGGACAAGATTCTGGCCGCGAGCCTCGTGCTGTTCAACCAGCGGGGGTTTGGCGCCGTCACCACCGCGGGCATTGCGGAACAGGCCGGCATTTTGGAAGGCACCTTGTGGTACCACTTCCGGGCCAAAAAAGACATCTTGTCGGCCCACATCGTCTTGTTGCAAACCGTGTTTGCGAAGGAAAACACCCAGGCCGATTCTGGCGATCCTGAGACCATCGTGAACGGCATCTTCCGGTCGTACGATGTGATTTGGGACTTCCGGTATTTGCTGCGGGACGACTTCAACACGCTTCTGAATCCGGAGGACGAGGTTCTCGTCACCGTCCAAGGCGTCAACGACTTTCTCGACCAATGGACAGAGGGCCGCATGCTCCACGCGGCCGACCACGGTCTGTTGTCGTTCGGAAAGGACGATTCAGGAGCCGTCGCCGAGATCATTCTCGTGCTGGGCCGTTACTGGATGGATTTCTCCCACAAGAAATACCCTGCGGCCGAGGGTGTCGCACTTCGTCACAAGGGGCTCAGCCACATTTTCACGGTGCTCCGCCCCTACTTGTCGACCCCAGCCGCCGAGCTCATTGAGCAGCGACTTCGCCGCGGTTGAAGGAGGACCTAGAGACCCGCTACCATAGCTTCTTGCCATGCTTCCGATCGACCTCGCCTCAAAATTTCACCTGATTGACGACCACTGGCACCCTCGGGTCGTGGCCTCCTTGAACGGTCAGGACGTCAAAATCGCAAAGGTGCTAGGGGATTTTGTGTGGCACGCCCACGACAACGAAGACGAACTTTTTTACGTCTTCAAAGGGGAATTGACCATGCACTTCCGCGACCGAACGGAATGCGTGCGGCAAGGAGACATGATTGTGGTGCCCCGAGGAGTGGAACACAAACCTTGTGCAGAGAAAGAGGCTTGGATCGTGTTGTTCGAACCTCAGGCCATCGACCACACTGGAGGGGTGGATTCTCCCCATCGGAGAACCACCCTCCAGCGAATCTGACATTCAATACTTCGTGCTGTCAACTTAGCGAACCACCTGAAGCTGTGTGGTTGCAGAAGAAGTTTCTGTTCGCATTTTGACAACGTAAGTTCCTTGGGGCAAGTTGAGGTTCACCATTTCGTTGCGGACAACTTGGGTCAACCCTGCCACTTGCCGGCCGGTCAGGTCAAACACCGCCACATCGGCAACAGACTCAATCCCTGGCCAAGAAAGCGACACGCTTCCA
Source organism: Flavobacteriales bacterium (assembly GCA_002863145.1). Lineage (GTDB taxonomy): Bacteria > Bacteroidota > Bacteroidia > Flavobacteriales_D > Sanyastnellaceae > UBA11663. The sequence goes on from PKDW01000164.1 coordinate 11,064, forward strand.
CCCACAGATGGATTTGGAAATGCGGTCAATGAAACGGGCTCCAACTCGTCAATGCCATTGACATTGCCTGGGAAGGCCTGCAAACAAAACGCACCGTTTGCAGTCCAAGTAATGCCGTTGTTTTCCCAAAGGAATCCGTCAAACCGCAAGAAGTACTCCACGCCGTCTTCTGAATCGAATCCAATCTCAGCCCACCACTGATTGTCGCTTGTGCTGAAATCTTCGGCACAAGCGACAGGAACGAGCTCACCACAAACGCCTTTGTAGAGCGCCATTTGAGAATCCCACCCAAACCACCATACAATGTTGTCGACATCGCAAAAGGTGTGACTGATGGTGTAGGATTCTCCGTCACCCGTGAACTTGAACCACACAGAGGCATCTTCAGTGGGTCCATCTTCCCAACACTCTATGCCCAATGTTTCTGCGTCATCGTTGGGCGAAATTCCGCTTCCTCCCGCGGTCCCGTCAAAAGGGCCCACCGTCGACAATGCACCCCCATTGGCCTCGAAAATTTCATCAATGCCCAAGGCACCAGAGCACGCATTGTGTTCACCCATGTTGGTGGTCTCCGTCACTGAGATGCAAAAGGTCCCCTGGGACACCCCTTGAAAAGTGTCTCCATCATTCCAGTTGTATCCATCGACCATCAGATGGTATTGAACACCCTCCTCAAGACGCGCATCAATCCAAGAATAATACCAACCGTCATTGGCACTCCAAAATGGCATCAAATCGTCGTTTGCCAACACCAATTCAAGTGCATCACAAGAACCTTTGTAGAGCGCCATCTGTGTGTCGTTGCTGTAAAAGGCGGCACCTGCGCAGTTGGTGGTCACAATTTGATACGTTCCTCCATCTCCTTGCATGGTGAACCATACAGATTGATCTACACTGACGGCATTTCCAGCGGAGTCTTGGTCAAACCAAAAACCTTGCAATGCATCCGCCAAATCAGGTTCACCTGTGGCATCAATGTTCGTGTACGTATCGGAGGTTTGTTGAACTCCAATGCCATTGCCCAACAAGTCTGACAAATCGATGGCACCCGAGCACAAGTCATTTGCTGGCGCCTGTGCTGTTGCCATGTGAGCCAACAACAGGGCCGAGATAAAAGTGAAGAATCGCTTCATGTGAAAATGTTTCGAATGAATGCTTGATTTCAGTCGTTGGTCCCCACGGGGATTTTGTTGCTGGCCATCAAGTAGATGCCGATGAAGGGCAGCACCGCCAACACGCCATGAAAGACACCAATCATGGTTCGCAATCCTTCCGTGAATTCTGGAGGTGTCGGCATGACCCTGGTCAGCACAACACCAAAGATGTTGATGGCCGCCAAGCTCAAGAATGTTTTGATTCCGAAAGACTTGAAAACCTTGGAACCATCGTAATTCAATTTGTTGGGAAAGGCCAAAATGGCTTGGAGAATCCACACCACGGCCACAGCAAGACGCTCCATGGAGCCTGTGGCCATGTATTCGCCCAACTCATTGGGAACCACGATCAAGGCATACAACAAGTATCCGAGAAGAAAGAAAAAACGTTGACGGCGGATGACGCCGTAAAGGGCCACGAGCACAGGTATGCCCGCGATTATCGCGAGGATGTTCATGATCACAAGATTTTAAGGTGTTGCCCGAAAGCTATGACCCCCGTGGGATTGTGGCTAAATCGAGCTTGCAGAAGTTCTCCAAGTCTCTTTGTGCATGACTGTGAAAAACAAATTGATTCCCAACAGGTTATAGGAGCATGCTGCAAAACTTGCTCTTCAACCTCGCCCAGCGCTCCCTCAATCCTGCAGTCCGTCGGCGGGTTGAAGGGACCTTGGTCACCACAGCGCTCGTGCTGTTTGTACTGCACCTTGCCCTCTACGGGTTGCACGCGATGTGGGGGCTTGGCCTGCCTGACTCCCTCTTTGCGCACCCCCTTCAAACGCTCTATACCCCCTTCTCTGTCATCTTGATTGCGGAGGTCTACCTGCTGGTGTACTACCTGCCCACCTCATTCGCGCGATCCCTCGGAAAACAGGTGGAGATTGTGGCGCTGATTGAAATTCGGTCCGTCTTCAAAGACCTCGACGCCACCTCTTCGTGGCCTTGGGAAGCCACCTTCTTTCCCCACATGTTGTCAGCCCTCGTGCTGGGCGGAATGCTCGTGCTCTTCTACCACCTTCTTCCGCGACGCAAAGCGCGGATTGAAGAGTCGGAATTGAAGCAATTTGTACGCTTCAAAACCGCCCTCGCCGGCTTGCTTGCTGTGGCGTTTGTGGTTCTCAGTGTCTACAGCTTGGGCTCTTGGTTGTGGGAAATCGTCACCACACCAGACCACCTTCACTCTGACCTGAACCACATCTTCTACAACGAATTCTTCACCGCCTTGATCTTGGTCGATGTCTTGCTGCTTGTGGTGTCGTTCCGGTATCTCGACGACTTTGGCATGGTCATGCGCAATTCAGGCTTCATCGTGGCCACGATTCTATTGCGTCGTGCCCTCGGCATAGAACCTTGGCACGCCTTGGCCTACGAAATCACCGCAGCCGCACTTGCCGTCGGCATGCTCCTCCTTGAACGCGGCTTGAACGCCCGCGAGTCCGGCCTGCTGGTGCAGGAATCCAACTTGGACGTGCCGCCCAATCACGCACAGAACGAACCCAATGCGTGAATTCGTGGCCCGACGGAAAGGCATCGCGTGACATGGTGTGCACCACTTGACAGCCCTCTTCCGGGTTGCGGGTCAGTGTGACGGTGGTCTCAAGGGGCTGCACAAGGGCTCCAGCACGAGGAAAACCTTGCCATGGATGTCGTCGACACGGTTGGGATGTCTGTCGCGCACGACGAGACCACCCAATCCCCGGGGCAATGTCGAGGTCCAAAATCAAATTCCACGCGCCTTTGGCAGCAGGTTCCAAGGCAACGTCGAACCGAAAAGGCATCGCCTCCTCGTGGGAAGTGTCCCGGCTCCCCTGTTGTCATCAAATACACGAAAAAAGGAATGAAATACAATTATTGAGGCATGAGTTGCGTATTCTCAAAAAAGCGCCTTTTCCGGCGAAGCGTTGCGGCAAGACTCTGCTGAACATCCCATCCAACATGTTGGTTGTCAAGGCATGACTCATCAGCCCCCCGCCCCATTCAATGTGCCCGCGGTGTTGCACGGCACCCGCTTTTTGGTGAACGGCCAACTCGAATCCTGGACCGGCCCCTCTAGCGAAGTGCGCAGCCCCATCATGACAGAGCTGAAAGATGGCGCCGAACGCACCCTTCTCGGGTCGGTGCCTGACCTGCCGGCTGAAGAAGGCATACGGGCGTTGGAAGCCGCATGTGACGCCTACGACCATGGTCGGGGACAATGGCCCTCTTCCTCAGCCGCCGACCGCATTGAAGCCATGGAGAAGTTCATTTCCTTGATCGAGCCCAAGCGCGATCAGGTGGCCGAGTTGCTGATGTGGGAGATTGGCAAAAAGCGCAGCGACGCAGAAAAAGAGTTTGACCGCACCGTGGTGTACCTGAAGGACACCATTGAAGAGTACAAGAACCTCCACCGCGAAGGCAGCCACATCAGCCAAGTCTCCGGCGTGCTTGCTCAGATTCGTCGCGGACCGCTCGGCGTGGTGCTCTGCCTAGGCCCGTTCAACTACCCCTTGAATGAAACGTTTTGTGTGCTGTTGCCGGCCATTTTGATGGGCAACACGTGCGTCTTTAAGCCTGCCAAATACGGCGTGTTGCTCATGGTGCCTCTGCTGGAGGCGTTCGCAGAGAGCTTCCCTCCCGGCGTGGTCAACATTGTGTTTGGGCGAGGCCGCACCCTTGCGAGCCCCATCATGCAATCGGGCCGCGTGGATGTGTTGGCGCTCATTGGCAACAGCAAGAGCAGCAACGCTTTGATTTCGCAGCATCCCAAGCCCAACAGGGTGCGACAAGTGCTGGGGTTGGAGGCCAAAAACCCGGCCGTCGTCTTCCCGGATGCGGACCTGGAATTGGCCGTGAAGGAATGCGTCAAGGGTGCGTGGAGCTTCAATGGACAGCGGTGCACCGCCTTGAAAGTGGTGTACGTGCACAAGGAAATCCGAGAGAAATTCCTAGAAGCCTTCGCCCGCGCCACAGACAACCTCGTCATGGGCAGTCCCTTGGTGGATGCCGACATCACCCCCCTTCCGGAAGTCGGCAAAGTCGAAGCCATGCAGGCCTACATCGACGAAGCCGTGGAGAAAGGGGCTTCGGTGATCAACGGACGCGGCGGAACCGTCGAGGGCAACATGATGTTCCCCGCCATCTTGTATCCTGTGGACCGCGACACCGCCATTTTCAAGGAGGAGCAGTTTGGCCCGGTTTGTCCTGTGCTGGAATTTGAGGACTTCCATGACGTGCTCAAGGACATCGCGGAAAGCGACTACGGGCAGCAAGTGAGTGTCTTCACGGCCAACCACGACACGGCAGGTCGCGCCATTGACCAACTTGTGAACCAAGTGTGCCGCGTCAACCTCAATGCGACATGCCAGCGTGGACCGGACACCCTCCCCTTCACAGGCCGAAAGGACAGCGCCGTGAGCACCTTGAGCGTCAAGGCCGCCCTTCGTTCGTTCAGCATCCGAACGCTTGTGGCCTGCAATGCCTCCCAAAAAGACCTCGTCGAAGGCATTGTCGCCGGAGGGCACTCCGAGTTCTCCAGCATGAACTACCTGCTCTGATTCGGGGTACTTTCGTGGCATGACGTCACGTGTCTTCCTTCTGGCCACCCTCTTCGGTGCACTCCTTTCTTCAGAGGCCCAAACCCTGCCCGCCCCTGACCAACTCGCAGCCACCCACCCCGCGCCCAAGACGCTGGTGGATGTGGCGCTAGGCCATCCCGTGGCCCTCGTTCAAGACAGAGCCTCCCTTTTGGCGCATCCCAATCCCACAACCGATGACGTTTGGGTGACAGGGATGGAAGCCCCCGAAGGAACGTGGACCCTTGTCAATGGCCATGGTGCCATGGTATTCACCGGCCGAGCAACCTCGCGGTTCCGCGTCGACATGGGGGACCTGCCGGCAGGCATTTACATCTTGCGGACCACAAACCCCAAAGGCGAAACGCGCATCGCCCGCATCGTCAAGCAACTGAACCCATGAGAATGTTGTTGTCTTTTTCGATGGTTGTCAATCGACCTTGTTGGCTCGCTGCTTTGGCCGTGCTGAACATGTTTTGGAATCCAGCGCGCGCCCAAAACACGGAATTCCGCGCCGTCTTGGCGCCTGGACTGCAGCGTGCCGAGGCGGTGGTGCCTCACGCCACGGGCGCATTTTTGGTGTCCTCCACGGTTCTGCCAGAATCAAACCTCCTCCGCGGCCACGTGGCGCATTTTGACGCGGAATTGAACGTGGATTGGACCCGGCTCCTGCCCTGCCCCGCTGTGTTTGAAGAAGTCCTCGATGCGTGGAGCGATGCCGCTGGCACACTGACCGTCTTGACCCAACGGCTGACGCCACTCGACGGATACCAAACGGTGTTGCACCAGCTCGATTCAACCGGGGTGTGGCTGGGCGAATCGCTTCCTGAAGTGCCCCAAGGATTTCGCGCCGCAACCAAAGTCGACTGGGTGGGTGCGCCATGGCTGGTCGGTGCCACAGGCACGCAACCTGTGGCGGTGAATCTGAACACCTGCGAGCTCAAAACATGGGGCGGTGCCCCTGGCGCCTTGGACGAGGTGACCGACGCCGTGGTGTTGGGCAGCCTGATGGTGGCCGTGGGGTCTCGCGCCGACGACGATACGACGTCCACCGCGATTTGGGGCCTGTATCCCTTGGGTACGCCTGCCTTTGAAATTGTGAATCCCGATCCGGCCGCGGGCGCCTTCAGCAGGGCGGATGCCGTGGCCACGAATGGGAGCAGCGTGCGGGTCTTGCACAGTTTTGAGCCCGACACATCATCCAACACCCTCCACAGCATGTTGTCGGTCAGCGTGCAACAAGGCGAGGTGGTGGGCATCCTTTACGGTCCTTCGGAAGGAGAGCGTCCGGGACGCGATTTGGCCTGGACGGACGCGGGCTGGCTCAAACTCACCCAAACCGACGGCTTCACAGAGTTGGGCCAAAGCATGCTCCTCACCCACTACAGTCCCAACGGCACCTACCTGGATCAAGGGGCCTGGGGCACGGCTTTTGAAGACGATCCCGCGCACGTCACCCAAGCCGAGGACGGTGCATTGTGGGTGGCAGGCAGCACACGAGGCTTTGCCGGGGGAACCTGGGATGCATGCGTGTTGCGGCTGGACAGCATCGGACCCCTGGGAACGTGGTCCAACGACGCGCTCGGGCTGGGCGTGCACAACGACGATTTGTTCGACGATGTGCTCTCGATCGACGGGCCCCTGGCGACGGGATCCAAGTGGACCTGCAACCCCAACCCCGCATCTGAGGTCACCGTGCTCGTCCCACCCCGCGCCGGACTCCTTGCTGATGCGTGGACGTGGACCCTCCTGAATGCCCGCGGACAGGTCGTGTCCACCGGAACAGGCGACCAGGTCAACGTCTCGCGCTGCGCGCCAGGCATGCACACCGTGCTGATCCATGCAGGCCCCCAACGCATCCACGTGAATGTGTTGGTCGCTTCGGCCCGCTGACGTTGGTTCCAGCCGTGCTCTGCACCATCTTCGCGTCGTGAATCGTCTGCCCCTTTTCTTCGCCCGGCTCGTGGTTGTGCTCGCGCTTCTGTCCGCGTATGGCTGGGCCGTGAAGCACCGCACCAAGGGCGATTTGAACTTGGGCTGGGCCAATGCGGTGGTGGACCAGTTGTCTGGCTTTCCCGACCTGTTCAAGCAGTCGGTCCAGGAAGCCCAAGCCCTCCCCCAAACCTTCGTTCCCACGCCCGGAGACTTTGTCCCGGTTCAGCGCCTCGAGAACAACGTGTTGGCATTGACGGCCTACAGCAACGAGGACGGTGGCCGCACCATCGATTTGCGCAACCTTCGGACAGGCGCATCCAGGCATCAATGGGTGGTGCCCAGAGACATTCCGATGAAGCCGCACTGGCGCGTCCATCACCCGCTGATGCTGCCAGACTCATCGGTCATTTCGTTCATCACCAACCGCAGCCCCTTGTTTCGGCTTGATGCCGGCTCCAACCTCCTGTGGCGGCAAGACAGCTTGAGCTTTCACCACGCGATCAATGCGGATGCGGAGGGCATGGTGTGGGCGTGCGTGCAGCAATGGGAGCGTGGCGGGCGCCACATCGGGTACCGTGGACGGTACGAGATGGACGGGAATACCGTCAATTTCCTCGACAACAGCATCGCCCAAATCGACCCCGAAACGGGCCACATCCTCTACACCAAGTCGTGCGCGGCCATCCTCCGAGAAAACGGACTTGAGCACTTGATTTTGCGCTCCGGAGACCCCCAAGACCCCATGCACCTCAACGACGTGGAACCCGCCCTGTTCAGCGGTCCCCACTTCGAATCGGGCGATCTCTTTTTGAGCTTCCGAAACCTCCAGGCCGTGCTGCAGTTTCGACCTGCCACGGACGAGGTCATTCGGGTCATTGACGGCCCCTTGGCGGCGCAGCACGACGTGGACATCCTCGACGACGCAACCCTCGCGATCTTCAACAACGCCACGCAAGAGAACCTCGGCAAATACACGGGCGGCGCCCACAAATACCCGGTGTCCAAGGACCAAGTCGAATTGAAACGCTGGTATTCGCGGGTGGAGCTTTACGATTTGACCTCGGACACGTTCACGCCGCTGTGGGAAGACCTCATGCGAGACCAAGAAATCATGACGTTCAGCGAAGGCCTGCAGGAATTCCTGCCCGACGGCTCGGTCTTCTTGGAAGAACAAAATTCCGGCGTCCTCTGGGTCGTCAGCGAGGAGGGGGTGCTGTTCAAAGACGTGCAACGCTCCCACCACGACGGACACCATCACCTCCCCAACTGGACGCGCATCATTCCTTCGACCCCATGAACTTTCCCCTCTACATCGGCCCTTCGATGGGCGCAGGCGCCATCGCCCTCTCCTTGGTCATCGGAGGCATCGTGGTGGTGTCGCTCGGCTACATTGTTTGGCTTCGCGTGAAGAAATTCCTCAAGAAGTAAGGACATGTCCGGAGCGTGGGTCCTGCTGACGATCTCGAGCTACGCCGCCCTGTTGTTGCTGCGCAGAAATACGCCCCTCCTTCATCGCCTTGCCATCCAAAGTGTCGCGGTCCTCGACGGCATGCTCTCGGACGGCGACGACGACGTCAAGCTCGCCGCCCTCGAGGCTGCCACAGGCCGCCTGCTCCGCGCCCTCTTTTCCTTCCTCTTGCTGTTGTGGGTCGGTGCCTTGCTCATCGGCGTGCCCTGGCTGTTTCAAGGAAAAGGGTTTCTCGACCTCTTGTTGTCTTGGCAAGGCCTTGTGGCCGTCTCCGCAGGCGGCACACTCGCCTTTTTCTTGCCCCGGACCCTGCCCGGCGTGACCGCGGCTTCCGGCCTGGGTGCGTCCAGCCACTCTGCGTTGGACCAGCTCCTGCACCGCATGCTTTTGAACCACCCCCACGTGCACATGCGCCTCATGCGGCGTGAAATGGCAAGGTGGCGCAAGCGAGGGGGCGCCCCAAAGCCTTCGTTTTTGTGGGTGACTGGGCTCGCCAGGGCGGGCACGACGAGCATACTCGAGCGATTGGTCGCCACGGGCGCCTACCACAGCCTGAACTACGCCAACATGCCTTTGGTGCTCGCGCCCGGGCTTTGGAAGCGGTTCCACAATCCCGGCACGGGCAAGCTGCAGGAACGCAGTCACGGCGACGGGATCTTGGTGGGCCTCGACTCGGCCGAAGCCCTCGAAGAAGTGTTCTTCCAAGCCATGACGGGACGGATCTATGTAACGGACGAGGCCCTTGAGGCCCACGACGTCACCCCCGAAATTCACAGCACTTACCTCGATTACCAGGGCATCGCCCTCGCTTCAGGGAGGCATCCCGACGCCATGTACGTGGCCAAAAACAACAATGCGCTGCTGCGCTACCCCGCCATGCGTCGCCAGAACCGCGACTTCCACGCCGTCGTCATGTTCCGCGACCCGCTGACGCATGCCGAGTCGCTTCGGGCGATGCACCGCAAATACGTCGCGATGCAAGCCGACGATCCATTCGTGAAGGAGTACATGGATTGGCTGGCGCACCACGAGTTTGGGATGGGACACAAACCCTTCCGCTTTCCTTCGACCCAAGACCTTCCAAGCGGCGACCTCGACAGCCTGGATTACTGGCTGAGTCTGTGGATCAACCACTACAGCGAAGCACTGAATCTGGATGCACATCGCCTGCACTTTGTCTCCTACGAAGCGTACTGCACCTCTCCCCAAGAGGTGTTGCAACACATTGTTGCTGCCACCACGCAGGATGCGAAGGTGCCTGCCTACGCGGCCTATCTCAAGGTGCGAGACGTCGAGGATGCCGTGGACGCCGAGCGTTTGGCGCAAGCGCGTTCACTTTATGCTGAAATGGTCCGCCGCAGTCAGTCCTGAAACGCGACGCGGCGCACGACGCTCGCCGTGTCGCGCAACACCACTTCCAACGCCTTCAAGGTGCCGGGCGCTTCACCCTCCTGTTCGAGGAGGTACCACTGCGGGGTGTCGCGTGGACCGCTTTCCCCAAAATTGACGTCGGCCGAGCCCACAAACGAGAGCACCTCCGAGACCGTCAAAGCGGGATGGGCCTCGCGCACTTCCGAGGAAAGCTGCACACCACCCTCCACAATGCTCGTGCGAATTTGGGCTGACGGGAGCCAAGAACCGCATCCCCTGCTGCCGAAGAAATACAGCGACAAGGCAATGCCAATCACAATGCCAATGCCAAATCGAGAGAGTCGTTGCCAAAAATTCATGTTCGTCGTTTGTTGTGTGCGAAGCTACATCCAAGCGCACGTTTGGGCGGCTTACCTTCGCAACATGGTGCAAGTGCAGGGCGTGCAGTTCCAATACGGCGAGGAAGGTCCGCGGATGACATTCCCCGACTTTTCCTGTCAGCCCGGGGACAGGATGCTCTTGCTCGGCCAATCGGGCACGGGCAAAACCACCCTGCTTCACCTGCTGTGTGGCATGCTCAAGGCCCAAGCCGGCATCCTGAATGTGGCGGGGCAGGATTTGCGTGCGGCCTCGGACCGGGAAATCGACAATTGGCGCGGACAAGCCTTGGGCGTGGTCTTCCAGCGCGCGCACTTTGTGCAGAGCCTGACCATTCAAGAGAACCTCGCCCTGCCCCACCAACTCACCCAAGGCCGTGTGCCCTCGGAGGTGCTCGACCGCATGGGTTCCATGCTCGACCGACTCGGCATTGCGCACCGCGCCGAGGCCCGGCCTCACGAATTGAGTGTGGGCGAACAGCAACGCGCGTCCATCGCGCGCGCGCTCCTTCACAAGCCGCAAGTCGTGTTTGCCGACGAGCCCACCTCGGCCTTGGACGACCACAACGCCGCGGCTGTCATGGACATCCTTGACCGGGAAGCGGCCGAGGCCACCCTCGTCGTGGTCACCCACGACCAACGTCTGAAGGACCGTTACCCCCATTGTGTCACCTTGAGCCCCAACCAAGCATGAAGCTAAGCCTGCACTACCAAGCGTGGCGAAACCTTCGGGCCAAGCCGTTGCAAACGGCCCTGAGTTTGGCCTTGCTCGGCTTTGGTGTGGGCATGGTGAGCCTCATGCTCTTGACGGAAAAGCAGGTGAACGACGCATTCGAACGCAACATCAAGGACATCGACCTCGTCTTGGGTGCGAAGGGAAGCCCCCTTCAGCTCATTTTGGCCAACGTCTACCACATCGATGCGCCCACGGGCAACATCAACCAACGCGCTGCGGAGAAGGTCCTCAAGCACCCCTACATCGACTCAGGCATCCCGCTGGCATACGGGGACAACCACGAGGGATACCGCATCGTGGGCACCGAGCACAGCTACGTTGCGCACTACGGTGCGACGCTGGCAGAGGGGCAATTGTGGGCGGCGCCTTACGAAGTCACGGCCGGGGCCCGGGTGGCGGAAAACCTAGGGCTACACGTTGGAGACACATTCTTCAGCGCCCACGGCCTGAAAGACCAAACCGACATCCACACCAACAAAACCTTCACGGTGGTGGGCATCCTCGAGCCGAGCGGCAGCGTCGTGGATCAGCTCTTGTTGACGCCCATGGAGAGCATTTGGTACGTCCACATGGAGGACGGGGAAGTCCTGGATCCTGAGAAGCGGGAAATCACCGCCATGCTTCTGAAAAAGCGCAACCCCCTCGCCGTCCTGACCATCCCCAACACGCTGCGCGACACCAACATGCAAGTGGCCCTTCCGGCCATCGAAGTGAACCGCATGACGCAGCAGTTTGGACTGGGTACGTCGGCGCTGCGCGCCATCGCCATGCTTATCATGGCCCTGAGCTTCGCCAGCATTTTCATCTCCGTGCTGGACAACATCCGGGCACGCCGGCATGAACTCGCCTTGATGCGCACCATGGGCGGCACGCCTGGCACCTTGTACCGCTTGCTCCTGCTCGAAGGCGGGCTGCTGAGTGTGGCGGGGACCGTGCTCGGTTTGGTATTGAGCCGCGTGGGCATGACGGTGCTGAGTCAGGTCGTGGAAGCACAATTCCACTACGACGTGGCCGCCATGGGCATTCTGGGAAGCGAGTGGGCCTTGGCAGGTGCCGCCATCCTCGTGGGGTTGTTGGCCTCCGCCATTCCCGCACGCCGAAGCCTGCGCCTCGACATCAGCCGAACCCTGAGTGAGGCCTAAGGCCCGTCCATCCCTACCTTCGAATTCATGAAAACCTCGTCGTTCCTCACCATGATCTTGTCGGCCACCGCGTTGGTCGCAGTGTCGATGATGGACTGGAGCAGCATGTGCCATCCTTCCAAGGAAGCGCAAGCCACGCAGAATCAACTGCGTCACGTGGGCGAAGCCAAACTGGCCAGCCTTGACCCCGAGCCCTTGACCTCGGTCGGCGAAGTGCCTGTCGTGGAGGGTGAGCTTGCCGAACTGACTTGGCAGGTGTTGAGCGACGTGGAATTCACAGACGTCTACCTCGAAGAATTGGACGCCTATTACTGGATGCCAGAGTTTGGCCCCCAGGTCATTGGAGCGGAGGGCAAAGAGTTCTTCATCACTGGCTACATGATTCCCGTGGATGTGGACGAGGACTTCTACGTCCTCAGCCGTTATCCCTTCGCCAATTGCTTCTTCTGCGGCGGTGCAGGACCCGAATCGGTCATTGATTTGCGCTTCCCCAACAAAAGCGAGCGCACCTACCAAACCGACGACCGCCTCACCTTCCACGGCAAGCTTCGGTTGAACGCCGACGACGTCTACCAGATGAACTACATCCTCGAGGGCGCGGTCGAATACACGCCGTGATTCAATCGAGGCTCGTGGCCTTGAGCCACTTGCGGTAAGCGGTAAACAACCGCGACCGCGACACAAATCCCACATACCGGCCGTCCTCCACCACCGGCAAATTCCATGCGCCGCAGTTCTCGAATTTGGCCATGACGTCGTCCATCTTGTCTTCCCATTCGACCTCCGCAAGCGGGAGGGTCATGAGGTCGACCACGCGCAGACTCAGGTATTGGCTCTGGTCGAACATCACCTGACGGATGTCCTGAAGATCCACGATGCCCAGCAAATGCCCTTGGGCGTCTACGACCGGGTGAAGGTTGCGCTGGCTTTGGGCAACCACCTCCACGAGCTGGCCCAAATTCCAATGCGCCTGCACCGGCAAGAAGTCCTGCTCGAGCTCTTCCTTGAGGTTCATCAAGGTCAGCACGGTTTGGTCCTTGTCGTGGGTCAACAGCTCTCCCCGTTCGGCCAACTCTCGCGTGTAAATGCTGTGGCGCTTCAAGGCCCGTGACGTGGTGAAGGAAATGGCGGATGTCAACATCAGCGGCACAAACAACCCGTACCCCCCACTGAGCTCTGTGGCGAGAAAAATGGCCGTGAGCGGGGCGTGCAGCACCCCCGCCATCATGCCACACAGCCCGGCAAGCACGGAGTTGCCGATGGGCATGGTCGTCGGTTCCACAAAGCCATTGAGGCCCAAGGCAAAGGCAAAGCCCACCAACGCGCCGCTGAACAAGGCAGGGGCAAAAATGCCAGCAACCCCCCCCGCGCCCACGGTGAAGCCCGTCAGCATGGGCTTCAAACACGCCGCCAGCACCAACCACCCAATCAAACTCGGCAGCGCCAGCGATCCCTCGAGCATCCATACATCTTGGATCAGCACGTCTGAATAGCCCAAGAACAGTTGGTTGATGACCTCGTACCCTTCCCCGAACAGCGGGGGGAGCAAGGCCACCGCCGCACCGATCAAGGCGCCCGCCAGGATCATGCGCGTACGCGGGCTGGTGAACCGGCCAATGGTCTGTTGGCTGACGAGGTAGAGTCGTGAAAACACCACCGAACCGACGCCCGTCACCACGCCCATGGCGATGTACCAGGGAAGGCGCGACGCTTGGAACGCCGCCAGCGTGGGCACCGTCAAGATGTCCTGCCCTTCGAAGAACACGAAAGCCGTCAACAACGAGGCCAGAGACGCCATCAGGATGGGCACGAGGCTGGACGCGGTCAAGTCAATCATGATGACCTCCACCGCAAACACGATGGCGGCGACCGGGGCCTTGAACATGGCCGCCAAAGAACCCGCTGCCGCGCAGCCAATGAGGAGCAGTCGGCGGCGGAAGTGCTTGCGCGTTTGGGAGGCCACCTCGGAGCCCATGGCCGCGCCCGCCTGCATCGCCGGCGCCTCCAGTCCACCTGACCCTCCAAATCCCACCGAAAGCACGCTGGTGACGACCGGGGCAAACATCCACGTGCGCTTCATGCGGCCGCGGCGCGTGGAGATGGCGTGCAGGGTCGACGGGATTCCCGGACCGGGGTGCTCCCCGCCCAAGACGCGTTGCACCACATATCCTGTGGCTGCCAATCCAAGGATGGGACCCAAGGCCAAAAACCACGATCCCCCCACCCACGACTGAATGGCAAACATGACGCTTCGCAACCCGCCCACGCTTTGCTTCATGAGGACGGCGAGAAGTCCTGCCGCGATGCCCACCAAGACCGCCCAAAGCAACAAGCCTCGGTCCGAACGCATCCACGACCATCCCGCGCGGACGACTTCTCTCAGTGCGTCTCTCACACTCATGGCACGCGCATGCTCACCACGAGCACGTCGTCGACCTGCTCTTCATCCCCCCTCCAATCTTCGAAACGCACACGCAGATGTGCCTCGTGCTCCTGCACCGGCAAGGCCGAGGTTTCCACCAGCAACTCTCGGAACCGGCGACGCATGAACTTCTTGCCCCTCGGTCCCCCAAATTGGTCGACAAAGCCGTCCGTGGCCAAGAACAGGGTGTCCCCGGATTCGACGTCGATGGTTTGGACTTGGTAATTCTTGGTCCCGGGTTCGAAGGAACAAATGGCGTATTTGTCCGCCTTAAACTCCTTCAACTCGCCCTCGCGCACGAGGTACAGCGGGTTGTTTGCGCCGGCGAATTCCACCTTCATGTGCTCCCAATTGATCGCCACCATGGCGAGGTCCATGCCGTCTTGGCCCCCGACATGCGAAGCCCCTTGCCCGACTTCAGTCGCCACAGCCAAATCGCGCAACAAGTCCTCAGGAATGCTTGCCTCGGCCCGCACGTCCTTCCTCAGCAGCATCAAGACATGCTCGTTGAGCTTGTCCAGGACTTTGTGCGGCTCCGTGTACACCTTCGTCACCCGATCCAAAGCGTTGTGTCCCACCAAGCTCAAGAAGGCCCCGGGCACGCCGTGACCTGTACAGTCAATGGCCGCAAACATTCGGCGGCTGCCCACCGATTTGAACCAGTAGAAGTCCCCCGAGACCACGTCGCGAGGTTGGTAAAACACCGACGAATCGTAGATGACTTCGCGCCGTTCCTGTTCAGAGGGGAGGATGGCTTGCTGGATGCGCAACGCATAGGAAATGCTGTCTTGCAGGTCGCCCAAAATTTCCTCCGCGTGCGCCTTTTGCTGGGCCAACTCTTCCGTTCGGGCCTCCACCTTGCCCTCCAATTCACGTTCGTTTTCCGCCAAAGACGTGCGCATCTGAAGCAGCGCCTTGCCCAAGGCGTCGTCGTCGCTCAGCGGCTCGTAAGGCGTTTCAAAATCGCCGCCCCCGACTTCCTGAGAGAATTTTTGGGTCCGAGACAGCCCCTCCGCAAGGCGGTTCACGGCCGTGGCCATGTCGCCAATTTCATCCGGCGTGACGCGCACCGCGCGGTCGGGCAACACGCCCCGCCCCATGTGGAGCAGCGCGCGCTTCAATTCTTTGACAGGCTGCACAATGCTTCGGGTCACAATGATGCCCAAGGCGATCCCCAAGACCACCACGATCCAAGCCACTCGGCCTGCATACATGGTCAATTCGGCACCGAGTTTCTCCATGCGCGCCGTGCGGTCTCGGAGGGCTGCGTTTTGGCCTGCCGTCAGCGTCGCAAGCCGATTTTGCACTCGGGTGGAGAACACCTCGAGCTGGGCCCCAGGTTCGGCATATTCCCTGGCCATGAACCTCGCTTCGTAGTCCTGGTAGCTCTTCCAATCAGGCAACAAACGCATGATTTCGCCATACAACACGAGCAGGGCGTCGGTCTCGACGCGCAGGGTGTCGAGGTGTGCCCGCGCACGGGGCGTCCATGCCAATTCAAGCTCGTCCAAGGCCTTTAAATGTTGGGGAAACGCCGAGTTGACCGACTTCCTGAGCATGACCTTTTTCTCTTCGTCCGCGCGGCTTTGCTCCGCGATCCAGTTGTTGATGTGCACGAGCGACGAGGCCAGGGTTTGGTCCATGTCCTCGAGCGCTTCCAAGCTCGGCACGAGGGCAGAATCCACCTCAGCTGCAAGCTCGCTGCTGCGTGTCAAGGTGAGGCGCGTGAAGACAAACAACACCGCCACAGCCAAAATGAAGACCCCAAATCCGAGCCCCATTCGCCACGCAATGTTCCAACGCATCCGCTTCATTGCGTCAGGGCTTTTTCAAGTTGGACGCGGTAAGCCTCTTCTTGCTCAGGATGGAACAGGGCGTGGTGCACAATCATAAGTCCCCGCAAAGTCTCAGGCCGACTCGGCTGGAGCACATCTGCTTGCTCAAACCATGGCAAGGCGCGCTCGAACAAAGCCCGGCTCGATTCGTTGATGGCCAAAATCTCGGCAAGCGTGGTGTTCTCGTCCATGGCGTTGATTTGGTCCACCCCGCGGTTGTAGATGTTCACAGCCAAGTTGTAGGTCGCGGTCATGTCTTGTGGCGACAGCGCCAAGGCCTGTTGGTATTGCGACACAATGCCCTCGAAATGCGCCTCGTCTCTCGTGGCTTCAAACCATTGGCGGTAGGCCCTGGCCATGTTTTTGTGGACCTCGGTTCGCTCGGCGGTGGCGTCGAGGTTGGCATCCAAGTACAACGCCACCTCCTCGTGCGCCTCGAACAGTTCGAGAATGCGCGCCTCTTGGCCAGGTTCAAAGGCATCGACTCCTTGGACCACGTCGTCGAAGAAGGTGCCCCCGAGGTAGCCCAAGGCCTTCTCGGCCGAGTTCCGCCACGGGGCGACACGCCGAACATCCAGATCGAGAGCCTGTCTCAACCACCGCACCGCTTCTGTCCGGTCGCCACTCAAACTTCCGGGCATGTTGTCTTTTTTGAAACGCTCCTTGAACAAGAATCCCGCCACGTAACACGCCTTGGCCTCCGCGGCAGAAGGCGCCTGGAGGTACGGATTCAATTGCGCCAAACCCTCCTCAAATTGGCCCGCCTTGCCGAGGGCAATGGCCCGCTCTATGGCCAAATCTTGCGCCCATCCCGGCTGAGCCCAACAAGGCCCTGTCGCGGCGAGCGCAACCACACACATCCAAATCAACGAGAGGCTGCGCATGACATGATGATGTTGCCCAACAAGATGCCGCGTTTCTCGGCTTCCTGGGGATTGATTTCATACTTCAGCCCGTCGTTCGAGATGAAAAAATTGATGGTCACGCCCTCCTTGAGGGTCGGCTGAAACGCAGTGACCACGAGTGTGGCGTCGCCCTTCACAGCGCGCAAGAGCTCGTCGAGTTCTGGGCCGGTGGCTTCGGTGTACAACAACCGAGGCGCATCCGCCTCATCCGCCTTGTCGAACGAGAGCACCCGCAACGGCAAGGACCCAATGGCGCTTCCCGCAAACTTGGGGGCCAGGGCCTCCACCAAGGCGGGCTTGTTGTGCACCGCCACGTCAAACGTGCCCCCGCCCTCCGAGGCAGGCCATTGGTTCGCTTTCACAAACTGTCCGAGCATGAGGCTCTTCAGGACCAACTGCGTGTCCGTGGTGTCGAGCTTGGGGTCTTGCACACCCCCTTGAAACGCCCACGCCGCAAGGACGACAATCGGAAGTCCCACCCGCAACAAAGCCCGCTGGACGCCGCGCTGAACCGCAGGCACCCCAGACTTCATCACAGCAAATGGGACCACAGCCATGGGTTATGCGTGGTCGGCGGAGCCGAACGTCACAATGTCTCGGTCAAACAAGTACATCGCCCCATGGTCGTCGCCTGCGAGGGCGAGTTTGTCCAAGATCTTGCGAGCCAACGCCTCTTCCTCAATCTGCTCGCTGACGTACCACTGCATGAAGTTGTGGGTGGTGTAATCCTTGGCCTGCAAGCACAAATCCACCACGTTGTTGATGCACTCCGTGACCTTGGTTTCATGGGCCAGGATGCTTTCAAACACCTCCTTCAATCCCGCGTAATCCGTGGCCCCTGCCCGCACCGTAGGCACTTGCGCCACACTGCCGCGCTCGTTCACGAAGCGCATGAGCTTGAGCATGTGCTGACGCTCTTCTTCCGAGTGGGTGTACAAGAATTCGGCGACGCCGTCAAAACCTTGGGTTTCGGCCCAAACCGCCATCGTGAGGTAGGTGTGAGAGCTTTGGCCTTCCAGGACAATTTGCTCGTTCAATGCATTGGAAATGGTGTCGTGTAGCATGTAACCAAAGTACAGGTCATCGGCATGCGCCACGCCCCGATTCGCGGGGGTTAAGAACACTTCAATCTTGGAAACCGGGGCCGTTCTGGCGCACCGATTTGAAGCGAGATGCCCGGACTTCTGGGGGCAATTTCACCCCGTCCAGCCACCAATTCACGAGGTGCGTCGCCATGGCAGGCCCCACCAACACGCCGCGTGTCCCCAACCCGTTCAACATGAGGATTCCGTCGGGTTGACCCGGCCACGGTCCCACCGTGGGACGGCGATCCGGGGATGCAGGTCGCAGGCCTGCTTGATGCGCCTCCAATTGCGCCACGCGCAAGGCCTCGGCCCCGTCCTCATCCAAGGCCTTGGCCATGTGGTCACGCAGCTCTTCCGCAGCCATGGCATTGGGAGTGGGATTCAACCGGTGCCACGAATACGTCGCCCCAAGCCGCCACCACTGCCTTCCTTCTTTGACCTCGGTGGGCAGGAGCCACTTGCCGTTGTTGACGGTGTGGCCTGCAGTGTCCAATGCGCCAGGACCGGTCAGCGGCGTGCTCAGCGTCAACACGTCCCCGTGGTTGGGATTGACGGTCACCCCCACTTGGGCCAATTCTTCGGCCGCACCCACACCCCTGCAATCCACCACTGCGTCTGCACCTTCGGGCAGGCCATCCTTCACCGACCAGGCGCGATCCTGAAGCCACCCTCGGTCCAAAAAGTGGCGTTCCATTCCGTCGAGCAGCGCGGGCACGTCGACCCAACCTGATGCATGGACGCGTCCTACGCCGGAAGGTCCTTGCAAGGCGTCAATGCCTGCCTCCGAGAGTTCTTCCCCACGTGAAGCCCATTGGCACACCCCGTGCTTTTGGGGCCACCGGTCGTCCCATGTGGACCGGTAATCTTCGTTGGCAAAGACCTTGGCCACAGGGACATCGTGAAGCAGTTTCAGTCCCAGCGCGTCCTCCAACTCTCTCAGGGTTTGACGCATCGTCGCCATGTGCGCACCTGCATTCCAGACTTCCACCACGCGACGGAACGACACAGGATTGAACATGCCGGCCGCCACGCGCGAGGCGCTGTGCGTGCTGTTTCCCCACCATTCCACGCGACATCCACGCGACATGAAACACCACGCCACGAGGGCCCCCGCAAGGCCTCGGCCCACGACCACAATGCGTTGGGGGGACGATGCCATCACGGCTCAGTTCAAGAGATAACTCCGAGGTCTCTGCCTACCTTCTCAAAGGCGATGAGGGTCCGGTCCAAGTGCGCCTTGGTGTGTGCGGCACTGAGCTGCACCCGGATTCGGGCTTCGCCCTTGGGCACGACAGGATAGAAAAAGCCGATGACATAGATGCCTTCCTCAAGCAGGGCGTTGGCCATGACTTGGGAGAGTTTGGCGTCGCCGAGCATCACAGGAACGATGGCCGATTCGCCGTCTTTGAACGGGAGGCCTGCATTGCGCAATCCCTCCTTGAAGTACGCGGTGTTCTCTTCGAGGGTGTCGCGCAATTCCGTGGTTTCGTCCAGCATCTTGAACACCTCGATGGAGGCACCGACAATGCTCGGGGCGAGGGAGTTGGAGAACAGGTAGGGACGGCTGCGCTGGCGCAACATGTCAATGATTTCGCGCTTGCCCGTTGTGAAGCCGCCCATCGCCCCGCCCATCGCCTTGCCGAGGGTGCCGGTGATGATGTCGACGCGGCCGAGCGCGTTCCGCAATTCGATGGAGCCGCGGCCGGTCTTGCCGATGAAACCCGTGGCGTGGCATTCGTCCACCATGACCATGGCTTCGTAGGTGTCGGCGAGGTCACAGATTTTGTCGATTTGGGCCACGTAACCGTCCATCGAGAACACGCCGTCGGTCACGACGATGATGTTGCGTGCCCCATTGGCCCGTGCCTCCTTCAAGCGCTCTTCGAGCTCGACCATGTCATTGTTGGCATAGCGGTAGCGCGCAGCTTTGCAGAGGCGCACGCCGTCGATGATGGAGGCGTGGTTGAGGCTGTCGCTCACGATGGCGTCTTCCTTGGTCAGCAACGGTTCGAACACCCCACCGTTGGCGTCAAAGGCCGCGGCATACAGGATGGTGTCCTCCGTGAGATGGAAGTCTGCAATGCGCTGCTCGAGCTCTTTGTGGATGTCTTGGGTCCCGCAGATGAAGCGGACGCTGGACATGCCAAACCCGTGCGTGTCAATGGCCCGTTTGGCGGCCTCGACCACGCGAGGGTGTGAACTCAGTCCGAGGTAGTTGTTGGCACAAAAGTTCAACACGGAGCTGCCGTCGTCCAATGTGATTTCGGCGTCCTGCGCGGAGGTGATCACGCGCTCGCGCTTGTACAGACCCGCTGCCTCGATCTCGGCGAGCTCTTGGGTCAACTGGTCTTTGATGCTTCCAAACATGGGCGAAAGGTACGCTCAACCCTGCCCGTATGACTTCTCTTAGAAGCCGGCACGTTCAACCCAAGACCCATGGCGCATTTCGCGGGCCATGACCTGTGGGGACGTCCCATTCGACCGCGCAGCCCCGGGCCACAACGTGCTCCTCCACCATCTCGCGAACCGTTCGGCCAAACGGATTGTCCACCGCTTGCCCAAACGCCTTGGTGTTGTCCTTCAAGTCTGTGAACGACCCCACCAACACCCCTTCCACCTCATCGAACACCCCAGCTTGACCCAGCGCCACCAACATCCGGTCGAGGTGGTAGAGGTATTCGTCCAAGTCTTCGAGCAGCAGCCACCGGCCTTTCAAGGGCGGCATAGACGGCGTGCCCAACATGGCAAACAGAACGGACAGGTTGCCACCCACCACGCGCCGCGCACCTTGGTGCGCGGCAGGTTGCCCGGTGCGCCAGACCTGTCGGAAGGCCTCGACGTCTGCCGTTTCGGTCATGGGAATCGTGGAGGCGACGGGCGCGTGCAAGGACGCCACGCCCAAGCCGGACGCCCAGCCATGCAGGGCGGTGAGGTCGGAAAATCCCGTGATCCAAGTGGGATTGGCTTGAAGGGCCGACCCGTCGAGCAAGGGCAGGAGTCGGGTGCAACCGTAGCCCCCGCGCAATGCCCATACGGCAGAGATGTCGGCATCGTGGAATGCGACGTTCAGCGCCTCGGCGCGCTCGGCATCGGTGCCGCCAAATTGGCGCTCGCGCAAGGTGGTTTGGGTGGGGACGACAGGGTCAAGCCCCCAAGCGGTGAGCAGGTTCGATGCCGCGTCAATGAGCGCGGGACTGGCGAACCGTGCAGGGGTAACGAGCGCCACACGCGACCCCTCCGTCAAGGCTGGGGGCAGGTGCAGGGGCGTCAAGGGGGTAAGGGATTAGAGGACTTTGCCCTTCTTGGGGCGCAGTGCCGCTTCCGCTGCGGTCTTCACACCGGGGACGAATTCATGCTCCTGCTTCCCCAAGATTTTCTTTTGGAAATAGTTCTCAAGAATCTCTCTCTTCTCACTCGTTCCTCGGACGGGGAGATGCTTGGCCGCTTGCTTTTTCTTGGTGGTTGCGCTCATGGCGGGATTGTTCAGGTCAGGTCGGGAGGTTGCCCCGAAGTGTCAAAGTAAACGCATCGTTTTGTTCCTCGCGTTTCCCAAGTCCTTCAGATTTCCACAACCCGCGTTGGACGAAATGGTTCATGACGGGTCCGCGGGCGGTGTCCTTTGGACAGGGTTTGGGCTTTTTTCCAAACCAAACAGCGCCCACCCCTCCAACCAATCGGCGCCCGAAGTATTTTTGCGTTCATGTCGCAAAGCGCCCCCAAAAGGAGGATGATCACTTCCGCCCTTCCCTACGCCAACGGGCCGATTCACCTCGGCCACATTGCAGGCGCCTATCTGCCTGCGGACATCCACGTTCGGCACCTGCGAAGCATGGGGGAGGATGTGCTCTGGATTTGTGGGAGCGATGAACACGGTGCGGCGATCACGCTTCGTGCAAAAAAAGAGGCCACGAGCCCCCGAGAAATCGTCGACACGTACCACGTGGAGATGCAAAAGGCCTTCAAAGGCCTCAACATCAGTTTCGACCACTACAGCCGAACGTCCTCGCCCAAGCACCACGAGGTGGCGCAGGATTTCTTCCTCACGTTGCTCGACAAGGGCGGGTTTGAGGTGAAAACCGAGGAGCAGTTCTACGACGAAGAAGCCAAGCAATTCCTCGCCGATCGGTACATCCAGGGCACCTGCCCTGCGTGTGGTCACGACGGCGCCTATGGCGACCAATGTGAAAATTGCGGAAAGACCTTGAGCCCCACCGAGCTCGTCAATCCTCGCTCCACCCTCAGCGGCTCTACGCCCGTGCTCAAGCCCACGACACTGTGGTACCTCCCGATGGGACGGCACGAAGAGTGGCTTCGGGAGTACATCGTGGACGGCACCCTCGACGGTCAACCGCACCACAACGCCAAAGAATGGAAGGCCCACGTTCTGGGACAATGCCGCTCGTGGATTGACGGCGGCCTCGAAAGCCGTGCCATGACGCGCGACCTCGACTGGGGCGTGCCCGTGCCTGTGGATGGCGCGGAGGGGAAGGTCTTGTACGTTTGGCTTGACGCCCCCATTGGCTACATCACGGCCACCATGGAGTGGTGCGAACAAAACGGCCAAGATTGGCGCGACTGGTGGCAAGACCCTGAGGCCGACCTCATCCACTTCATCGGCAAGGACAACATCGTCTTCCACTGCATCATCTTCCCCATCCTGCTCAAGGAGCACGGAGGCTACAACCTCCCGACCAACGTGCCCGCCAACGAGTTCATGAACCTCGAGGGCGACAAGATCAGCACGTCTCGGAACTGGGCGGTTTGGGTGACGGAGTACCTCGAAGACTTCCCCGAGGGCAGCGACGCGATGCGCTACGTCTTGACGGCCATCATGCCGGAACAAAAGGACAGCGAATTCACGTGGAGCGACTTTCGCGACAAGGTCAACAACGAGTTGGCCGACGTCCTGGGCAACTTTGTGAACCGCGTGCTGGTCTTGACCCGCAAGTACTACGACGGCGCCGTGCCGGCCGCCCCGGCCGACGACGCCCTCGACGCCACCGACCGCGCACTGCTCAACACGCTCGCGGCCGCTCCGGCCAAAGTCGGCGACCTCATCGCCCGCCACCGTTACAAGGAAGCGCAGCTCGAAGCCATGAACGTGGCACGCCTCGGCAACAAGTACCTGACCGAACAGGAGCCTTGGAAACTCCAAAAAACCGACCCTGCCCGCACCGCCACGATCATGCACTTGACGTGCCAGGTCGTGGGCAACTGCGCGGTGCTCCTCGAGCCCTTCCTGCCCCAAACGGCCGGAAAGATTGCCGCTGCGTTTGGCGTGTCTGACGCCTGTTGGAACGATGCCCGCCCTGACCTCGTTTCCGCCGGCACGGTCCTCGGCGACCTGCCCATTCTGTTTGCCAAAATCGACGACGAAACCGTCGCTGCCCAGGTCGCCAAGCTCGGCCAGAAGGGCGATGCCTCTGACACCTCAACCCGCGATATCATGCCTGCCAAAGACGAAATCACCTTCGACGACTTCTCCAAACTCGACCTCCGCGTCGGCACCGTCCTCGAATGCGAAAAAATCCCCAAGGCCGACAAACTCTTGAAGCTCACGGTCGACACAGGCCTTGACACCCGCACGGTCGTCAGCGGCATCGCCGAGCACTTCGCCCCCGAAGACGTTGTAGGCCGCCAAGTCACGCTCCTCATCAACCTCGCACCACGAAAATTGCGCGGCATCGAGAGCCAGGGCATGGTGCTGATGGCCGGCACGGACGATGGCGGCCTGCGCTTTGTCACGCCAGAAGAAGGCGTCGCTCCGGGCAACGTCATCCGCTGAACCTCGGGCACGTCTGCTTGCGAACATCTCCGGACCCTCCTTGTTTTCTCGGCCATGAGTCTTCTCGACCTTGCCTCCAAGCGCCACAGCCCTCGCGCTTTTGACGGATCCGCCCTGACGTGGGAAGACCTCGCCAACGGATTTGAAGCGGCACGCCTCAGCAGCTCCTCGTACAACAACCAACCGTGGCGCTTCGTTGTGGCTTTGCGTGGCGAAGAAGGATTCGATGCATTGCTGAATACAGCTGTCGACGCAAACCACACGTGGATGAAGGACGCCGGCGCCATCGTGGGCGTGATGTCCAGCACTGTGCTCGAAAAAACGGGCGAAACCGACCACGCCGCCTTGCTCGGCGTGGGCATGGCTGTGGGTGCGATGGAGTTGGCATTCACCGAAGCCGGGCTGGCAAGCATGCAAGCCGGCGGATTTGACCGCGCCGCCTTCCGCGCACTGCTCGACCTGCCCGACCACCTCCTGCCTGTCTCTCTTTTGGCCGTGGGCCGCCTTCCTGAGGGTCATGTGCCGGGAGCGAAGACGCGAAAAAGCCTCAGCGACATCGCCTTTCGCGTGGGGGACGACATCCGCTGAGGCCCGTTCAGCGATCGAGGGACACTTGCGTCCCCAGCCGAATCACTTCGTCACGACCAAGTCTCCTTGGAAGCGAAGCGTGGCGTCGTCAAAGCCCGCCACGGTCAACACATATTGACCCGCTGCCAGTCCCGACACATCGATGCGTTCCACCGCGGACTGAATGGGCCATGAACCGACCACCCGGCCATCCAAGCCAGTGGCGCGAAGTTCTGCACCTGCCAAACGGTCGGCGAGGTGTGCAGGAAATGCGATTGTGGCGGTGGTCGTCGCAGGAGAAGGGAAGACCTCCAATTCGTGGGTTGTGACCAAGTCCAACACCCGGTCTACCTCAGAATACTCGCATCCGTCGTCGCTGAAGGACAATGGCTCGTAATTCAGGGCTTCCGGGTCATTGCACGCCGTTAAAATAGGCAGCACTTCACGGAACTCGTCCTGGTTGTTGCCGTTGTAGAAGATTTGAACTTGGATTTGGCCTGAAATGTCGCCAGACGTGGTGAACTGGGCCACGAGCACCCGAAGGTCTTCTCCGACAATCGCCTCCACATTGGTCGGGATGGGCAGGACAAACCATGCGTTGCCCACGGTCGTTTCGACAGCCACGTTTTGGCCTGATTCAAAAATGGCAAAAGCGTCGTAATCGGGATCCGCGAGGTCAATCACATCGACAGAAGCCGAGTTGTCCTCCGCCCCAATTGTCAGCCAGCTGTCGTACGCAAATTCAGGGAACGAGGCGAAAAAAGCCGGGTTCACATCTGTGGCCAAAGCCGTGGTCGCCAACTCATGCTGGAACCATGCAGGCTCGGACGTGCTCGTGAGGTAAAGTGGGTTCTCGTCGTCGCCGGAGCAGCTCACCACAAAATCGTCTGCGTTTTGGGTGTAGACGTACAGTCGGTAAGTGGTCATGCCCGCGAGCTCCCCTTCCGTGTGTTCCGTTTCGGCAACCAGTCCCAGCCAAGGATCTTGGGCGTTCATCGAAAGAGAAAGCGCGGCGCCCATGAACAACATGGCGATTCGCGAGGCTGAAGTAAAAATCATGATTGTCGTGTTTTCCCGAAAGGTAGGACCTGCAGCCCCACGACGACATGACAGACGCCTTGGATTCTCACAAGACATCCCAAAGACGGGTCACCATCCGTACCCCAGCTTCCAGCCGAGGTGGACCTTTTCAAGTCTGCGCCAATTTTGGGTCCAACGTGCACTTCAACCCTCGCTCAAGGGCACAAAAAAACCCCGACTTTCCGGTCGGGGTTGAGAGCCGATATGCGGACTTGAACCGCAGACCTACGCATTACGAATGCGTTGCTCTACCAGCTGAGCTATATCGGCAAATCCTGCGTTCAGGGTCGGCAAAGATACGCAGGTGATTTCAAAAAAGTTTCAGTCTGCATGCTTCCGCAGCGGGGTGGATTAAGCCCAGCGTCCCGCGCGGTTGAGGTGCTCTGCGATTTGGACGGTGTTGGTCGCTGCCCCCTTCCGCAGGTTGTCCGCCACAACCCAAAGGTGCAGGCCGCGCGGATGGCCCAAATCGCGACGCAATCGTCCCACAAACACCTCGTCCTTGCCATGGGCATTCCGTGGCATCGGATACACGAGGTCTTCTGGGCGGTCCTCCAGGATGACGCCCGGGAAGGACGACAGCGCGTCACGCACCGCATCCATCTCGAAGTCCTTTGCGAATTCTAGGTACACGGCCTCACTGTGTCCGCCCACCACGGGCACGCGAACCGCGGTACACGACAATTGGATGCTGTCGTCCCCCATGATTTTCTTCGTCTCGTGGTGGACTTTCATCTCCTCACGCGTGTACCCGTTTTCTTGGAACGTGTCGCAGTGCGGAAGGCAGTTTTGGTCGATCGGATGCGGGTACACCCCGGGGCCTTCCTCTCCACGGCGCTCCGCTTCGAGCTGGGCCACCGCGGCTTGGCCGGTTCCGGTGACACTTTGGTAAGTATTCACCACGCCACGCGTGATCTGCCACTTGTCGTGCAGTGGTTTCAAGGCCATGACCAACTGCATGGTGGTGCAGTTGGGGTTGGCAATGACCAAATCCCCTTCCGTCAACACGTCGCCATTCACCTCGGGAACCACCAGCTTGTGTGCGTCCGACATCCGCCAGGCGCTGCTGTTGTCCACCACCGTGATCCCCGCAGCCGCAAATTTGGGGGCCCACTCGGTGCTCAATGCACCGCCCGCGGAGAAGAGCGCCACGTGGGGGGTTTGGGCCAAGGCGTCTTCGATGGACATGACCACGACCTCCTCTCCGTTGAAGCGCACCGTCTTGCCGACGGACTGTGCAGACGCCACAGGCAGCAAGCACGCCACGGGAAAGTCCCGGGCCTCGAGCACGTCCAACATGGTGCGGCCCACCATGCCTGTGGCACCCACCACGGCAACATTCAAGGGTGTCAGCTTGGCATTCATAACCATGGGGTTTTTGGGTTTGTGGATGACAGTGCGCAATTGACCTGCGGTTTGGCCGTCACCACGCGAAAATACGAGGTTTGTAGAGATGACAGGTGAGCGAAAAGCAAGGGGCTACTGTGAAGAATTCCAATGCTGTGTGCGACCTTTCCAGCATGCGAGACGGCAATGTCCTGGCGCCCTGGAGCGCTCCCGATCAAGCTCCTCTGGTCTTGGCAGTGGGCGTGCTCGTGGGTTTTTGGCTGTTGCTTGCCGGATTTGGAAGAGAGGCCCAAAGGCTGAAGTGGGCCTGGACCCGGCCACGCAACCTCACCACCCGGAACGCTTCTGAGACGCCCCAAACCATGGGCGTGGTCCTCAATTGCGCTTTGGGGCTGTTTGGGATTTGGGCGGGATTGATTGTGTCGTTCCGGTCGAGCGCCGTGACCATGCCTTGGTGGTCCGTCTTTGCATGGATGGCGGCAGCTTGGACGCTGCGAAAGGTGACCGGCCGTGTGATCTTGGGTGCGGGAGACACCGCAAGCGCCTGGTTGGAGATCTCCCGCCACAACCAAACGTGGATGGGCATGGCCCTGGCCGCTTGGTGTGTCGTGGCCAGCATGAACCCCTACGTCATGCATGGGCCCTTTGCGCCGTGGGGGGTGGTGACGCTGTTTGTTCTGACGATGGTCATCAGTGCCATTCGGACGACGCAACTGCTGAACAGCGCCCGTCAACAGAGGGTTGTTGGAATCTTGTATCTTTGCGTCCTTGAATGGAGCTGGACGCTGTTTTGGATTCTCTGGAGTGTCCGCGCTGTCTTTCGAGGACATTGAATCGCACCACCATGGCCCAAAAGATCAAAACCGTCCTGATCTCACAGCCCAAGCCGTCCACGGAGAAGTCCCCGTACTTCGATTTGGCTGACAGACAGAAACTCACCATTGATTTCCGTCCCTTCATCCACGTGGAAGGCATGGAGGCGCAGGAATTCCGCCAGCAGCGCATCGATCTCGCGGAGCACACTGCCGTGATTTTGACCAGCCGCCTGGCTGTGGACCACTACTTCCGCATGGCGAAGGAGATGCGTTTTGAGGTGCCCGATTCCATGAAGTACTTCTGCATCTCTGAAAGCACGGCGTATTATTTGCAGAAGTACGTTCAGTACCGCAAGCGCAAAATCTTCCACGGCACCATCAAGTTTGACGAGATCGTGAACTTGATGAAGAAACACAAGGGCGAAAAGTTTTTGTTGCCTTCTTCCGACCTGTTGAAGAACAGCATCCCCAACACCTTGGACGATGCAGGATTCGACTACTCCCGGGCCATCATGTACCGCACGGTGTGTTCTGACTTGAGCGATCTGAGCGACGTGAAATACGACGTGCTCGTCTTCTTCAGCCCCAGCGGCATTGAATCGTTGTTCAAGAACTTCCCCGACTTCGAGCAGGGACCGACGCGCATTGCCGTGTTTGGACCCACCACGGCCAAGGCCGCCGAGGCTGCCGGCCTGCGCATTGACATCAACGCTCCCACCGCCAAGGCGCCCTCGATGACCATGGCGCTGGAGCAGTACATCACGGGCTGAGTGCATACCCTTTCCAAGCGCGAGCGTTTGAAGTCCACTGCGTTGATGGACCTCGCTTTTGCGAAAGGAATCAAAATCAAGGCCTTTCCCATTCTGGCCCGTGCCGTTCAAACGGAGCTGTCACACGAAGTGCCCTTTCAGGCCGCCCTTTCCGTGGGAAAAAAACGCTTCCGTCGCGCCGTGGACCGAAACCGCATCAAGCGTCTGATGCGCGAAGCTTGGCGCGTTGAGAAAACGGCGCTCGCCAAAAATTGGAAACCCGACGCGCCCCAATGGGCCGTGGTGTTCATCTTTGTGGGGAACGAGATTCCCTCCTTCTCCGATTGCCAGCACTTGATCCAACGCGCCACCAAGCGCTTGGAAATGGAAATGGCCGCCGAGAAATGAGCCTGCTCGGTTCATCCATTTAAACCCCTGTCGCACATGCGTCGTTTGTTGTTTTTGTTGGGCCTGCCCCTTGTTTTGGTGGTGGTTGTGGCCGCGTCGGTCAAGGATGATTACTTCGAGATGTCCAAACAGCTCGAAATCATGCAATCCGCGTTCCGCGAGTTGAACCTGTTCTATGTGGACGAACTGGCACCTGGCGAATTGATGGAAACCGGCATCAAGGCCATGCTCGCCCAGCTCGACCCCTACACCCGGTACTTCCCTGAAACCAAGATGGAGGACGTTCGCTTCATGCAAACCGGCGAGTACGGCGGTGTGGGTGCCAGCATCGAAACCCGGAACGGCCAGACCATCGTCGTCGATCTGCTCGAAGGCGAACCCGCGGAGCAGGCAGGGCTTCAACTTGGCGACGTCATGATGCGTGTCAACGGACGCGACCTTGCCGGCCTCGACCAAAACCAAATCGGCGACCTCTTGCAAGGGGCGACTGGCACGGACGTCACGGTCGACATCCAACGGCCCGGCACACGGGAGATCTTCACTTTTGAGCTGCAGCGACAGAAGGTCAAAGTACCCGACGTGCCCTATCAAGGGATGTTGAGCGAGACCACAGGATATTTGGCCTTGAGCTCCTTCACCAAGACCGCGAGCTTCGAAGTGCGCAAAGCCCTGATGAACCTCACGGACTCACTTGGGGCCGAGCACGTCGTCATCGACCTCCGAGGCAACGGCGGCGGACTGTTGCGGGAGGCCATCGCCATGGTCAACCTCTTTGTCGGCAAAGGACAGGAGGTGGTCAGCACCAAAGGGAAAACACCCGACTGGAACAAATCTTACAAGACGCGCGCCAACGCCCTGCGTCCGGACTTGCCCATCGCCATTCTCGTCGACGGCAAGTCCGCCTCGGCCAGTGAAATCGTGGCGGGCACGCTCCAAGATTTGGACCGCGGTGTGGTTGTGGGCTCAGAGTCGTTCGGCAAAGGGCTCGTCCAGCAAACCAAAAAACTCGCCTACGGCACCCGCATGAAGGTCACCGTGGCGAAGTACTACACGCCCAGTGGCCGCTGCGTCCAACGGCTCGATTACAGCCACCGCGATGACGAGGGTGAAGTGCATGCCATGGCCGATTCGACGTTGAGCATTTTCCACACGGCGAATGGACGGGAGGTCTTGGAAGGCCGTGGCGTCTTGCCCGATGTGGAAGTTCCCCAACCTGACTTGGGCTACGTCCTCGAAGGACTCCTCGAGAACGGGGTGCTTTTTGACTTTGCCGTGCAGCATCGCGACGCCCTTGTCGCGCCGGCAGACGCCATCGCATTCGAAGTCAGTGACGAGACATGGAGCTCGTTTGTGGGCTTTGCCCAAGGCCTGACCGATCTCCCCTACGCTTCAAAAACCCTCGAAGCCTTCCAAGCCCTCGAGCGCACGGCGGAAGAAGAATTGCTCGATGCACCCAATGCGGCCGCCCTAGCGGCACTGCGCGCCGGACTCGTGGCGAACGTGAGCGAGGATTTGGAACGCCACCGCGCGGAGATTGAGCGCGAGTTGGCGCACGAACTCGTGGTTCACCTCTACAACACCTCGGGAGAGTACCGCCATGGCTTGGCCCAAGATCCCGTGGCGCAACGGGCCGTGAAACTGCTCGAGTCCAAGAATTACAATGAGATTCTTCAGGGCCCCACAGACCAAAAATGATGGAGCGCAGCCGCGCTGAAGACGCCGCAAAATGGGGTTGGGCACTCTTGATTTGGGGAGCCCCTTGGTCCCATGCCGCCATGACCTTGGGCACCGTATGGGTGACCTTGTGTGCCCTGCTCGTCCTCAAGCAAAGCCGAACCCCAAGCAAGTCAAGCGGCCCGCTCATTTGGTTGTTGGGGCTCTTCGCGTGGGGATGGCTGTCCCTCTTGTGGTCCGACAACCTCGACTGGGGACTTCAGCTCGCCTCCATCCAAGTGACCCTGCTGACGTTGGCATTCTCTTGGCATGTCGTGCCTCGTCCGGACCTCACCGCCAAATGGGTCTTCCAAAGTGCCGCGTTGGCCATGGCCGGTGTCCTCGCTTGGGGTGCATGGCGCGTGGGGCAGGGAGAAGTGCTTGCGGGCAGGGATTGGACGCCATGGACGTCACACATCCGACTCGCCATGTTGGCCGCCCTCGGATGGGTCTGGGGTGCCCAACATCAATCCAAGACCAGCATTGTCCTCTTTGGCGCCCTTTGGGCCTTCTTCACAGCGGTCACGGGCTCCCTCACGAACGCCCTGTTGTGGCCCCTGGCCTTGATCTGGGTGCTGTGGGGTCGGTTTTCTCCATCCGCACGGCGAGGCCTGCTGGCAGGCTCCGCAGCGATCACCTTGACCCTGGCAGGTGGAATGGCCTTGTGGCTTCGGCCGGTGCCCCTCCCCGTTCCCCGAGCGGAACTTCCCGCGTTCACCGCGCAGGGCCATGCCTACATCCACCATCCTGAGCGGGTGGTGTCCGAGGGTGGACATCGCCTCCATCTCTTCCTGTGCCCCACGGAATGGGAAGATGCGTGGTCCCAAATCAGCGACCTCCCCCTCCACGAACCCAACGCGGCCGGCTTCACGGTACGCGATCGGCTGCCCCGTTACCTCACCTCACTGGGATGGCCCAAGGACGGTGAGCACATCCTGCAACTCTCCCCCCAAGATGTCCGGGCCATTGAAGAAGGTGCGACGCACGCTACTCCTACGAAAGGACTTCGGTTGCGCTTGCGTGAGCTGCGACGGGAATGGGAAGTGTGGCAGGACGGCGGCAACCCTTCCGGCCACGCCCTGTTCCAACGCATCGCGCATTGGCACGCGGGATGGCATGCATGGATGCAGTCCTTTTGGGTGGGCCACGGCATGGGAGACACCTCTTCGGCCATGGAACAAGCCTATGCGCAGCTCGGATCTGACTTGGCTGCGCCCCATCGCCATCGCGCCCACATGCAGCATTTGACCTGGGGGATTTCAGGCGGACTCATCGCGATGTTGCTGTGGTTGGGTTTTGCGCGTACGTGGCATCAAGGCATTGGCAAACACAGTCGTGTCGCCCTGTGGGGCGGCTTGGTGGTGATGCTGAGTTGCGTTTTTGAGGACGCTTGGGAAACCCAAGCGGGCGTCGTCATCAGCTTCCTCGCTTTGTTTGGCGCATTCCAACGCCCTGCTCAGACAGATTGAGTGCCGTCCGACGCCCTCACGCGATGGACCGCGGCAAGCACATCTTCCACGGAGAGGTTCAAGCCGCCCTCCGCCTCGACTTCTGAGGTGGCCAAGACTTCGCCGGGCCCCAACGGTCCCCATCGTTCAGGCCAAAACGGCGCATCCGACCGGTACAATCCCACAGTCGGCGTGCCTTGGGCAGCGGCCATGTGCAACGGTCCGGTGCTCGACGCCACCACGCACCGCACATGGACCAAAGCGTCCATCAACTGCGCGAGGGTCCACGCGCCCGCGGCATCGGTGAAGCCTGGCGTTCCCGACATGCGCTCCAACCAAGGCGTCAAGGCGCTGCGTTCCTGAGGCGATCCCGTGACCACCACTGGCACACCTTCGGCCAAAAGCGCCTTGGCCAAGCCCTCGAACCGCGCCAGGGACCAACCGTTGGCCGACCCATGGTTTCCTGGATGCAACAACACGGCACCTTTCAAGCCCTCGGGCACAGGGTCGCCTGCGCTTGACGTATGCCATTCCAGCAAGTCCATCCAATCTTCGCGTTCTGGGAAGTGCCACCGGGCGGGCAAACCCAAGCCGTGAAGCAACCTCAACCCCTGCGCCGTCTCGTGCTCGGGGGTGCGCTTCCGCGAACGCCACATGCTGCGATTGGCCCAGCGAAAAGCCACCCAACGTCGACCCGTGGCCACCCTGACGTGCACACCCGCGCGGGCGGCCGCAGCGAGCAAACGAGGCTCGGGGAAGGCGAACACCACCGCATCCACCCCCGCGAACAAAGATTCCTCCGTCTCGGCGTCCATGTTGGCTTCCTCCCACACCCGGATGGTGTGAACGACCTTCGATTTGGCCACCACCGGACGGGCATAAGGCCGGCAAATCCAAATCACCTCCACGTGCGGCAAAAGCCTGCGAAGGGCCCCGGCCAAGGGCAAGGTCAAAATGTTGTCACCCAATGCGTCTGAGCGAACGATGGCCACGCGCGACCAAGCGCGATGAGACGTCGCCGCCTTGACCAAGTTCCACTTCCAAAACGCGGCGACGGCACTCCATTTGGCCACGCGCAAACCCGCGCGGCCATCCCGCCACCCCCACTGCACAATGGCCTGTTTGACCCACTGAAACGCCGCCCGGGCGAAGGGTTTCAGGGAGGAAGACGTGCGGCCTGCGCGGCGGGCATCTTCGGCACCGAGGAGCGAAAACTTCGCGAATTGGCGATGGTGGTCCGCCGTGGTGTGATAACTGTAATGAAGCAAGTCCGAGTCAAACTCGAACACCTCGACCCCGTCGTGGGGCGCCCAAGACTCGTGGAGCACTCCGCCCGCCGTCGCGGGTTTCCATTCGCCGGCACCTGCAGACCAAAGGCGGATTTTGCGGTCAGGGTACCATCCACCGTGGCGAATCCAATCCCCGCAATAATACGTCAGGCGAGGCATCGACCACGCCGCGTTTGCGTGAGGCGGACGCGACTTCCAAGCCTTGATGTCGGCCAACAACGCCTCACTCAAAGCCTCGTCCGCATCCAAGCTCAAGATAAACGGCTCCGTCGCTTGACTCGCGGCCCAGTTCTTTTGGTCTGCGTACGTGGTGAAGGGCCTTTGGAACACACGAGCACCCAGGGATGCTGCGAGTTCCGGGGTGCCGTCAGTCGAATCGCTGTCCACCACGATCACTTCCTCGGCCACAGTCTGAACCGACTGCAAACAACGCGGCAGGTTGTGGCTTTCGTTTTTGGCGATGATGACGACACTCAGCACGAGGCCGAAGGTAGCTCTCAGCGCCTGCTTCACGTCGTGGCAAGTGCGCATTCGTTGTGGAAAACCCGCGTTGTTGCACCCTCTGAGGTGGCTTACTTTTGGATGCATGAATGTTCTGTTGATTGGCTCGGGAGGCCGCGAACATGCGATGGCTTGGAAGCTTGCCCAAAGCTCCTTCCTCACTCAACTTTTTGTGGCACCCGGCAATGCCGGCACTGCCCAAGTGGCCACCAACCTCAAATTGGACGTCTCCAACCACGATGCCGTAAGCCGGAGCATCAGAAAGCACGGCATCAACATGGTCGTGGTCGGTCCCGAAGCCCCGCTTGTCGAGGGACTGGTGGACCACCTCTTGGATTGCGGAAAGCATCCTGAACTCGTGGTCGTCGGACCCCGAAAGGAAGGCGCCCAATTGGAGGGCAGCAAGTCCTTTGCCAAAGCCTTCATGCGTCGCCACAACATCCCCACAGCCGGATATGGCTCGTTTGACGGAACCCAAGTGGACGATGCAATCGTTTTCTTGGACACCATGAAACCTCCTTATGTGCTCAAGGCCGATGGCCTGGCCGCGGGAAAGGGAGTCATCATCACCGAAGACCTCGAAGAAGCCCAGCGCGTGATCCGCGACATGCTGTCCGGGGAGTCATTCGGGTCCGCAGGGGAACGCGTGGTCATTGAGGAGTTCATGGACGGCATCGAATGCAGCATGTTTGCCGTCACAGACGGCAAAGCCTACCACTTGCTTCCTTCAGCCAAAGACTACAAGCGCATTGGTGAAGGAGACACCGGACCCAACACTGGCGGCATGGGTGCGGTCAGCCCAGTGCCTTTCATGGATGCCGAGTTCCATGAAAAAGCCATCAACCAAATCATCATTCCCACGGTGAAAGGGCTGGCGGCCGACGGCATTCCCTATAACGGCTTCCTGTTTTTTGGCCTGATGAAGGTCGGCGGCGACCCCTACGTGGTGGAGTACAACTGCCGGTTGGGAGACCCCGAAACCGAGGTCATCATGCCGCGCATCGAAAGCGACCTCTTGCACCTCTTTGAAAACATGGGGGCAGGACTTCTCAGCGAATACCACCTGCAGATTGACCCGCGCACGTGCTCCACAGTCATGCTCGTTTCAGAGGGCTACCCAGGCGCATACAAGAAGGGCAAGACGATTTCTGTCCCTGACCGACTCGAAAATGATGCCTTGCTTTTCCACGCTGGAACCTCCACGTCGAGAGGGAACGCAGTGACCAACGGGGGGCGGGTGCTCGCTTGCTCTGCCATGGCGGCGAATCCTGAGAACGCCCTGAAAAAGAGCTACGCGTTGGCCGATTCAATCAGCTTCGACGGCAAGCACTGCCGCCGAGACATCGGGCAAGACCTGCTCTGAGCCTCTGCGGGCCCATGCTCGGACAAAAAAAGCCCCTCCGCATTCACGGAAAGGCCCTCTGAGATTCGTTTGACTCGGACTTACATGATGGTGCCGTCCTGCTCTGCGCGAACGTTGTACTTCTTTTGAAGGCGCAACCAGAACAACAACCCAACAAGTCCAAGGCCAATCACAGCCCAGTTGAAGCTGTTGCTGATGGGCAACAGCACGGTGCTGAAGGTCCATTCAATGAACTGGGCGGCGGGGTTGATGATGTCCTGCGTATTCATGGTCGTGATGCTTGATTGCAAAAATACACAAGGCCAACCGAATTGAAACCTTTTTGGAACAGGGCGCGTAAGGCGAAGACGAACCCATCAGTTTTTTGCCATGAGAGCAATTTTTGCACCCCTGTTCTTCCTTGCAGCCACCACTTTGTGGGGCCAAGTTGAACTTCCGTTCACCCAAACCCCACCGCACATCATTGCATCTGCGGTCGAGGCTTGGGAAGCCAATGCTGCTGAGGCAATGGCTTCTGAGGACTTTGCGCCTGAAACCAGCCACGTCATGGCGTTCGCGAAGCGCGGAAACCGCAACACGATTGAATCCGTTCAGCGCGGCATCTGGAGTGAGCCTGTCACGTGGTCTTGTAACTGCGTGCCTGGTGGCGACGACAACGTGGTGGTCAACCACGAAGTGTCATTCGTGACCGATGCCGAAGCGAGCTCTGTGCTTGTTTCGCCTTCCGGCACCTTGATCGATTTGAACGGCATCACCTTGACCTTTGATGGCCATTTTTTGTCTTCGAACGCTTTGCCCCAAATGGCGTCTGCGCATTTGGTGGCCAATGGCATTGGGGCGACCCAAAACTTGGGCGCCGACATGGCGTTGTCGTCCTTGACCGCCGCGCTCAAAACCTCTTTGAACGTGGAGGGTGTGGTCGAAGTGACAGGCAACGTCAACATCGACGATGCCACAGTCACAATCATGGAAGATGGACAATTGATCCTTTCTGAAAACGAATTCGGCCGCGCCACGGTGATGCGTCCCAACAACGGTGCCTTGCTTGGCTTGGTGACACGTCAAATCACCTTGCCTGCCACCCCCAACCGAGACATGTCCTTTGCCGAGCAACGCATCGCCATTGGCCTTGAAGGGGTGAAAGTAAGTGAATTCGTGGGCGACATTCCCACATGGGGGTTCACCGGCGCCGACGATCCAGCGGGATTCGCCAACATCGGATACTGGACTGCCAATGCTGACGATTTCAATTATGCGGTCATCGAATCCGTCGATGACGTCCTGCCCGTTTGGGAAGGGATTTACCTCGCTTTGGCTTCCGCCGATTCGTACACGCTGCAATTCACGGGAACCATGCCCTCCTCAGACTTGGTCATGACCATTCCAGACGATGCATTCACCGCATTGTTCGGAAACGCGTCCAATGCCAATGTGGATTTGAAGGGCCTCACCGACCAGCTCGGCGCCAACAAAGTGGGTTTGGATTGTTGGAACAACAACACGTTGCAATTCGACCACTACATGGATGGCCTCAACACAAATGGTTTGAATGGCACCCTTCAGCCCAACACCACATGTCAATACTTGCCCTCGGGAGAAAACACGATGACCATGCCTGTCACAGGCAACATGCCCAATGGCACGGAAGCCAACCACCTCTTGGACTTGGACGGCAAAATCGTCTTCTCGGCCCAAAATGCAAGCGGCTACCGCGACGAAGCGGTCATTGCCCTTCGTGAAGGTGCCAGCGTCGACTTCCTCGAATCGGAGGATGCAATCAACACTTCGTCATTGTTCAGTGCGTGCGACATGTACCTGCTCGACGGAGAAGGAAAGCGGAGCGGCATCGCCCAGTTGGGGTTCGACCGCGAGCCCCTCATGCAATTCGACTTGATGCTCGGTGCAAACCGACCCTTGGATGGCGAATATGTGGTGGCCGTGGAAGAATTCGAGTGGATGAATGGGTGCGCGTTCATTGTGTTGGGCGACAACCCCACTCCTCAACCCCTTGAGGCCGGCGAACTCACACACATTTCGCTGCCCACTGGGATGAACACCAACCATACGGTGGCCACCGTGTACCTCGTCCCTTTTGCACGCGCAGAGATTTCTTCTCCCGGGTGTGAAGGTTCTGGCGAAACATCCATCGACGTGTTGGCCACAGGTGACGGCCCCTGGTCGGTGACACTGACCGACGGCAACGGACAAACCGTGTCGGGCAGCGCCTCAGCGGACGGCGTGGTGACCTCCTTTGGCGACTTGACCTCTGGCGTCTACACCTACGCAATCGACAACCAGGGCACCATGGGCTGTGGCGCCGTGGCCGGCGTACACACCGTGATTCGCCCCACTTCTTTGGCCATCGCCACAGACGTGACCCACGATTGTGGCGACGGCGGCACCGTGGTGGCCAATGTGGCCAACGAGGAAGTGACCTACGACTGGAGCCACGGGGCGACAGGCGCAGAGATCTCTGGCTTGGAAGGTGGAACCTACACCGTGGTGGCCACCAACGATTACGGTTGCAAGGACACCTTGGACGTGACTGTGTTGTCCGCACCTGACGTTTTGGTGACCTCCACCGACGGCACATGCGACGGCAACGAGGATGCGGAAATTGAGGTGGACGCCATGCACGAATCTGCGCGATACAACGTCATCCTGCATGACGCGGAAGGTGTGGAAATCGATGCACTCTTGGACGAAGAAACGCCCTTGTTTTTTGACAACATCACTTCAGGGACCTACACGGTCGAACTGCAACTGTTGGGGGCCTACGGATGTGCACCTGAAACGGAAGAGATTTCCGTGGTGCAACCTGTTCCCATGACGTTGACCAGCGCGAGCGAATCCCAGTGTGACAGCGATCAACTCGGTTCTGCATCCACCACGCTCGTGGGCGGGACAGGCGAGGTGACCTACATGTGGTCGAATGGCACCCAAGAAGCCAACTTGACAGACGTGGAAGCTGGCGAATACACGGTGACCGTGACCGATGATGCTGGATGTCAAAAGTCCACCAGCGTCACAGTGGCCCAGAGCCCTCAATTGGATGTGACGGTGGTGTCCCCTGGTTGCGACGGAACCGGTGTCTCTGGATTCAACTTGGCCAGCGCATCTGACGCGACGTGGACCGTGGATGTGTACAACCAAGAGGGCACGTTGGTGGAATCCATCACCGCGAGCGAAGAATTTGACGTGACCGACTTGCCTACGGGCACATACACGTTGACGTACAGCGACGATGTGAACGACGGCTGCCCCGCCAAAAGCACGGAGGCCACGGTCACAGAAGCTTCCAACTTGGAAGTGGTCGTGATCACCACTCCGATGACTTGTGGTGAACAGGACGCGGGCGCCATCGATTTGGACGTATCCGGGGGTTCAGGCGACATCACTGTCGCATGGGATCACGGCGCGGAAGGCACGTCGTTGAGCGGCTTGGCCGGTGGTCAGTACTACGCGGTGGTCACAGACGACAACGGATGCACCGAAGACGTACGCGTGATGGTTGAAGATTCTCCCACGGTGGAAGCCAACTTCACCGCGCCCAGTGCCGGATTGACCGACGGGGTGAATGGCATGACCATGTCTTTCACCAACACCTCTGAAGGCAACATCACGGGCCAAACCTGGTACTTCGGCGACACGGAAACCCCGAGCTACGATTTCCATGCCACGCACACCTTTGAGGTGGCGGGTGCCTATGACGTGTTCCTGAACGTGTGGAATGACAAGTGCAGCCATACTGTCCGCAAGACTGTGGTGGCAAGCCAAGGCGAGAGCCACAACAACGACTTAGGCAATTTGGTGACCAATGTGGCCGAAGGAAACTTGACCGAGATCCACGCCCCCGTGACCACGGAGTCAGGGTGGATGATGGATTTGGGGCCCGCCGGCCAAGGCATGACGGTCCACGTGTTCGACTTGACCGGACGTCAGCTGTGCACACCTGTGGGTGCCGATGGCAACGGTCAAATCTGGATCGAAGGCGACCAATGGCCAGCCCTTGTGTTGTTGCGTTTGGTGCACGAACCCACCAACAGCATTCGGACTTGGAAAATGGTGCGCTAAACGCGTGCACAGGAAGGTGACAATGCCGAACTTCGCACCATGAAGATTGGTGTTGTCACCTTCCCCGGCTCCAACTGCGACATGGACATGGTCCATGCGCTGAGCCACGACCTCGGCTTCAACGTGGTGCAGCTCTGGCACAAAGACAGAGACCTGCAAGGCGTTGAAGCCGTTGTGCTTCCCGGCGGTTTCAGTTACGGAGACTACCTCCGCAGCGGCGCAATTGCACGCTTCTCTCCCATCATGGAGGAAGTCGTGTCGTTTGCCCACGGCGGCGGCCGCGTGATGGGCGTGTGCAATGGGTTCCAAATCCTGTGCGAAGCTGGGCTCCTTCCCGGGACGCTTCGCCACAACGAAAGCCGCAAATTCATTTGCCGCAACGTGCACCTCAAGCCTGTATCCCGCACTGCCTCAGTCTCTGCGGGGTGCGATACCGATACGCCGCTTGTGATTCCAATTGCGCACGGCGAAGGCAACTACTTCATTGGCGACGATGGCTTGAAGGGCTTGCAGGACAACGACCAAATCTTGTTCCAGTACTGTGACGAGAACGGCGCGGTCAACGCCATGAGCAACCCCAACGGCGCCCTCCTCAACATCGCAGGGGTCTGCAATGAAGGCAAAAACGTCTTCGGCATGATGCCCCACCCCGAACGCGCTTGCAGCGACGACCTCGCCAACGCCGACGGCCGCGCCATCCTCCAAGGATTGGCCGAGCAGGTGCTCGCCTGAATCCAGAACACAACCCCTTTTGGCACTTTGGGACGGCTAATCCTGAGGGGATTTGCGGGCTTTTGGAGTCTTAGGAAACCTCAAGGGGTTAGATTTGTTACAACCCTCCAACCTTGTATCTCAGATCAATGAACGCTTACGCCGCCGGCCCCTTTCTTTCGCAGATCGATTTTCCTGAGGACCTGCGGGCCAAATTCAAGCCCGAGGAATTGCAACAGGTCAGCGACGAGCTGCGCCAGTTCATCGTCGATGTGGTGTCTGAGAAAGGAGGCCACTTCGGCGCCAGCCTTGGCGTCGTGGAACTGACCGTGGCCTTGCACTACGTCTTCAACACCCCTGAGGACCAAATCGTGTGGGATGTCGGACACCAAGCTTACGGCCACAAGATTTTGACGGGACGACGCGAGCGTTTCCACACCAACCGTCAGTACAACGGCATCAGCGGCTTCCCCAAGCGAAGCGAAAGCGAATACGACACGTTTGGCGTGGGGCACAGCAGCACGAGCGTGAGCGCCGCACTCGGCATGGCCGTCGGCAGCCGCCACAACGGCCAGCGCGACGTGCAACATGTGGCCGTCATCGGAGATGGGGCCATGACAGGCGGTTTGGCCTTCGAGGGCCTCAACCAAGGGGGCGTGGAGGACACCAACATGCTGGTCATCCTCAACGACAACTGCATGTCGATTGACCCCAACGTGGGCGCCCTGAAAGAGTATTTGACCGACATCACGACGTCGCACACCTACAACAAGGTGAAAGACGAAGTGTGGGAATTGTTGGGACGCATCAGCAAGTTTGGGCCCAATGCCCAGGCCATTGCCCAAAAAGTCGAGAACGCCATCAAGAGCGCGGTCCTGAAGCAAAGCAACCTCTTCGAGTCGCTGAACTTCCGGTACTTCGGCCCCGTGGATGGCCACGACGTGGAGTACCTCACGAAGGTGCTCGCCGATTTGAAAGACATCCCCGGCCCCAAGTTGCTTCATGTGGTGACCCGGAAAGGCGCCGGATACGCGCCCTCCGAGGCAGGAAGCCCCACGAAATGGCACGCGCCTGGCCTCTTCAACAAGGATACGGGTGAAATCCTCAAAGGCGGGGACAACAAACCCAAGCCGCCCAAGTTCCAAGACGTGTTTGGGCACAGCATCATTGAATTGGCCAAGGCCGACCGTCGGATCGTAGGGGTGACCCCTGCCATGCCTTCCGGTTGCAGCCTGAAATTCATGATGGAGGAAATGCCGGACCGCGCCTTCGACGTGGGCATCGCTGAACAGCATGCCGTGACGTTCAGTGCGGGGATGGCCACCCGTGGCTTGGTGCCCTTCTGCAACATCTACTCCACGTTCATGCAGCGTGCCTACGACCAAGTCATCCACGACGTGGCCATTCAGAACTTGCACGTGGTTTTTTGTTTGGACCGAGGCGGCCTCGTGGGCGCCGACGGCCCCACCCACCACGGGGTGTACGACATGGCCTACATGCGATGCATCCCCAACCTTGTGGTCAGCGCACCCATGGACGAACAAGAGCTGCGCAACTTGATGTACACCGCCTCGCAAAAGCACGACGGTCCGTTCGTCATTCGCTACCCACGCGGCACAGGCTCCATGGTCGATTGGCAAACCCCATTTGAGGAGGTCGAAATCGGTCGTGGCCGACGCCTGAGAAACGGCAACGACTTAGCCCTCTTGAGCATCGGCGCCATTGGCACTGAAGCCGTGCAAGCTGCCGAAACGCTCGAAAAGCGTGGCATTCAAGCAGCCCATTACGACATGCGTTTTGTCAAGCCGCTGGACGACGTGCTCCTGCACGAAGTGTTTGGACGATTCAAGGACGTGGTCACCATCGAGGACGGTTGTGTTCAGGGTGGCATGGGCAGCGCTGTGACCGAGTGGGCCATGGAGCATGGCTACGCCGCCAAGGTGGCTCGCCTCGGAGTGCCCGACCGATACATCGAACATGGCTCTCAGGCCCAACTCTACAAGGAGTGTGGTTACGATGCGGACGCCATTGTCGAGAAAGCCGTGGCCATGTGCGAAACACGTGGCGCATCTGCAGACGCGGGCATGAGAATTGCCTGATTCCGTCCTTTCTCCAGCCCTTCCCGTGACGTAGTTTCGGGACATGGAAAGACCCATCGTCAACCGTGTCGAAGAGAGTGGATTGATCCAATTGGATTTGGCGTCGTTGCTGACGCCGCCTCCAGTGGACGTGGTGGATTTGAGCACCTGGCTTGACCGAGGAATTCTACTTCGAGAACAACCCTTTCGAGACCACGTCAAAGCCTGGGATGCCAATGCACTCGGAGGTCACATCGTTGCCCTGACGTGCAGCACCGAAGCCATCCTCCCCGATTGGGCATGGATGCTTGTCACCGCCAAACTCAATGCCCTCGGCGCCACGGCCTTGGTTGGAAGTATGGAGGACGCCCGCGCACACGCATGGCGGATGGCCGTCACCCAACTCAACCTGGACGATTATCGAGACCAACGCGTCATCGTCAAAGGATGCGCCACGGCTGGTGGTCCAGCCACCCTCGTGGCGTTCACCGCCCATGTCGGACCTGTGGTGCGCAGCTTGATGTTTGGAGAGGCCTGCAGCGCAGTGCCCCTCGTAAAGAACCCCCGT
The DNA here is from genome assembly GCA_002863145.1 of Flavobacteriales bacterium. Classification (GTDB taxonomy): domain Bacteria; phylum Bacteroidota; class Bacteroidia; order Flavobacteriales_D; family Sanyastnellaceae; genus UBA11663. The sequence continues at coordinate 53,541 of PKDW01000164.1, forward strand.
TCATGATCACCCCTCCCTCTGAGAAAAAGCTCTTTTTGGTGGATGCCTATGCGCTGATTTTCCGCGCGTATTATGCATTCATCAAGAACCCCCGCATCAACACCAAAGGCATGAACACGTCTGCGGTGTTTGGTTTCACCAACGCCTTGCTCGAGGTCATCCGTTCGGAACAACCCACGCACCTCGCCGTGGTGTTTGACCCTCCGGGACCCACCCTGCGGAACGAACAATTCGAAGACTACAAGGCCAACCGGGACGAGACCCCTGAAGACATCAAGCTCAGTGTGCCGTGGATTGTCAAAATCCTCGAAGGCATGCGGATTCCTGTGTTGCAAGCCCCGGGATTCGAAGCGGACGACTTGATTGGATGCCTCGCCAAGCGCGCCGAGAAGGAAGGGTTTGACGTCTTCATGATGACGCCAGACAAAGACTTTGCCCAACTTGTGACGGACAAGATTCAGATGTTCCGACCCGGCCGTGGGGGCAATCCCGCAAGCGTGTGGGGTCCTGAAGAAGTGCGCGAGCGCTACGGCCTGGAAGACCCCAAGCAGGTCATCGATTTGCTGGGGTTGATGGGCGATTCGGCGGACAACATCCCTGGCATACCTGGTGTGGGGGAAAAAACCGCCATCAAGTTCCTGCAGGCCTACGGTTCGATGGAAGGCCTGTATGAGCACGTTCACGAGCTCAAAGGGAAGATGAAAGAGAAGGTCGAGGCGAACCGCGAGATGGCGTTTCTCAGCAGGGAATTGGCCACCATTGTCTTGGACATCGACTTTGACGAGGACTTTCCCGCCATGGCACTGGAGCCGGCCAACGTAGAAATGCTTGCGCCCGTCCTGGAGGAATTGGAGTTCCGCACCCTGTCTCGCCGGATCCTCGGCGACGTCTCCCCAAGCGCAGCTGCACCCGGCGCTTCGGCGAACCCGGCGCCACGTCCGGCTTCCAACAGCCAGGACAGCGAGGGGCAATTGAGCATGTTTGATGCCGCCATGGACGTGGCTCCTGCCATCTCCACCCTCGCCGCGCTCGACGCCGACAAGGTGAAATACGACTTGGTTGACGCCGCCGCCGGCATGAAGGCGTTGGTGAAGACCCTCACCCAAACCAAACGCTTTGCCTTTGACACGGAAACGTCAGGGCTGAATGCCATGGAGGCGTCTTTGGTGGGGATGTCTTTCAGTGCAGAAGCCCACACGGGCAGTTACGTTCCTGTCAACCCCGACACGTGGCCTGCAATCCGGGACATCTTTAAGCCCTTGCTCGAAGACCCCAAGCTCACCATCGTGGGCCAAAACTTGAAGTACGACGGCAAAATCATGGCGCGTCACGGCGTGGACCTCTCCCAAGCCAACCTGGAAGACACCATGGTCGCCCACTACCTGCTCGAGCCCGACCAGCCCCACGGCATGGATGCCTTGGCACAGGCCTTCTTGGATTACCAATGCATTCCCATCACGGACCTGCTCGGAAAAAAAGGCAAGAACCAAAAGTCCATGGCCGACATTCCACCCGCCGAGGTGGTGAATTACGCCTGCGAAGACGCCGACATCACGCTGCAACTGGCCGACGTGCTGATCCCCAAGCTCAAAGAAGAAGGTCTCACCGCCTTGTTTCGCGATGTGGAGATGCCTTTGCTCTCCGTGCTCATGGACATGGAATTGGAAGGTGTGGCACTCGACACCGCGCATTTGGCCCAGTTCAGTGACACGCTTGCCCAAGAATTGGATGCCTTGCTGCAATCCATTCAAGGGCACGCCGGTGTGCCGTTCAACGTGGACTCGCCCAAGCAGTTGGGGGATGTGCTGTTTGAGCATCTCGAGATTCCCGCCAAGGTCAAAAAGACCAAGACCGGTCAATACCCCACCGGCGAAGCCGTCCTCAGCAAACTCAAGGACAAGCATCCCATCGTGGGCGAGGTGTTGGAGTACCGGAAGCTGAAAAAACTCCGGTCCACCTACGTCGAGCCGCTCCCCTCACTCCTTCATCCGGAGACGGGACGCGTTCACACCACGTACATGCAGGTGGTGGCGGCGACGGGGCGTTTGAGCAGCAAGGACCCCAACCTGCAAAACATCCCCATCCGAACCGCACAAGGTCGAGAAATCCGCAAGGCCTTTGTGCCTCGCAGTGCCAACCACGTCCTGGTGGCGGCGGATTACAGCCAAGTGGAGTTGCGCATCGCCGCAGCCATGAGCGAAGAACAGGGGCTCATCGAAGCCTTCCAGAAGGGGGAAGACATCCATGCCGCCACGGCCGCCAAGGTGTTTGGTGTCCCGTTGAACGACGTGTCGCGTGAGCAGCGCAGCCAAGCCAAGGCCGTGAACTTTGGCATTTTGTATGGGCAAGGGGCGTTTGGATTGGCGGAGAATTTGGGCATCTCACGGAAAGAAGCCAAAGCCATCATCGAAGCCTACCACAGCCAGTTTTCTGGCCTCGAAGCCTTCACCCAAACATGCGTAGCCCAAGCCCGAGAAGCGGGATACGCGACCACTTTGCTGGGCCGCCGTCGCCCCCTGCCCGACATCCACAGCAACAACGCCGTGGTTCGGGCCTTTGCGGAACGAAATGCCGTCAACACCCCAATCCAAGGCTCGGCTGCCGACATCATCAAAGTGGCCATGATCGAGGTTGCCGGGGAGATGAAAGGCATGGAAAGCAAGCTGATCATGCAGGTGCACGATGAACTCGTGGTGGACGCCGTGGAGTCTGAATTGGACGACGTGAAAGCCCTGCTGGTGCGGTGCATGGAGCGGGCTGTCAAGCTCTCGGTCCCCCTCGAGGTGGAGGTCTCTCACGGCCAAACTTGGCTCGAGGCACACTGACCTTTTGGGTGTTGTCGGTACACAACCCGACGTGCAGAACTTTTCAGGGGGATCATGCGTATGCTGGGGAAGCACTCCCAAATTCGTACCAATCCCTACACGCATGAAGAAGCTTCGCAATTCCTTGTTTCTCAGCCTCGCCGCCGGCATGTTCGTCTTGGCGGGCTGTGGTGGACCTCAGGGGCCAACCACCTCAGGAGACTCCCTGTCAGAAGGTGCGTCCGTAACGCAACGGACCAAGCGCCTCAAAAAGATTTTCCGTGCCGCCCCCACCCCAATGGAGACGGCCCGCATCGTTCAACGTACTGGCACATCCTTCTCTTTGGACCACCTCCACTCGGCCATGTCTGCCTCCAACTACGTGACGGCGGACCGGCAAGCAGTGAACTTGGGCGTTTACGGCGCAGATCTTAGCTACGCCACCATTTTTGAAGAGAACGCCGTGTCCTTGACCTACCTCGAGGTGGTCAAAAGCCTGGCACGTGACCTCGGTGTGGGTGACGTCATCGGAGACGACATGCTCGAACGCGCCGAAGCCAACCGCGCTCGCCAAGATTCCTTGGTGGCCATTGTCTCTGAGGCCTTTTTCAACTTGAACGAGCGCCTCAAGTCCAACGGTCAAGAAGACCTAAGCGGCATGGTGGTCGCAGCCGGTTGGTTGGAAAGCCTCTACCTCGCCACACGCCACACCGACAGCGCCAATGAAGAGCTCCGGACGCGCATCGCCGAGCAGAAACTCGTCATGGAAGACGTCATCGACCTGGTGAACAGCTACGGGCAATCTCCCGGTCTGACCACGGTCATCCAAACCCTCGAGCCCGTTGTGGCTGCATTTGATGCCGTCACCCGAGAGGAGGCGAGCAGCGACATCAGCAAGAGCGGAAGCGCCATCATCATTGGCGGCGGACCTCGCTACACGGCGAGTGAAGAAGTTTTGGCCCAAATCACCGAAGCGGTAACCACCGCACGTAACCAACTTGTGAAATGAGCGTAAAGTCCATCAACATGAAGCAAACCACTCTCCTGCTCGCCTTGGTGACCCTCTTCGCTGCACAAGCCAACGCGCAGTGCCGCAACTTCACCAAAAAGAACTGCCTCCCTCTCTTGGAAGGCTACGTCCAAAACGACAACTACAACTCCGCGGTCCTCATCCCTGGAGATGAAGCAGAACTCGAACTGACCTTCCTTGGAGGCAGCGACTACCGTGTGGCCATTTGTGCCCACCCCGTGCTCGGCGCGGTGGAATTCGACGTGGTCGACGAACAGAACATCCGGATTTGGAGCAACTCTGACGGGTCCGACCACTTGGACTTCCGGATGGAGAACGCCCAACGACTTCGTTTTCGTGTCAAGGTGCCTGACACCGATGCCGCCATCTTGCATGAAGGCTGTGTGTCCATTGTGATTGGAAGCAAAGAATGACCCTTCCCTCCTAACCTGCTGGAAGAACAGAGAAAGCCCGCCGTTTGGCGGGCTTTTTTGCGTCTTTTCGAGGGTGCTTACTGAATGACCCAGCGCCAAGTGCGCTGCGCCCCTCCTGCCGTTGTCAGGCGAAGCAGATACACCCCCGGAGTCTCTGGAGCGTCGACTTGCCAATCGTGACTTCCCGCTGACAGGGTCTGGGGGGTGGAAAAGAGCAGCCGACCAGACGCGTCCTGAAGGGTCAATTCGGCCACGCCACCCTCCCGGGTTTGGAAGGAAATGACCGACGACATGGCCGCGGGGTTGGGCGCCAGCGTCCACGACTTGGTCAATCCGTTCATGGCTTCCGCCACATCGGTGTTGCCAAATCCTTGAACGTTGATGTCGTCGAGGAAAATGTTGTTGCCCAGGCGGCTTTCAAACTCAAATTGAACGCGGAAGAATTCCGTGAGGTACTCCTCATTGTCGAGCACGATGGTGTACTCGTTCCACTCTTCAGACCCAGAAGGTGTCCAAGGGAACGGTGTGGGGTCTGCGGAAGGCAGATCCGTGAATCCGCGGTGCATCCGACGGAGGTCCCAATCGTTGCCGCAATCGCCCGTCACACTGATGCGCAACCGGTCGTCCGTCTCAGAGGCTTCTGAGGTACCCTTGTGCACGTAAGCCCACTTGTAATTCACGTGGATCTCGGTCATGCCACTCATGTCCATGGTGGCGGTGCGGAGGAAATCGTCGTTGAACTCCACGTTGTTCCCCCAGTTCTCGATGAACATGCAGCGCGAGCCGGTGGCGGCCGCATCGTCGGTCAACTCCCACGAGCCATCGCTCAGCGGGTCTTCAATGAACCATTGGTTACTCGGGAATTCGCCGGCCTCAAAGCCTTGGCTCAAGGGCAAGTCCATTTCACCTGCGTCCATGACGTACACGGCTTCCGAGACCGTGCCGACCACCTCGTCCGTGCCGTTGCCGACCGTCAAAGTCACGTCGTACAAGCCCGCCTCCGTGTAGATGTGGTACAGCTCTTGCACGCCATCTCCTGCAGCGCCAGCCGTGACCGTGCCATCTCCAAAGTTCCAAGACCAGCTGGTCGGACTGTGGTAGCTCTGGTCTGTGAATTTGACGCTGTCTCCCACACAGATGAGGCGTCGGTCCAAGTCAAAGGTGGCCTCACACAAGATGTCTTCGCCAAGCACGCCTGTGGCCTGAAGGTTGGCCGCCGTGGACAGCTGGTTGCGCTGGGCCACAGAGGACAGGGCTGCGGTGCGCATGCGGTCCTTTTGGCCTTGGGTAAACATGCGACCGCAGTAGCTGTAGTCCATGTAATTCTGCACATTGTCCAAAGAGCCACACGTCACACCGTACAGGTTCCCGCAATTGGTCCACCCAATCGTGTTGGGGGTGTCAGACACGTTGTCGTCCTCGTCGCAGTTGTCCGCAAGACCAGGGTTGTTGCTGTTGCCCCAAGGGTGACGGAGGTTGAGCCAGTGGCCCACCTCGTGGGTCAAGGTTCGCGAACGGTACAAGTTGGCGGTGCCGATGGACCCGCAGTAGGTGTGCTGCAAGACGATGCCGTCTTGGTCGGCATTTTGGTTGCCGTTCACCGAACCGGGGTAAAGCGCATAGCCCGCGGCACCCGCCGCGTATTCGCACACCCACACATTGAGGTATTTGTTGCGTGGCCATTGGATGAGTTCCTTCATCTCAGAGTCTCCGACGTACGTCAATTCACTGACGATGCGGTTGATTCCAGGGTGGCAGTTGCCGTTGGGATCGCGCTGGGCCAAACGGAACTCGATTTCAATGTCCGCTACGATGTTCTCGAACTCGGGAATGACTTCATCGATGTTGGCGTTGAGGGCGCGAAAGTTGGTGTTCAAGACATCCACCGCGTCTTGAACCTGGGCCGAGGAAATGTTCTCAGGACCATTGAAGTGAATGACGTGAAAGACAATGGGGATGATCAACACCTCTTCCCGTTGGGCTGCCGTTACGCCTTGCTGCGTTTCAAGCTCAAGCGCACGTGTGGCTTCGATGGCGGCGCTGCGCGTCTCAGGCCGACGCAAAAACAACATCTCTTCGGCATGATTCAAGCCACAAGGCGTGACACCGTTGTGGGTGTGCGTTTGGGCAATGAAAGACGCGGACAACAAACTCAGGAGCAACGTAAGCGTCCAAGGGCGGAGAGAGGGTGTCATGGATTCGCAGAATCAATCAGGTTTGCAGGGACGGCAAGATACATCCTTCCCTTCTGAAACCTGAATCGGTGACGTTGGGTTGCGTGCTCAGGGACGCGAGGTGCCACGGTGGGCCTCCAGCCTCAGTCCAATGTTGGCCACAGACGGCAACGGATCTTGACGCATGCCGTGCTTCACTTCGAGGCCGTAGCGGCCCTTCAAGGGAAATTGAACCCCTTGATTCAACATGAAACGCTGGTCCACCAAGTCCCCAAACCCACTGCCGCGCCAGCGCCCACGCTCGTCGGCCAAGGTGCATTCCACAGTGTCCACGCGCGATTTCCCGTTGGGAAAACGGTAGGTCAAGAAGACGAAGAGGTTAGAGTAGGGAAAAGTTTGGCTGTGACGGACGTCAAGAAGGACGTCGTGGCGTTGAAGGGTGTCTTGGATGTCCCAAAGAAACACGGCGCTTTCCGCGCTCTCCCATCCCGACAGTTCGATGTCTCGGGTCTCGGCCAACAACGGGGGCTCGCTGCATCCACAGATGGCCACGGGGCACACCGCAGCCGCCAACCAAAGCCTCACGACTCCGAAGGTTTGTTGCCGCCTTTGGAGCCTTGTCCGCCTCGACGGCGTCGGTTGCCTCGGCCTCGACTCGGCTTAGAGCCCTCGGACTTCCCTCCCTCAGAGGCTGACCCTTTGGGGGAGCGCTGGCCGCCTTGGCCACGCTTTCCACCCTGAGCGGAGGCTTTGTTTCCACCGGGCTTGCCCCGGCGCTTGTTTCTGCGACGCTTGCGCTTGGCCTCGTCAAAACGCGTCAGGCTTTCCTGGCCCACCACATTGCCGAAGCTTGAATCCACTTCTTCGGGTTCTTCCTCCAGTTCGTATGACGCAAGTGAGCCCACGACATCCCCTTTGGCTGAAGCGGCAATCAACTCGTTGGCGTCTTCGACATTCATGGCGATGGGTGACGCGCCGGGCTCCCCCAACTGCAGGAAATAGACAAGGCGCTTGAAGATGTCCATCTTGAACACCACCGCCTTGCCCTTTGGCGTGCGAATTTTGGCGTTGGGTGACGGGAATTCCTTGACCGCCTCCACATATTGATCAAGCTCAAAATTCAGACAGCACTTCAGCTTCCCGCATTGGCCGGCAAGTTTGCCGGGATTCAGCGAGAGCTGCTGGTAGCGTGCTGCACCTGTGCTGACGGAACGGAAGTCTTTTAACCAAGATGTGCAGCACAATTCGCGACCGCACACACCGATGCCGCCAATGCGCGCCGCTTCTTGGCGGGCTCCGATTTGGCGCATGTCGATGCGGATGTCGAAGGTGCTGGCCAATTCCCGGACCAAGTCTCGGAAATCGACCCGTTGCTCTGCCGTGTAGTAGAACGTGGCACGGGCGTTGTCTCCTTGGAACTCAACGTCTGTCAGCTTCATGCTGATGCCGAGCTTTCGAATGATCTGGCGTGCCTCACGAAGGGTGTCTTCCTCGCGTTGGCGGGCGGTGTGCCAAAGCACCAAATCGTCTTGATTGGCCTTTCGGTCAATGCGCTTGAGCTCGTGGTCGTCTTTGATCTTGCGGAGCTTCAACTGGCTTTTCACCAACTCCCCCGTCAAACTCACCACCCCGACATCATGACCGGGCTGGAGGTCCACCACGACCACGTCACCCACATGGACGGTTATAGCGTTGGGACGACGAACGTATTGCTTGCGGTTGTTCTTGAACCGCAATTCCACCACATCGTAAGGCGACGAGCCGTCTGGGAGGGGGATGCCTTCAAGCCAGTCAAACACAGTCATCGAGCCGCATCCACACGTGCCACAACGTCCGTTGTTCTTACATCCTCTGGGCAGACCATCTGCCCCCTTGCTGCACGTTGCGCATCCCATGGTCCGAAGGTAAGACTGGAAGTTCAATCCACACTCGCCGGCAGGCGCAACAATCGGTGAACGCGGAGACTCAAATCGACAAACACCAGTTTGCCGTTCACGTTCCCTGCAACATCGCTGTGCGCCTCTTCCAACGCCTCTCGAAGCGCCAGCACGTTGTCATGGTGAATGAACTTGCTGAACTTGGTGAGGAAAGCACCTTCGGCAGGCGTCAAACGCACGAGTTCCTTTGCGCCGTAGTGGCCCACAATGCTTTGGCGGACCAGGTGCAAGGCGTAGTGAAGAAAACGCTTTTGGCCTTCTCGGCCCAACGACGCAAACGATTCGGACCCCTCCACCATGGCGCGGCCATCACGGGCCCAACAAGACCGCATCCATGCGGAGAAGCGCTCGAGGTCAGGCTGATCCTGCCCAGCTTTCGCCATGCGCAAGGCCTGGGCCAAATTGCCCTCCGAAACATGGGCCAAACTCGCGGCCATGTCCGCATCCACACCCCACCGTTGTACGAGTCCCTGTGCCGCTTCTTCAGGACGCAGGTTGGGCACCTGGATGCGCTGGACGCGTGACCGGATGGTGGCCAACAACCGATCGGAGTGCTGGGTCACGAAGAGCATGACTGTGCGGTCTGTGGGCTCCTCCATGAGCTTGAGAAACTTGTTGGCGGTGTCGACACGCATGGTCTCAGGAAGCCAGCAAATCCAAACCTTCCACCCTCCGTGAAAGGCCTTCAAGCCCAGTTTGCGATTCACCTCAAGCGCCTCGTCGACGGAAATGAACAGCTGTTTGCGGTCCGCACCCAAACGGTCGAGCCAATCTTCCACGCCGAGGTAAGGACCTTCGAGCATGGCCTCGCGCCACGTGCCTTGGTGTGGCTCTGACGTGGCCTTTTCTTGGCCGTCGGCCTTGAAAAATGGGAAGCACCAGTGGAGGTCGGGATGCTGCATTTTGGCGTGGGCCTTGCACGAAGTGCATTCTCCGCAGCTGTCCGCTTCCGTGGGCTGCTCACAGGTCAAATACTGGGCGTGTGCCCGGGCCAAAGCCAAGGCTCCCGCGCCTTCTTGTCCCTCGAACAACTGGGCATGTGCCACGCGGCCGGAGCGCACGGACTCTCGCAGTTTGGCGCCCAGCGCCTCGTGGCCAACAACCTCCGCGTACAGCATGCCTCGAAGGTACTCAGAATCGTGCGGAGAGCGTGGCGCGCAGGTTTCGACCCGGCGCCGAAATGCCCGACCCAAAAGTCCTGTAGTGGAGGTCCAACAAATTCAATCCCGACAGGCGCACTTCGAGGCGGTCCGTGACCTGCATGGCGCCTTCCACGTTCCACGTCGCCCAACCCGGGGAGCCCTCGGGCAAGGCCTCCTGCAAATTGTCCGTGGAGCCCGGCCCAAAGTCCGAAGCGGCCTTGGCGAAAGCGTACCTCACCGACGTACTCAAGCGGGTCATGGCGCCTTTTCGTACCACCTCAACGACCCCAAACGTGGGAGGGATGTGGGACAGCGGCGTGGCCGCGTCGTCCAAACTAGAGCCCAGCGTCCAATTGATGACCGACCGGAACGTGGTTTTGGGCCACAGGCGGGCGGAGACTTCTAGACGGGCGCCACGCACCCATGCACGGTCGATGTTTTGGTTCATCTGGATGCGCGTCGAATCGCCATCAATCACGAGGATGGTGTCCCCTGCAAGCGAGGCATCCGCTTGGACAATGGCGTCACGCCAGAGGCTGGCAAACGCGGCGGCTTGGACCACGAGTGCATCCGATTGGGGCCGCAGCGACCAGGTCAACCCCTGTTCCGCTGTGTAGAGGTATTCGGGCTTCAGGTCGGCGTTGGGCACCAACACAAAGCCGTTTTTTTCCCGCACCTTGCCCAAATCGTCCACGTTGGGGTGTCGGAACCCACTGGACAGCGAACTCAGCGTCTGAAGCTGCGAAGACCATTTGGCGCTCCACGACGCGCTTCCCGTCAGGGCGCCTTTCGATTGGTCAAACGTGCGCACCGGCAGGTCGAGCCAAGTCGTATCCAGGAAGGTCGAATGCACCGCGGCGTGGCTGTATCGCACGCCGCCCCGCAACGTGTGAGGTCCCCACGTCCGTCGAGCCGAACCAAATGCACCCAAGGTGCGCATCGTGGACCCGCCGTCTGCGTAGCGCGTCAAGTCCGCCTGCGTCACACCCGTGACCAGATTCAACGCCGTCGCCGCCGAGGCCACGGCATTCCACTGCCCATCCACACCCGCCTCCCAATCCACGCTCCGTCGCTGACCGCGGACCACAGACGTCACACCCCACACGTCCAAGTTCTCGCGTTGGGTGATGCGGTCGTCCTGGCCAAACCGCCGCTTGATGCGCGATTCCTCCACGGCCTGATAACTCGCCATGGTTAGCCACACTGCGCCGCGGATGCCCTGGACGAGGTTCGTAGCGAAGAGGGTGCGTTTTTGGGGTCCATAACTCCACTCTGCCCACTTCCGCACACCCCCCGCCACATCGTTAAAGACGTCAAAACGCGGCACGTTGGACGTTGTGCTGTGCTGCACATTCACAGCGACGTAGCCACGCGGCACCTTGGACCCAAACCGTTGCTGGACATCCCATTGGTCGTACCCTGTGGGAGATTGAACGTTGGGATCCGGGTTGGCGAACAGCGTATCCCGACCTTCGATGCGCTCCACCAGCCAAGGAACGCGTCCCCACGTGCTGTCGCCATGCGCGCGCCACGTGCCCATCCTCAACTCCCCAAACGCGCGACGCGACACACTGGTCAACGCCCCCCATTTGGGCGCCTTGACACTCACATGGCCGTGACCAGCCCAGCCCCCGTTGACGGTGGAACCTTGGCCCAAAACCTTTCCTTCCACCTCGAGACCGCTTGGACTGAATCCGGGCTGGCGCGTCACGAAATGCACCACCCCGCCCAAGGCGTCGCTGCCGTACAGCACACTGCTGGGCCCCATGATCACCTGGGTTTGGGACACGGCAAACGGATCCACAGAACCCGCATTTTGGAGGTGTCCTGACCGATAAATGGCGTTGTTCATGCGCACCCCATCCACCACCAACAGCACCCGGTTGGCCTCAAAACCTCGCAACACAGGGCTGACCCCCCCTTGCTGACTCATCTGCAAATGGACTTGGCCAGAACCTTGAAGCAATTCCCCCGTGGTTTCAACCGTGAGGACGGGCATCTTGACCGCCATCCGGTCCAGGCTCGCGGTCGACATCCGGGTCATGGCGCCTGCCGCCACGGCATGCGATTGAACCACCACTTCCTCAATCTCCACCATGGACTGGGGCAACTCAATGAGGTTGAGGGGCATGGTGCCCGGGACAAGCGTCACCGTTTCGTAGCCCATGGATTGGATGCGTAACGTGTCGTTTACGCCCCACACGGGCACGGCAGCAATGCCTTCAGCATTGG
>PKDW01000100.1 GCA_002863145.1 Flavobacteriales bacterium
AACAAGCGGTTCATGTGCCAGCCCGTGTTGAGGTCGCCGCGAATCTCGCGGAGGACGCGTTTTTGGGCATCGGTCAACTCGAAAGAGAGCCGGTCGTGGTAAAACGTGTTGAAGGCATCCCCGACCTCCCCAAACCGCACCCCGGGCATGTCCTCGGTCACGGTCTTCTTGTGCTGGAGCAAGGTCAACTGCAAGAGAAAGAGCTCTTCAAAGCGAAGTCGGGTTTGCGCCCGTTCCGCTTCTTGAGGCGTGGATGGGGCGTGCACGGTGCGCAGAGCCTCCGACCGTCCCGGCAACTTCATTTCTCGCAACACCCGCTCAGGCAGCGTTTCTGTCATGGCCGGTTGCACCGCTGCGGCCACATTGCGAATCAACTTGGCGAGGCCCTGGCTGTGCAGGCCCTGACGGCCAAGTTTCTCCGTGCTGGAGTACACGGGATGCAAGCCATCTCCCTTCCTTGTCTCAAAATGGGACAACAATTCCACCTCCGGGTGGGCGATGTTCCACTTGCCCTTGTACAAGCTGGGCTTGCCGTAAATGACAACCTGCTTCTGCACCGGCAGATTCCGCAGAATCCATTGGGCGCCGCGGAACCACTGAAGCTCCATCGTCGCTTCGCCGTCGTCAAACACCGCAATAAGTCGGCTGCCTCGGGCGCCTCGCACTTCCTTGGCTTGGGTGATGACGCCCAGCATTTGGACGGCGGTGTGCTCGCCCTGGATGTCCGCAATGCGGTGAAACTGGCTGCGGTCTTCGTACCGAAACGGCAAGTGCAAGAGCAGGTCCATGCACGTCCGAATGCCCAGCTCAGAAACAAGGGCGTCGGACCGTTTGGGCCCGACGCCTTTGAGAAATTCTACAGGAGTGGATGGGAGCACCTCGGCCATGGTCACAGCAAGCTACGTCCCTTCCCCCGTCAGACCAACATCAAGACGGGATTCTCCAAGTTTTGCTTGACTTCATTCAAGAAAGCCGCACCGGTCGCGCCGTCCACCACGCGATGGTCGCAGCTCAAGGTCACCTTCATGGTGTGGCCAGGCACCACAGCGCCATCGCGCACCACAGGCACCGCTTGGATGCCACCGACCGCGAGGATGCACGCATCGGGCGGGTTGATGATCGCCGTGAATTCGTCGATGCCAAACATGCCGAGGTTTGAAATCGTGAAGGTGTTGCCTTCCCAATCGGCAGGCTGAAGCTTTTTGTCTTTCGCTTTTTGGGCAAACTCGCGCACTTCCACGCCAATCTCACCGAACGACTTCGCGTTCGCGTGGCGCACCACGGGCACAAGCAAGCCGTCTTCCACCGCCACGGCCACGCCGATGTGGACGTGCTCATTGTAGCGGATTCGGTCCTCCAACCAACTGCTGTTCACGGCGGGGTGGTTCTTGAGCGCCATGGCCACGGCCTTCACGACCATGTCATTGAAGCTGACCCGGTGAGACCCGCGGTCGTTGATGGCTTTGCGTGCGGCCATGGCGGCGTCCATGTCAATGGTTAGGCTCAAGTAGAAGTGAGGCGCGGTGAATTTGCTCTCGGCCAAGCGGCGGGCAATGGTCTTCCGCATCTGCGAAACACCCACTTCCGTGAAGCGCTCCACTGCCGTGGCTGCGCTGGCGCCACCACCCATGAAGGCTTCGACGTCGCGTTTGACAATGCGGCCGCCTTCACCCGAACCTGGGATCAAGCCCAAGTTCAGTCCGCGCTCCTCAGCCAAACGCTTGGCCAATGGAGAAGCTTTCACGCGGGCGCTCGCCGAAGCGGGGGGAGCTGGAGCAGGTGCCGCTTGCGCCGCAGGGGCAAGCGCAGGGGCCGCTGCGGGTGCAGGGGCTGGTGCGGGAGCTGGGGCTGGAGCCGCTGCCGGTGCTGGGGCTGGAGCAGGTGCGGCTGGCGCTTCCTCTGCCGAGGCCTCGGCCTCTGCCTCTGCAGAAGCGAGCAATTCAGCAATGTCTTCGCCCTTCTCTCCGAGCACGCAGAGCACGCTGTCTACGGGTGCTGTGCCGCCTTTCTCCACGCCAATGTGAAGCAAGACACCATCCTGGAAGGATTCAAACTCCATGGTGGCTTTGTCGGTTTCGATTTCGGCGAGCAACTCGCCGCTTTCCACCTCGTCGCCAATGTTTTTGTGCCACTCAGCGACGACCCCGTCGGTCATGGTGTCGCTCAGTTTGGGCATGCGAATGATTTCAGCCATGTCAGTCGTTCACAAAAGGGTAATCAGATTGCATATAGACGTCTTCGTATAGCTCTGAAGCGTCGGGAAGCGGGCTCTCTTCCGCAAACTTGATGGCTTCCTCCACTTGAGCCTTGACCTGCTTTTCAACGGCCTTGAGCTCCTCTTCCGTGTTCCATTTGTTCTCGAGGATGACCCCGCGGACGTGGGCGATGGGGTCGCGTTCCACGTAGCCCGCCACCTCGTCCTTGGTGCGGTACTTCTGGGGGTCACTCATCGAGTGTCCCTTGTAACGATAGGTCTGGATGTCCAACAGGGTTGGTCCCTCTCCCTTCCGGCCGCGCTCTGCAGCTTCGGCAATGGCGTCATGGACAGCCTCAGGGCTCATTCCATCCACCGTGGCCGATGGCATTTTGTAGCTCGCGCCGAGCGTCTCGAGGTCGGTCACGTTGGACGTGCGTTCGACCGAGGTGCCCATGGCGTACTGGTTGTTCTCAATGATGAAAATCACTGGGAGCTTCCAGGTCATGGCCATGTTGAAGGTCTCGTGCAGCATGCCTTGGCGCGCAGCACCGTCCCCCATGAAGCACACGGTCACGTGGTCCTCTTTGCGGTACTTGTCTGCGAAGGCGATGCCGGCGCCGAGGCCAATCTGACCACCGACGATGCCGTGTCCGCCAAAGAGGTTGCGCTCCTTGTCAAACATGTGCATCGAACCGCCCTTTCCCTTGCTCGTGCCTGTCTTCTTGCCGAACATCTCGGCCATGACGAACTTGGGATCGGTGCCCAACACGAGAGGGTGAGCGTGGTCGCGGTACGCCGTAATCACACGGTCCGTGGGGCGGATGGCCTCACGCATGCCGGAAAGCACGGCTTCTTGTCCAATGTACAAGTGGCAAAAGCCACCGAATTTTTGTTGAATGTACAGTTGGCCGCAACGTTCCTCGAACTTTCGCATGAGGTACATCTCGCGGAACCAGCGCGTGTATGTGTCTTTGTTCAGGCCCTTTGCTGACTTCTTGGCAGCGGGCTTACGTCCTGCTTTTGCAGGCTTTTTGGGCGCTGCAGTCGCTGTAGGTTGTGAAGTTGCCATCGCGTTCGGATTAACATTCAAATATAGCGTTCCGCCTCACCCATTCGCCAGACCAAGGTTACGAGCCATGCACCAGCTTATATCGTGTACAAAATACACCATATCAAGCACACATTTCTATACCCCCAAAGAGTCCCGCGCAACGAACGCCTTACAAAGCGCGTTGTACCTTCACGGCCGCTCCCCGGGCGACCCACATCAAACCTGCGATTTGTCTCCTCAACTCCATCAACTTCTTCAGAGCCGAAGTCCCCTTGGACTGGAGGCCATTGACGCCGTGGCGCTGATGGACCGCTTCGACTCCAAGTACGTGGTGCCTCTGGCATGGCTGGAAAACCTCGTCCAAGACCTGGGCGAACACAGTGTTCTTTCCATCCAAGACCAAGTCTCCACGGTCTACAACAACCTCTACTTCGACACGCCGGAAGGAACCTGCTTGGAAGACCACACCCGCGGCAAAAACATCCGGTACAAGGTGCGCGTTCGCCAATACGCCAACACCGGCGTGGCTTTCTTGGAGGTGAAGTTGCGCGACGTGCACAGCAAAACCTTCAAACACCGCATTGTGCGCCAGGGGGCATGGGACGGCCCTCTGACCCCAGAGGAATTTGACTTCCTCGGTCAACACCTTCCCAACGCGAGCGCACTGGCACCCACGTTGCAGAGCTCCTTTGAACGCTTCACCTTGATTCAAGTGGGCCGGGGTGAACGCATCACCTTTGACCAAGACCTTCAATTCAAGGTGCCTGCCATAAAGGAACGTGGAGATCATCCTTGGGTGAAACCCATCCCGCATTTGGCCGTGGTAGAGTGGAAACAAAGCAACGTCAACCACCAGGGCGAGCTCATTCAGGCCCTCCGCATTCAGCACGGGCGCCGCGGCCCCCTCGGTCGCAATTTGCGCCTGTCCAAATTTGTGCTGGGCCAAGCCCATCTTGCCCCGAAGCGTAACTTCCGAGGCTACCGTGCAGCGCTGCGTGACTTGGCGCGCGCCGAACATTACGCTGCAAACCCAACCTTCGCGCCGCAATCCATTTTGAGATGACCGCATCCTTGTCTACGATCTTCAATGCCACATTCATGAGCCCAGGCTGGGAATCCCTCCTCGGCCTGTTTGCCCTCAACCTCGTGTCTTCACTCGTCGTGGTGCGCTTGATATACCACATGGCCGCAAAGCGACGCGACTTCGTGTTCACGTTTATGCTGGTGTCCACGGCCGTGTTCTTGTTGTGCCGCCTGCTGGCTGGCGTGGAAATCGATTTGGCGTTTGCCTTGGGCCTGTTCGCCATTTTCGGCATCATTCGCTACCGAACCAGCGCCATCCCGATTCGGGAAATGACGTACCTGTTCATTGTCATCACGCTGGCCGTCATCAATGCCTTGGCCCCGCTGGCGGCTTCATGGCTCGAGATTGCCATGGCCAACGTGTTGATTTGGGTCCTTTCCTACGTCTTGGAACGGCTGTGGTTTGTGGAGCACCTGGCGACCAAAATCGTCATTTACGACCGCATCGACTTGTTGCACGAAGGACGTCGTCACGAGCTGATCGCGGACCTCGAGCAACGCACTGGCGTCACGATTGTGCACTTGGAGATTGGCAAGGTGGACTTGCTTCGAGACACCGCCAACTTGAAGATTCACTTCTCTGCGGACCAAGAGCCCGGTCACTTCGAGGAACTTCAGCCCTGATTGGACTGCATCATTGCGCTTGAAGAAGGACCACAGCATGGGCGCTCACGCCCTGCTCTAACCCCACAAATCCGAGCTTTTCAGTGGTGGTGGCTTTGATGCCCACCTGTCCCAAATCCACGCCCAAAATGTCTGCAATGCACTGACGCATCGCGGGGATGTGCGGTTTGAGCTTAGGCTGCTGCAAACACACTGTGGAGTCAAGATTGGCCAGTCCATAGCCTTGCGCTTGGACCATCTTCCACGTATCCCTCAACAAGATTTTGCTGTCGATGCCTTTGAAGGCTAGGACCGTGTCGGGAAAGTGCGTGCCGATGTCTCCCAAGGCGAGTGCGCCCAACATGGCGTCACAAATGACGTGGAGAAGCACGTCAGCGTCGCTGTGGCCCACCGATCCCTTGTGATGCGGAATGGTCAAGCCGCCAATGACGAGATCCTCGCCTTCAGCCAGCTCGTGAACGTCATAGCCGTAACCGATGCGCAAGCTCATTCGTCGCTGTTGACGTAGTCCGCCAAATCCGAGAACTGCAACCGGAGCGAGAAGCGAAGGGTGTTGGCCAACGGATTCTGCTGGGTGGTGCTGATAAGGTAGCTGAGGTCCACCGTGAACACGGTGTACTTCACGCCCGCCCCCAACGTCACAAACTGGCGGTTGCCCTTGCTGAAGTGCTCAAAGAAGTATCCTGTGCGGAAGGCAAACACATCGGCGAAGTTGTATTCCAATCCGGCACCCAAATTCACCTCGCGCAACTCCTCGCGCAAGCGACTTCCCTCGAGGACAGAGGCCGTGCCTTCGCTGTCGAAAGTCACAATGCCCGGGGCGTCGTAGAAGCTCTGCACGATGCCTGTGGCGACACCCACATTGGGGTCCATGCCACTGATGATTTGGGAGGGGTCCTCCAACGCGTAGACAGGCTGCGTGGGCACCAACAATTTGTTGGCGTCCAGCGCCACAGTCAGGCTGTTGTACTCGTCCAACTCGGTTTCGTACGCCGCACCAATGCGGAGGTTGCTCGGGATGAAATCACGCGCAGCCGTCTCGGTGTAAGACATCTTCGCCCCGAGGTTGCTCATGTTCAAGCCCATGCTAAACGTGCCGTCCTTCTCACCCCAATCTGCCTGGTCGTTCACGTAGTACATGCTCAGGTCGGCCGCAACCGAAATGCCAGGTCGGCTTTCTGCACCCTGCACGGCTGTGCCACCCGTCAAGTTGCTGTGGATGAACCGCGCCGAGAAACCGCCACTGAAGCGGTCAGAGAATTTCTGAGAAAAGCCGCCGTCGAGACTGAGCTCCGCAGGTTGAAAGTCGCGGATCGTGGTGCCAACTTCGTCGGTGAAGGTGATGTTGCCCAAGCTGAAGTAGCGAAGTGCCACCCCGAAGGCCTGACGCTTGTTCAAGCGACGCACCGAACTGACGTACGCCAAATTCATGTCGTCCACCAAGGCGCGCAACCAGGGGGCGTAGCTCAAGCTCATTTCCACTTCGTTCTCCGAAAACGCCATCTTGGCCGGATTCCAATGCATGCTGTTGGCGTCGGGAGACAACGCCACACCCACGTCGCCCATCGCCCCCGAACGCGAGTCCGGCGCAATCATCAAAAACGGCACCGCAGTGGTGATGGTGTTCAGCTGGAGCAGCTGCGTTGGGTCTTCTTCCACAATTTGACCCCACGTGTTTGTGGGGGACCAAAGGGTCAGGACCGCAATTGCAATCGCGGTGATGTTGAGGAGTTGCTTCATCGTAGAGCTGCCAAAGTTAATCATCGGTCCGAGGTGTCATTGGGGTCGAAGAACGACCAACTTGTCCGCGTATTGTGCGGTTTGGCCAAATTCGTTTTCCCACGTCACCCGAAACACGTACACGCCTGGAGGTACGCGCCCTCCGGAAGAAGGTTTCAAATCCCAGGTCATCACATCGTCGCGGAACCCCAAGACCTCGCCTTCAAACGTTTGCTCGTGGACGCGCTGGCCTTGGACGTTGTGCACAGCCAGCGTCACCTTGGCTTCGCGGCAGGCCTGGTTGCCCGACATGCGGAACGTCACTTGTTCGTGGGCGGGGTTGGGGTATGCCAGCACTTCCAACAAGGCGACTTCAAGCGAAGAGGCGACGACAAAGTGGGTTTGGGCTGAAGCACTGTTGTTGGCCACGTCCCACACCTTGAGTTCCAAGTGGTGCTCGCCTTCGCTCAGGTTTTGGAATGGGAAGCGGATGCTCCCGCGCTGGTAGGTGTCCAAATCCGAGACGAAGTACTCGTTCAACACAAAGGGGCGACTCGCATCTCCATCCAAGATTGCCTTGGCGTCATGGCCGATGCCATTGCCCGAGGTGTTGATGCCGCTGGCGTCAAAAATGCGGGCGAACAGCCATGGGTCTTCGTGGACCACATCCCCTGCCTTGAACAACGTGTCATTCACGAACAAGTCAACTTCAGGCCCCTCGTCATCGAGCGTGGGGTTGTCCGAGGTGCCTCCGATGATGAATGCTTCGGTGTATCCGTGGGCATCGGTGTCATTCGACAAGGCGTAACAACTGATTCGACCCGGGCCGTAGGCGTAATTCAAATCCCGCGGCACAATGAATCGGAATTCAAATTCTCCGTTCACCACGGAAGCCAAGCCCTTGTGCAAGATGTTTTGGAACACCTCGTAGGTGAACGGCCCTTCACTGGCGTCGTTGTCCAGCGTCGTGACCGAGGCGCGTTTGTCAAACACCGTGGGCACCACCACCCCGTTGAAGGCCGTGAGTGTATCGCCTTGCGCGTTCCCGACGTACCCCCCGACGACCACTTCGTCGAGCGAACGCATGGTGTCGGGCACCTGCGTGAGGTACACGCGCTCGGAGGGATAAGACAGTTCAAGCGCCGGATCGCCCATCAAGCTAAAGTTGCGGCTGTTGGTGTGGGACGTGATTTGGTCGGAGTCCTTCGTGTCGCGGTAAATGTCCCCCAAACAGCGCCCCTGCGCGTCGTCCAGCGCCGTCTCAAAAAAGGCGCGATTCACTTGCTGGTTGCCTGAGCTGTACACCGTGCGGGTCGTGGTGAGGAGCGCCACACCTCCCCCTTGGGGGTTGAACAAAATGGCTTCTCCCGCCGAGTAGGTTTCAGGGTCGTCGTATCGGAACAATTCGCACGTGGCGGTCATGAACACCGGCAGACGCCGCAGGTTGGTCCACCCCTGAATCGTCTCCAAGTTCAAAATGCGTTCGTGGGCCCACCCGCGTTCTCCGCCGTGGCCGATGTAATTGACAATCAAGGCACCTTCGTCCACGCGCCTCGCAATCTCGGCCGTGGCATCCTCATACCGCTCACCGCCTGGGGTGTTGGTTTGGACATAGGCATCGGGATAGACCTTGACCACGTCGTATTCATTGTGGTTGGCGCGAATGGTGTTGCTGTGCTCCTCGCTGTTTTCCATGTACCGGTGGCCGTCTTGGTTGTTGCCATCCTGGTCGTCTGAGACAAACAACACCCGGTTG
Source organism: Flavobacteriales bacterium (assembly GCA_002863145.1). Classification (GTDB taxonomy): domain Bacteria; phylum Bacteroidota; class Bacteroidia; order Flavobacteriales_D; family Sanyastnellaceae; genus UBA11663. The sequence continues at coordinate 8,431 of PKDW01000100.1, forward strand.
CGCCATGGCCCGTAGGTGCTCGTGCCATTGGGGTCCAAACACGAGGCTGCATCGATGGCCCCTTCGTCCACCCCCGAGTACGTCGCCACTTTCCCCACCACCGCCATGGCTGATGCCAAATCCGAAGCAGGAATACGCCCCACCCCCAACTGCAGCAGCTCTTCTGGCTTTTCACTCTGTCCCTCGGCCACCAAGGCGAAATAATCGTCGGAGATGTAGCTGGTCGTGGTTTGAAGCGATTCCGATGAGTAATGACCTACAATCGTCGTGCCGTTGCCCTGCACATTGCGGTTTTCGTAGGAGGCATCACCCATCAAGGTCAAATACCGCGGGGGCTGAATGGCCCCGTCGCTCTGGGCCGCGCGGTCGGTAAGCATCATCATGAGCATCTTGACGGCGGTGGGATCTGCCACGCCCGAACTGAACGCATCGAACACGTCTTGTTGAGGCACCACCGCCACGCGCAATCCCCTCGCCGCATGCAGGCTGGCCAACGAATCGGCGGCCTCCAGCAAACCAGGAACCGTGACAATCACGTTGTCCACTTCGCCGAGCCCGTGCACGTTGCTGTTGCCCACCGCCCCGAGTGCTTCAGGCCTCAGCACAGAAGACCAACGGAAGGCAGCGTAGCGCTTTGGCGCATCCCCCACGACATCTTGCCACACGGTGCTGCCGTTGGCGTTGGTGGTGGCCACACGCTTGACCTCGAGCGGGTCCGTCACATCCCACACCTCGTCAGGGGCGTTGCCACCCAAGACGTATTCCGCACCAGCAACGGGGTTCCCTTCCGCGTCGATTGGAAGGCCATTGATGTGCATTTGGCCTGAGGTGTAGACCAAATTCTGAGAGGCCTGATAGGTCAAAAAATCAATCCACGCATTGCTGTCGTCGGTCCCCGGGGTGAACGTCGCCAGCACTTGAATCCCCTCCAGGGTCAGTGGCGCGATCAACTCACCGCCCACGTAGCGGGCATAAAGCAGCGAGGACGGGGAAAGCAAATTGTCCGTGAGGGTGACCGACTGGCCTTCGAATTCGTAGTTCAATTGGGAAGCGCTGCCGGTGCCCACGCTGCGCATGGCGGCCCCAAAACGCACTGTCGCGGGCGTGCCCAAGACGGCGTGGTTGAGCGGGATGTTCCACGTGGCCGTGTTGGCCCCAAGCGCGGAAAGCCGAGCTCCAAACCAATTTCGGCCTGAGCGGATCAAATTCACCTCGTGATCTTCACGGACGCCGTACGCGACGTGTTGGGTGCGAACCTCGTCCACACCCCCCGTCCAGGGCGCTGCAAACGCCATGTGCGTCAACGGAAGCGAGTCTGGTGCGTCCGTGCGCAAGAACCACTTCGCCGTGTCTCCCCAAAGCGCCGCTTCATGCGTCCACCCATCGTCCTCGGTCCATGCCCATGTTTCGTGTGAGCTGGCATGCCAGCACATCTCGTCGCCTGGATCAAACGACCCATCCTCCAATCCGCGCAACACCACATGCTGTTGGGGAACGTCCAACGGCCGTTCCGCGTCGTTGTTCAGCGGAAGGTGTCGCCCACCTCGACCGTACAATCGGAGATTTGCGGGGTCAATGGCCCCGGGATCGACCCCAGACGCGATGAGCTCGTCGTACCCCATGCAGTGCACACCCTCTTTTGTGGTGGCGAAGGCATGCCAGATCCCCGTGACCAGAGCACTCTCCATGGGCCAGTTTCTTGTCACCCGATGGCATCCAACCGGCGACGCCCCAAGAATCGCCTTCAAGGACGTCAAGCGCTCCCATGCGCCTCGCCTGTGACGGATGACCGAACCGCTTCCGCGGAGCACCATCTGAAATCCATCCCCTTCAGCCACCCACGACCAAGGCTCGGTCGTGCGGCTGCGCCATTGGCGTGTCCATGCCTCGTGGAGATCGGACTCCAACGGCAGCCACTCCTCTTCTACATCGAGCACCTCCACACCCTGCCATTCCAGAGAAAGCGGCATTTGCCATGTCGCCACAGCACGGGGCTCGGGTCGCGCGACAAACGTTTGAATGTCCTCCACCTCCCACGCCAAATCGACATGCATCACCACCCCTTCGTCCGTGACGTCAGCGGAGGTTTGGGCCCAGGTATGGCTGGTCCCATGGCCTCCGAAGAGCCACAAACAACACCCCAAACCCGCATACCAAAACACCCTCCACCCACGTTGAGATGTGAACAACCTCCCCGCGAACCCGGGAAGTTCAATGTGTGAATCGCGCATTTTCGCAGTGAAGATTGAACCCATGATGCTCATGTCCATCAGCACCCTTACGCACAAAGGTGCGGCATATTGTGCCTCGCACCTCCATTCGGGGTCATGCGCTGGTGGACGTGACGCGAAGTCGAGGCGCACCTCATATACCTCACCAAAATTCCGTAACATTGTGGGTTCAACACATTGTTCAATTATGACGAAATTGACCTCCTGCCTTCTGCTTCTCGCGATGACCGCCGCGTTCGTCGTCGTCGTAGCGCCTCAGGATGCCCACGCACAAGACCCAGAATTCTCGCAATTCTACTCCAACCCCTTGCTGCTTAACCCGGCATTTGCAGGCACAGCACGCGGGCCTCGTGTGGTGATGTCTCACCGCAACCAGTGGCCTTCCATGAGCGGCGCATTCGTCACACAGGCCGTGGGGTACGACCAGCACTTCAATTCCATATCTGGTGGATTGGGGTTGGTCTTGATGAACGACCAAGCGGGCCAAAACACCTTGACCACCACCCGCATCACCGGGATGTACTCGTACCAACAAGCCATCACGCGGAAGTTGTCCTTGCGCATGGCGCTTGAAGCGAGCTACTTCCAGAAGGCGTTGGATTGGAGCAACCTCACGTTTGGGGACATGATTGATCCCCGTCGAGGTTTCATCTACGAAACGGCCGACACGCCGCGTGGCGAAACGGTGAAGAAAGTGGACTTCGGTGCGGGCTTGCTCGCCTTCACGGAGAAATTCTACGCCGGCGTCGCAGGGCACCACTTGAACGAACCCAACGAAAGCCTCGTTGTAGGCACGAGCCGCTTGCCCATGAAAATCACGGGACACGCAGGAGCCAAGCTTCCCTTGCAACGCAGTGTCAAAGGCGTGGAAGCTTGGATTTCCCCCAACGTGCTGTACCGCCGTCAAGGTGAATTCCAACAATTAAACTTGGGGGTGTATGTCAGCAAAGGGCCCCTCGTGGCTGGAGTGTGGCACCGGGGATTCTTCTCGGAGGACACGCGTGACGCCCTGATTGTGCTTTTGGGAGTTGAAACCGCCCTGATGCGCTTCGGATACAGCTACGACATCACCATCTCGGACTTGACGCCAGCCACGGGTGGCGCTCATGAGCTGAGCTTGAGCATGAGGTTCGCTTCTCCTCAACGATCCAAATTCAGAACGGTCTCATGCCCGACCTTCTGACGCAAGAAACCTGCATCTACTCGAAACCTGAAAATTGAATCCGCACAACATGACGCAAAAGCACATTTACGGCTTGCTCGCAGTCGCCATGGGTCTCATGACCATGAATGGATGTTATTACGAGCGCTCAGGCGCTACAGGTTGGGCGTACAACTTCTATGAGAATGGCGGCTTTGAACGGACGCCGTATTTCGAACAAGAAACGGGCCCCGGTCTGATTTTCGTGGAAGGAGGTACGTTCACCATGGGCCAAGTGGATGACGACCTGAACTACGCGTGGGACAACATTCCCCGCCGCACCACCGTGTCGTCCTTCTACATGGACGAGACCGAGGTGACCAACCACTTTTGGACGGAATACCTCGCCTGGTTGCAACGCATCTACGGCTCTTCCTACCCCGAAATTGTGGAGCGCGCCTTGCCCGACACGGCGGCTTGGAGAAACAAGCTGGCCTACAACGAGCCCATGGTTAATTTCTACTTGCGCCACCCCGCCTACCGCGATTACCCAGTGGTTGGTGTGAGTTGGTTGCAAGCCAACGACTTCTGCAAATGGCGGTCGGACCGTGTGAACGAGGGCATCCTTGTCCGTGAGGGCCTCTTGTTGCACAACCCCGATGCCCAAATCGACGAAGAGCACTTCACCACAGAAACGTACCTCTCTGGCCAGTACCAGGGCGAGCGTGAGCGCGAAGGCCTGCCGAGCTACAGCCTGAACGCAGAGTTTCGCGACGTCCGCATGGAGGACGGCGTGCTCTTGCCCAACTACCGTCTGCCCACGGAAGCCGAGTGGGAGTTCGCAGCCCTCGGCCTCATTGGCAACAGCTTGGGTGAACTCGTTGCAGAGCGCAAAACGTATCCTTGGAATGGTCACTTCGTACGGAACGGAGACAGCCGCACCGGCGGATACGGAAGCATCAATGCCAACTTCGTAAAAGGACGTGGTGACTACATGGGTGTCGCGGGTGCGTTGGATGACTTCGGAGACATCACTGTCGACGTGTACGCCTACGCCCCCAATGACTACGGCTTGTTCAACATGGCTGGGAACGTCAACGAGTGGGTGATGGACGTCTACCGTCCCTTGTCCATCCAAGACAACAACGAATTCCGCCCCTTCCGTGGCAACGTCTACCAAACGAAGCGCCTTGATGCGGAGGGACGCCCTGTCGACAAGTACGACTACGTGGTCTACAACATTCCCGGTGTCAAGGAATTCCTCGGCACGTATGAGAGGGAAGGCAACAGCGTCGGCATTTTCACGCCAGAAGACGTGGATTTGATGGGCAACCTCACGTCCAAAGTCAATGAGGCCGAAGAGCGCTTGAAGCAACAGCGTTTTGAGGAAGCCCAAACCCTCATGCAAGACGCCATGGATCTCATTGTGGACAGCGACGCCATTGCCGCATCTGATTTACGCAAGGGCTTCAGCAACAACATCGATGCCCTTCCAGGCCAAATGCAAAAGCGGAACGAGTCCCTTGAGGAGAACTTGAACCGGACCAACTACCGCATCGCCGACAACATCGACTACCTCGATGGCGATCGCAACAGCTCGTTCGATTTCGCGGCCCAGTCGGCTGAGGAAGATCAGCTGAAAGACAAACGCGTGTACAACTTTGGAGGCTCGTCGCTCATCAGCAACCGCAGCCGCGTCTACAAAGGCGGAGGTTGGGATGACCGCGCCTACTATCTCATTCCAGGCACGCGTCGCTACCTCGACGAACGTCAGAGCTCGGCTTCCATCGGCTTCCGATGTGCCATGGACCGCGTGGGAACACCGGTTCCCTTCAGCGGACAATGAGGACGTCCCCAAGGACGAGTCAACAACTTCAATGCAACGAACCCCACAGCCGAGCTGTGGGGTTTTTCTTTGCCTCAAGACACCATGATAGACCTCTCTGATCCTACCCTGTTGCGACTGCTCGCGGCCCGAGACGCTGCTGATGGCGTGTCCTCCGACACCCGGGCTGAGCTCAAGGGAATGATGTTTGTGGCACTTACAGGCGCCAACTTCGACGGGAACGTCTTTGTGCAACACGCTTTGGAACAAGGGGCGACCCACGCCATCACCTCGGATCAACAATGGGCAGGCTCGGCGAACGTCACGGTCGTGGAGGACACCCTGGGCGCCTTGCAGACCTTGGCAAGGGCTTACCGCAGACGCTGGAAGTGTCCGGTAATCGCCATGACAGGAAGCAACGGCAAAACCACCACCAAGGAACTCATCCGTGACGTGCTGGCCACACGCTACCGCGTGCACGCCACCCTGGGCAACCTGAACAACCACATTGGCGTACCTCTGACGCTGCTCAACGCCCCTGCGCAACCCGAATTTGTCGTGGTTGAGATGGGCGCCAACCACCAAAAAGAAATCGACCTCCTCGCCCGCATTGCAGAACCCACACACGGCTACATCACCAACATAGGCCTTGCCCACCTCGAAGGATTCGGTGGCCCAGAGGGGGTGTATCGAGGCAAGAAGGAATTGTTTGACCATCTGGCCGCCCAAAAGGGCACGGCCTTTGTCCAACAGGGAGACGACAAGGTGGTTCGGGCCAGCGAAGAGGTCCACTCCCGCGTGCAGGTCCCCACCCCTGAGTGGACGTGGTCCTCTCGCCCAGGTGGAGGTGGCATCGCCTCTCTGGAAAGCACATCCATCCCCATGAACCTCGAGGGCAGCTACAACTTGCCAAACGTGGTGGCCGCCTTGGCCATTGGTGTGCACTTCGGCGTGTCTGAGGAGGAAGCTTGTCAAGCCTTGTCCAACTACGTGCCCTCCAACCACCGATCGCAATCGGTCAAAACCACCCAAAACTGGGTCATCCTGGACGCCTACAATGCCAACCCTTCCAGCATGACCCATGCCCTGAACGATTTTGCGTCACGCGGGCATGACAAGCCTTTGGTCATCTTGGGCGACATGGCTGAATTGGGCGATGCCAGCGAGGCGGCACACCGGGAAATGGTCGACATGTGCCGCGCACAGGGTCTGGAACTGTGGAGTGTCGGGCAGTGGTTTGGACGCATTCATGACGCTGGAGGCCACAAGGATTGGATGCATTTCAGTGGCCTCGACGCGTTGGTGGCCCATTTGCAATCGAATCCATCTGAAGGACGACAGATCCTGGTGAAAGGAAGCCGAAGCGCCGCACTCGAACGGCTCCTCCCTTACTTGTAACGGGCGTTATCTTTGCCTCCATGTCGTTGATCGAAGAACTGAAATGGCGAGGGCTGCTGCATGACATCATGCCCGGCACCGAGGAATTGATGGAACAGGAACGTGTCAAGGCCTATGTGGGCTTTGATCCGACAGCCGACAGCCTCCACATCGGAAACCTCGTCCCCATCATGTTGCTCGTTCATTGGCAACGCGCTGGGCACACGCCCGTCGCACTCGTGGGTGGCGCCACAGGCATGGTGGGCGATCCCAGCGGGAAGACCACGGAGCGCCAGTTCCTCGACCTCGGCGTATTGAATCACAATCTGGCCTGTCAGCGCGCGCAACTGGAGAAGTTTTTGGACTTCAAAGGAGACAATGCGGCGAGCGTGGTCAACAATTACAACTGGTTCAAGGATTTTGGGTTCCTCGACTTCATCCGAGACGTTGGAAAGCACATCACGGTCAACTACATGATGTCGAAGGACAGCGTGAAGAATCGCCTCGAAAGCGGCATGAGCTTCACAGAGTTCACCTACCAGTTGGTGCAGGGTTACGACTTCTATCACCTTTGGAAAGAACACGACGTGAAAGTCCAAATGGGCGGCAGCGACCAGTGGGGCAACATCGTCACCGGCACCGAGCTCATTCGCCGCAAAGGCAGCGGCCAGGCCTTTGCCATCACCGCTCCGCTCATCACCAAGGCCGATGGGTCCAAATTTGGAAAGAGCGAAGGCGGCAACGTGTGGCTGGACAAAAACCGCACCTCGGCGTACAAGTTCTACCAGTACTGGATCAATGCAGCCGATGCAGACGCCGCGCGTTACCTGCGCATCTTTACCCTGATGTCCCGAGAGGAGATTGAAGCAATCGAGGCTGCACACGCTGAAAATCCTGGCATGCGCGCCATGCAAAAGGCCCTCGCTGAAGATGTCACGCGCCGCATCCACGGAAAAGCCGACTTGGACACGGCCATTGCCGCAAGTGCGCTGTTGTTTGGAAAGAGTTCCGAAGCAGATTTACGGGCTTTGCCTGAGGCCGAGTTGCTCAGTGTTTTTGAAGGCGTTCCGCAGCGCACCGTGTCGCGCGAAGACCTCCAAGCAGGCATGGCCATCATCGACTTGCTCGCAGGGGGCGACGACGCATTCCTGGCGAGCAATGGCGAAGCACGTCGCGCGCTCAAAGAAGGCAGTGTGAGCGTCAACAAAGCCAAGGTCAACGACAGCTGCGTGATCACCACCGACGACGTGATTGGTTCAGGCATCATCCTGTTGCAACGCGGAAAGAAGAATTACTTCTTGGTGCGGGTGAGCGAATGATGGAGTACCGAGGCTGAAAAGCGAACCCTCAGCCAAACAACAACGCCAACTCCCTGCCCTCAACGAGGTACAGGAACACCACGAGCAAGACCGAAACGACCAACCCGATGGTCGCTTTTCCGAGGTCTGAAAAGACCATGGTCCACACTTTGCGGCCGTCCTGGTTGGCTTCGTCCAACCGGAGGCGCAGGGCCACCTCGCGACCCGCAAGCATGCCGAGGAACACCCACGTGGTGCTCATGGGAATCTTGGCGCCGACGCCCAGCATGTCAAACTTGAACAGCAGCAACACAAGGCCGTAGAAGAGGTCGATGAACGTGGCGGACCTGATGTCCTGCGTGTTGGTCTTGACGCGGACGATTTCCTGAATCTTCCCCCCTCTGCGGTAGAAGATGTACCCCAACATGGCGAGCAACACCGCAAGTGCAAACGCAAAGGTGCCAACACCCACTTCGCGGGGATCTCCCAAGTACACCATGATGTTGACCAAATCTTGGGTCAACCACTGGCTCCACAGGAAGCCCGTCGAGGCCCATTGAAGGGTTGTCCAAAACCGCCGGTTGGTCCACAGCCCGTGGTTCTCACCGCCGAACGGATGGCGCATGAACAGCCGCTCAGTGACCTTGCTCAAGGCGATGAATGCGACAATGGCAAACGTGAAGGCCACGCCGTACCCACCCAAGCTCTTTACGAGCATTTGGGGCAAGGCTTTGGGCGCGAAGAAGGTCAGCACCAGGAAGGTCGTGCTCACCGGGATGCCAAGGCGGGTGATGAAAAGAAGGGCCAAGGGAGGCAAAACGTACCACGCACTGATGGTCGGGAACACGGTATCTCCCTTAAAAATGCCGTCGTACTTTCCAAAGGTCAGATCGTCGCCTTTGCCTCCGAGGTATTCGCCGTATCCGAGGTAACCCAGGGTGACAACCAACGCCATGATGGAACCTGCAAACAACCAAAGCTGCCACCATTTGCGCTTCTCGTTGGACACGAGGAAGGTGCCCAAGGTTTGGATGCTGTCGTTGCCCACCACCGAGTAGGCAGCGAGCGAAAATCCGAGCAAGGCGAAAACCGATTCCACAAGCAGGTGTTTGCGGGCGCAAGATGACCTCGGAATCTCAGTTGAGCAACCCTTTCATGTTATGAATTCACGGCGTCGCCAACAAACTGCATCCGCGCACTTCGGAATGGTCTTGTCGTCCCAACAACATCAATCCTTTGGGCGTCAAGTTCGCGGCATCACCCGTCGCCAAAAAAGCGCAGCTGTGCACGTTTGCCAAATCCACAATGTCCAACCGCCCCACCCGGTGTTTCAAGGCGGAGGACCGAGGATCCCGAGGCTCTCGCACAAGCGGCCTCACCCAGCATGGGAACGTGTGATGGATGCCATCTTTGGCATACCCTTGCGACATCATTTCCGTCATCCCGTACTCTGACGCCACGTGAATGTTCGGAAGCACCGCTTTGATGCGGGCGTGGACCTCTTCCCGAATCGGTTCGATGCCACGTCCCTTCATGCCTCCAGTTTCGATCAGTGTGACATGCCTCCAAGGAACGCTGTCCAACCACCCGCGATCATTCACCAACGAATCCAACCAATCGAGGATGGCCCAAGTGACCCCAAACAGCATCAACGGCCTCGATTGAGGGTCCTCAAAATGCCGGGTGACGCGCGCGTTCAGCTCACCATGGTCGTGCATCAACATGCCCTCCTCAAGCGCTCCCGCCTGTCCCATGAAATCGGCCACCATGGTCAGCAACGAAGCATCCTCACGTCCAATGTAGCCTGGAAGCAAGCCCAACCATGCCCAATCGGCCACGGGTCCTCCCCATTGCGCTTGCCACGCCAAGCGCGACACCTGCGCATACCACGCGAGGCCGGCGTCGTCCATCCAGTGTTGCGCACGCGAAATCGTTTGTGTGGTGCCCGAGCTTCGGAACACGTTCTTGGGCTCCCAAGCCCCGGACTTCACATCATGAGATTTGAACACTTCGACAGGCAAGAAAGGAATGTCCTCGAGGGAGGAAATGTCCTCAGGTCGGACCCTCATCGCCTCCAAAAATGCCCGGTACGGTGCGTTGTGCAAGGCCTGCCAACGAAACAACGCCAGCGCATGGTCCAGAAACCCTTCCTCGGTGCCTTCACGCATCCAAGACCAAAGCCTCGAACGCACCTCCGCCAAAGAGGCCCCGGCACCCCAATCTTGAAAGGCGTGTGACATGTGCCGCAAGTTCGGAACTCTTGACCGACGTTCCGTAACATTGTGTCATGTCAAAGCGGCACCTCATCTTGGGTTTGGCGACGTTGGGGTTGGCCAGCTGCCTTCCCGAAGCGCAATATGAAGACGAGCCCACCCTGGCTTTTGAACGCTTCGAGACACGGGCAGATGGCACCGCCACCATGACCTTGGCCTTCACCGACGGCGATGGCAACGTGGGCTTGACCCAAGCCGACACCTTGCCTCCCTTCTGTCAAACCTGCGTGCACCACTACAATTTGGTCGGAGAATACCAGGAATGGAAAGACACGTCCTGGCGCGTTCCCTCCTTGATTGTGCCCTATGCCTACCGCGTGCCCGTCGCCGAGCCTACGGGCTCGAGCCCCGCCTTGGACGGCACCATTCAAGTGGAGTTGACCTCGTGGTACCTCACGGGCACCGATGCGGATTCGGTTCGCTTCTCCTGGACGCTGTGGGACCGCGATTTGAATCCGAGCAACGAGGCAGCGTCCACGGCGGTCGCCGTCCCCTGAATTACGCGCGCTCCTGTGCGCCCGAAAGCTCTGAGCTGACATGGGCAATGCGGTCCCCGCACTCTTCCAAGGAGGACAGCAAATCGTTGTACAGGATGCCACTCATGGCGGGGTACTTTCCCTTCTCCACGTCGCGCACGTGCTTTTCGCGCAACTTCGCTTGCAGGGCGTTGATCTTCCCCTCCACTTCGGCCACGGCGTCCAGATCCACATCCGACGATTTGAGCTGGACATCCATGACTTTGATCGCCTCCCGCAGCAACTCAATCATTTGAAGCAGGTTGGTGCGCTGCTTGGGCATGAAATACACCCCCTCACGGGCTTTGGCATCCATTTGCCACGCCATGCTCAAAAGGGTGTCACCCACACGCTCAAAATCTGGATTGACCGCTGACAAGGCCGCCAACCGGGCACTCAATTCTGGGCTGAGTTCTTGTTGTGCAATGTCCGAGAGTTGCATGCTCACCGTCTGCTCGATGCGGTCGGTTCGCTCTTCCCACTTGACCAAATTGTTGAGCACATCTGCCCGATCTCCAGGTTCCAAGAGCCCTAACAACTCTTCCACCCCATGGGTCATCCTTCGAAGCAAGGAGGCGCTGCGACGATAGTCGTTGAGCACTTCCTCCAAGCTCAGCCGCGCATCGACGATGCGGCCAGGGATCGCCGATATGGCAGCCTCCCCTTCCAAGTCTTCGGCCCACACCAACTTCTTGGACAACTTGACCAAGGACTCCACGAACAAGCCCATCAACATTGCATTCAAGACGTTGAAAGTCGTGTGAAACAAGGCGAGGACATAGCCATTGCGCACCTCTTGACTCTCGGCCGCTGCGAACAAATTGGACAACACTTCGGCCATCACAGGAATGAGCCAAATCATCCACAACGCCCCAAACAGGTTGATCAAAAAGTGGATGCGCGCCACACGCTTGGCCGTGCGGTTGCCCACCACGGCAGCCAAGTTCGCAGTCAATGTGGTTCCAATGTTCTCTCCGAGCACCATGGCGAGCGCACTCTCCAATCCAATCAAACCCGACACCATGGCTGCCAAAGTCAACGCAGTGGCTGCCGAGGAAGACTGAATCAAGGCGGTCAATGTGGCGCCAATCAGCATGAACAACACATTGGACCCGAGCCCTCCCCCTTCCGGGAAGATGGAGGTGAAGAGCTCGCGGGCGCCGACGCTTTCCATTTGGCCTTTGAGCAGGTTCAATCCAATGAACAGCAAAGCAAAGCCAATCATCATGTTGGCCGCTTGCCGAGGCAAACGACGCTCCATTAGCAACAGCGGCACCGCCAAGCCCGCGATGGGCAACGCCAAATCAGAGAGCGAGAAGCCCCCCAGCGACAGCACAATCAGCCAGACGGTGATGGTGGTCCCAATGTTGGCCCCAAACAACACCCCGATGGATTCGCGGATGGTCAACAGCCGCGCATTCACCAGACTCACCAAGGTGACCGTGACGGCCGAGCTCGATTGCAACAGGCTCGTCACAAACAAGCCTGTCATGGTTCCTACCCAAGTGCTTTGGGTGATGCTGGACAGAAACTCCCGGAAAGACGTCGCTGAAGCGCGGCGAATGGCGTCACTCAGGGTACGCATCCCAAACAGGAACACACCCACCCCACCCAACACGCTCAACAACCATTTGATCCAAATCATGGGGGCCCAAGATAGAAGAAGGGCGCCGTTAGGGCGCCCTTCCTCAATTCATGTTCATGTTATCTCCTGGCTTAAAGACATGTGTTGCCGAAGTCCACGAGGAACACCAAGAGGTCAGCCGTGGTCGTAGAACCGTCGCCATTCAAGTCCGTGGGACATGGGTTGGCCATGGTGAATTCGCACGAACCGTCGTCTTGCGTTGCACCCGCAGTGAAGTTGTCTGCGTTGGGGTAGGTGCACCCCACACAGTTAAACGTACACTGGCTTGCGTCGCCCAAGATGGCGTTCGCATTGAAGTTGCACGCATCGGGGTTGTTGCAACCAAAGGCAGAGCTGTTTGCAGCACCAGGGGTTCCGTTGTCCACCCATGAGGCTTGCCAGTTGCCTGGCAAGTCGTTGCCGTTGCCGAGAGGCGTGGTCAATGAAGCAGCGAGAATCTCAGGGATGTACTCCAAGGTGGCACAGCCGCCATCGGGGCTTTCGATGTAGTTGAAGCCAAGGATGCCTTGAGCCGCAGAAGGCCATGCACCGCCATCGTCGTAGGTCACAGCGTTCACAGTGTTGCCAAAGGCGTCGCGCAATGCGAGGGCCTCACCTGAGTTGCTGAAGTTGCCTTGGGTCATTTCGAAGATTTGAGCACCGGTCGACGCGTAGTTCGCAGCACCTGCCTCAGACACAACCACGAGGATGAATTCACCGGCAGCCATGGTGGTGCCCTCAGGGAACACCACGCTGAGTTGGTCGTTGCCTCCTGTGGAGTTGTAAAACTCGTAGCCCGAAATGTCCGCGGCCAAATCGCCCGTGTTCAACAATTCCACGAACTCGTAATCGAAGTCGTCCCCTTGGCTGGTGCAGGGGTTGTAGTGAATCTCGTTGATGATGATGCTGGGCAACGTGTAGTAGCACGTGGTGTTGTCCTCAAGCGTCGTGTTCTCATTGTAGTTCAGTGCCGTGGGGTCCGTGCAACCCGTGATGACGCAAGAGCCGTCGTCTGCCGTGGCATCGGGGTTGTAGTTGTCGGCGGATGCATCCGTGCAACCAGAAACGTCTGAGCAAGAACCGTCGTCCTCAGAAGCAAGCGGATCGTAGTTGGGGAACGTTGCGTCTGTGCAACCGATACGCACCACGTCGGCCGTGTCGCGTGGGCAAACCTTCCAGTTGCCGTAGCTGTAGAAGTTGGGGCCCGTGACGCGATAGTTCGAGCCATCTTGAACAAGTGCCACATTGACACCATCCACCAAGACGCTGTCGTTGACCGCGTTGTAGCCGAGGGATGCCGCCATGCCTTGACCGGCTCCGTCGCTGAGGATCCACTCGCCGAAGTTGGCCGTGATGCCCGTGACAGTTCCTGTCATTTCAACCAACACACACTCCCACTGTTCATCGTTGATGGCACCCGGAGCGAGTGTTTCTGACGCAGGCAAGGCGTTGCCTGAAGATTGCACTGTGGGCACAGCGGAGAGGATCTGACGCAAGCCAAAGACTTCGTTGACCGTACCTGAGACTTCCACTTGGTCGCCCACAGCCACGCCATCGCCAATCACCCAAATGGCCGAGTTGGCCCCTGCACCGTTCTGAATCACGTAAGAAGGCTGACCTGCCAAAGCGCCGTTGTTGCCGTAGATGGCAGTCACAACACCTGACGTCACCACGCTTCCTGAGAAGCCCTGGGTTTGGATGTCCTGGACACTCAAGCTGGGAATGAAGATGCATGACCCGTCATCTTCTGTCGCTGTTGGATCGTAGTTCACAGCGCCTGAATCGGTGCAGCCTGTGTTGTCCACTGCGCACGCTCCGTTGAAGGTGTGCACGCCCAAGTTGGTCCAATCGTTGGAGGGATTGATGATCCACTCAGTGTCAATTTCATTGGTGCCTGCGCTGGCCGCCCAATCCCCTCCATTTCCGAAGGAAACCTCAGGCTTACGGACCAGCGTGGCGTTTTGCGTGGCGTTGGTCACACCAGCCACGTCAAAGCCAGAACCAGGATCGGGACCGAAGTCACCGATGGCGTCCACCACGGTCGTGTCCCCTCCGGCGATGTTCACCAAGAAGTACGCATCGTCGCCGTTGCTCAAGAACGTGAAAGTCATGTTCGCCACAGCCAAGATGATGGGGTCCGCAGTGGGGTGAGCCACGATGTATGTTCCGCCTGGCGACACTTGGTCGCCTGCAGGGAAGTTGAACGTCCAGAAATCCACGTTGTCTGTGATGCTGGATGATGCACCCAAATCGTCACAGCCATTGCTGCAGTTGCCAAACGTGTACTCGTCCAAGAAAATGGGAGAACTCGTGGGGTTGTAAAGTTCGATGTACTTGTTGTTTGCGGAACCTTCGGCCACCTCTGAAACGAACAACCCACATTCACCGCCTTCGATGTCACAGCTTCCATCTTCGATCGAGGCCAAAACGTTGTAGTTCAACGCACCTGCGTTGGTGCAACCGTACAGGAGGGCGTCCGCAGCGTCGCGAGGCTGCACCTTGAAGTTGCCGAAAGCGTAGTCGAGTGCACCGGACACTTGCAATTGGTTGCCCAAAGCCACCAAGCCTGCGCCAATGGCGTCGTATCCCGCATCGTCCACACGGAGGTCGCCCGAGCCATCAGAAAGGGCCCACTCGCCAAAACCTGCGTCCGCGTTGGTCACAACACCCGTGACCTGCACCAAAACACCTTCCCAAGGCTCCGCACCGGCATCAACCGTGGTCAACACTTCAGCGACGGGCGAGGCGTTGCCCTGGCTGAGGATGACGGTGGCGGGGGTGGAGATTTGGGTTTTGTCGAAGTACTCCGAGACTGCACCGGTCACCTCCACCTCATCACCCAACTGAACGGGGACATCTGGAGAGAAGAGCCACAAACCGCTGTACGCGCCTTGGCCGTCCTGGATGCTCACATTCGAGCCATAGACACCCGTCACGACGCCGCGTGTCACCACGACTGAATCGGAAAACACGCCGGTCTCTTGGCCTTGTTGAATGGTCGCAATGCTGGTCAATTCCACAATCAAGCATGAACCATCGTCGTAATCCGCAGCGGGATTGTAGTTGGCTGCAGCCGCGTTCGTGCAACCGCCTGTGCCCACAGTGATGGAAGCCACCATGCCCAATGCAGCGTGAGAACCGATGGAGCAATCGTAGGTGTACACACCAGGCGTGTTGAACGTGTAGGAACCGATGCACACTCCTGCCGCGTCTCCCGAGACGGGAGCCAAGTAGAACGCTTCGGGGTTTCCAAAGGAAGAACCCGTTTGAGAATCGATGTCGCCATTGACGTCGTGGGTGCCACCGAGGTTGGACCACACGACCGTTTGGCCGGGCTCAATGGTCAAGTTGGCAGGGTTGTATTGGAAGCTGCTTGCCTCTACCACAACGCCGTCCACGTTGCACGCGTTGTCAAACATGCAGCTGCCATCGTCTTGGGTGGCGTCCGCATTGTAGTTCGTGGCATTGGCGTTGGTGCATCCAAGCACTGCGGCGCCGCAGCCATCGAAGCTGTGCATGGCGAGGTTGGTCCAATCGTTTTGATCGAGGACAATCCACTCACTGCTTTCCGCATCCGTGCCTGCGCTGGTGATCCAGTCGCCGCCGTTGCCAGACTGCACAGAAGACTTGCGGACGATCGTGTGATCTTTCGTCCCTGCCGTCACACCTGCCACGTCCCAGCCTGAGCCGGGATCACCGTTCCAGTCGCCAACCGCGTCAATCTGAACAAAAGACGTCTGGTCGCCTTGAACCAAAATGAAGCCATCATCTCCATTTGAGAGGAATGTGAATGTGTGGTCCGCCTCAGCCAGAATGGTTGGGTCTGACGAGGGGTGTGCAATCACATACACGTCGCCCGCCGCCACCATTGCACCCTCCGGAAATGCGTTCCAAAATTCATATTCGCCCACGACCGATGGTGCATTGGACACGCTGGGAAAGGCGTAACCGCTCAGGTCCACATCAGCGCCAGTTGGGTTGTAGATCTCGAGATACTTGTTGTTCGAGGAGCCTTCCGCGGCCTCTGAGAAGAAGAGGTTTTCGCACTGGGCCCATGTGGCTCCTGCACTCCAGATGAGCAGCGCCGAAGCAAGCAAGGTTGAAAAACGCATTTGTTTGGGAATTAAAGGTTTTGGACGAGTAAAAGTACGCATTCCAAGACGAAAACCGGCGATTGAACGAAGAGTTCACCAAGGCTTTACATAGGCTTTGGATATAACCCTGTATAACCCGTCGAAAAGTCGTTCAGTCAAACAACGTGGGGGCCGGTGGCACCCAAGTGAAGGTTTTTCGGTGCATGGGGGTCGGACCGCGTTCCACCAAGGCTTGACGATGGGCCACCGTGGGGTACCCCATGTTGGTTTCCCACCCGTAGCCCGGGTAGGTTTGGGCTGCCTCAAGCATGTAGGTGTCTCGGTGGGTTTTGGCGAGGATGCTCGCGGCTGCGATGGATGCAAATTTGGCATCGCCCTTCACAAAACACGTATGGGGGGGCATGTCCTCGTCGGACACAAAACGGTTGCCGTCGATGAGCAAGTGATCGGGCGCTCCTGCAAGCCCTCGAACCGCATGGCGCATCGCCTCAAACGAGGCTTGCAAAATGTTCATGCGGTCGATGTCCGAAGGCGACACGAAGGCCACAGACCACGTGATGGCTTTGGACTCGATCTCTGCGCGAAGTTGCAGACGCTGCGAGGCCGTGAGTTGCTTGCTGTCGTTCAAGGGAAGTTGTTTCGCCACTGTAGGATCGAGGACAACCGCAGCTGCGACGACCGGCCCTGCAAGGCACCCCCGGCCTGCTTCGTCGCACCCGGCCTCGATGCGGCCCTTCACCACCTGAGAAAGCAACGTTTTGCTCATGTCAACAGGGTGTTCAATGCCTTGTTGAGCTTGGCCCCCGTGGCTGCCCAGGAATATGTTTTGGCGCGTGCCCTGCCGCGTTGGCTGGCGGATTGCGCCGCTTCTGAATCCAATTCCAGGCGATGCATTTCATGGGCGATGGCCCCAGGCTGTGCAGGATCGACCAGTGCAAACGCAGCATCGCCACAGACTTCGGGCAAGGAAGTCACGTTGGAACTGATGACGGGCACCCCACATGCCATGGCTTCCACCACAGGAATGCCAAACCCTTCAAACCATGGCACAAACACCAGGCCATCTGCTCCCGCGACGGCACGCACCAAATCCGCGTTGTTCAAGCGCCCCACGAAATGCACGTGGGTGCGCATCTCCTCGGAAAGCGCAGGCAGGTCGTCACTCCACATCGCCACACCGACCACCACAAGGTCCCAGCGTCCCCCAAGCGCACGGTAAGACTCAAAGGCCGACATCAACCCTTCCACATTCTTCCGAGGATGCAAGGACCCTACGAAAATGAAGTAAGGACGTCCTTCCGCAAGCGCCCTTCGCGCCCCTTCGCGCTCTTCAAGGCTTGCCGGCTGGAAGGCGTCGTCCGCAGCATTTGTGAACACTTCGATGGCGCCTTGGTCCAAACCGTAGGTCCGGGCCAAATCCTGACGGCTGTACTCCGAAACCGTCCCGAGGACTTGCGCGCGTTTTGCGAAGCGTGGGAATTCAGTTTGGTAATAATCCCGCCACCGTTGTGGCAGCCCTTCAGGACGGTGCTCAAAATTCAAGTCGTGAATGACCGTCAATTGGGGAAAGTCTGGAGGCATGTCTGTGGCGAGCGGGCCTTCCAACGACACAAACGCATCGGCGTTCCACTGCCGTAGCACCCGACCCAGCGGCCGGCCAAACCACCACCTCATCAACCACGGTCGGCGCGCGGGGATACGAATCCGCACCACTTCCACGTTGGGGCCCAAACGAAACATCTCATCGACAGGCCTGTCCACCACGAGCAAAAACGCATCGTCGGGACGGAGCGCCACGAGTTGCGTCAGTGTGTTCAACGTGAACCTGCCGATGCCCTCGAGCTTCCCCGGCACCAACAATCGTCCGTTCAAGGCAATGCGCGCCATGACCTCAAAGGTACCGCCGCGGCCCATTACCTTCGCGGCGAACCACGATTCAACGCAAGCCCCATGTCTTCAAACAATCCCATGGAGTCCACACACCTCTTGGTGTTCATCTATCGCAACCTAAAAACGCTGATTGCCGTTGGGTTCTTGGCCGCGGTGGCCGCCTCAGGCGTGTCCCTCATGCTCGACGAGTATTACGAGAGCACGGTGGTCATGTTTGCCACGTCGCAACACAGTTTGGGGGAACAGTTTTTCGAAGAGACCAAAAAGAACGACCTCCTGGCGTTCGGCGAGACGGAAGACGCCGAGCGCTTGCTCCAAATCTTGAATTCGCACCGCATCCGCAACCGAATCATCGAGAAGTACGACCTGTACACCCATTACGACATCGACCCCTCTGAACCCGGAGCCAAGACCGACATGGCCTTGACCTACGGCAGCAACGTGAGTGCAAACTTGACGCGATTTGGGTCCATCCGCGTACAAGTCCTCGACACCGACCCGGAACTCGCCCGCGACATGGCCAACGACATGGCCTTCCTGGTCGACAGCGTCGCCAACAACATGCGCAACGAGCGGGCCAAGGAAGCCTACAAATTGGCCATTGGTGCACTTGCCAAAACCTCCGAGCAAATCGCGCAAGCGGAGGACAGCTTGGCCACGTTGCACGCGAGGGGCATTTACGATTTCGAAACGCAAGTGGAAGGTTTGACGGCCCAATACGGCATGGCCGTGGCTTCCGGTCGCTCCACCTCCGCCAACCTCCTGAAGAAAGACCTCGAGCGTCTTGGTACGTTGGCCAACGGCTTCAACAACTTGTCGGCGTACCTCGAAGCGGCCTACGAACAGCAATCCCTGCTCAAAAAGCGTGTGGAATTGATGCGCGTGGACGCCGAAACGCAACTGTCGACTTCATTCATCGTGGACTACGCCAGTGCAGCGGACAAAAAGGCCAAACCCGTTCGCTGGCTGATCGTGGTGATGACGTCTGTGGTGGCCGTGGGCGCGGCCTTCTTGGCCATGCTCGCGTGGGACACATTGCAACGCGCCCAGAACGCCTCCTGAACGAACCATGACCACCGCGCGCGCTGGATGGCTGGCTGGCCTCGCCATGACCCTTCTCGCCTCGGCGGGTTGGGCGTTGGATGCGCCTTACCTGCTGGCCCTGCCCTTGGCCGCCCTCATCGCTTGGTGGGGTTTTACGCGGACGGACCTGTACCTCTCCACGGTCTTGTGTTTGGTCCCACTCTCGGTCAACCTGAGTGAATTTGGACTGACGTCCATCGGGTGGTACATGCCTACGGAACCCATGCTTTTTGCACTGCTTGTGCTGTTCGTGGCGAAATGGTTCTCAGGCCAAACCCCCAAACGCGACTTCCTCTCCCATCCTGTCACCTACGTCGTTGCCGCGGGATTCCTGTGGATGGGCCTGACCGTGCTGCCCAGCAGCGATGTGGTTGTGTCCCTCAAAGCCTGGGTCTCGCGGGCCTGGTTCATTGTCTCCTTCTATGTGTTGCTTGCCGAGTGGTTTCGACATGACCCTCGCGCGCGCCGCAGATTTCTGGCCCTTTTGCTCATCCCCCTTTCTGTGGTCATTGGCTACACCTTGGTCCGTCACGCGGGCTACGATTTCAGCAAGGGAGCAGGCCATTGGGTTATGAAGCCGTTCTTCAAGGACCACACCTCGTATGGCGCCGTCCTCGCCCTGTTGCTCCCGCCGGTGATCGCCATGGCATTCCACACTCGCCAAAGCACCCTGTCCAAGGTGTTGTGGTCCCTTGGCGCTGGTTGGCTCGCCTTGGGCACGGTGCTTTCCTTCACCCGTGCAGCCTGGGTGAGCTTGGCCGCCGCCGCCGCCATCTGGGCGCTGATGCTGCTCGGGATTCGTCTCAAAACCTTGGTGGCTGCTGGGGTGACCGTTCTTGTGGGGTTGTTTTTGAGTTGGGATGCCTTGGTCATTCAACTCGAACGAAACAAACAAGACTCCTCAGACGACTTGGCCCAGCACGTGGAAAGCATTTCCAATGTGTCAAGTGACGACTCCAATTTGGAGCGACTCAACCGTTGGTCATGCGCCTTGGCCATGTTCCAGGAACGTCCGGTGTTTGGGTGGGGGCCCGGGACGTACCAATTTGAGTACGCCCCCTTCCAGCAGTCCAGCTTGCGTACACTCATCAGCACCAACAACGGAGACGTCGGGAACGCCCACAGCGAGTACCTCGGGCCGTTGGCGGAACAAGGCCTGTTGGGGGGGCTCTTTGTGATTGCCTTGCTGCTTGTGACGTGTCACCTTGGGTTCAAATTGCAGCGAACCCTGAACGACCCAGACGACCGCATGTTGGCCATGGGGCTGTTCTTGGGACTCATCACCTACTTCGTCCACGGCGTCTTGAACAACTACCTCGACACCGACAAGGCGAGCGCCCCATTTTGGGGCTTCTTGGCGTTGCTTGTCGTGCTTGACCTCTGCAACGAAGAGGGGGCGAAAGGACTTACGAAAAGCGACAGCTAAGCATCGCCGTGTCGTCCAGCGGAGGTTCTTCTCCGCGGAACGCATCGAGCGCAGCCACAATGGTGCGGTGGACGGCCTCGAGGGTTTGGCCTTGGTGATGGGAGAGCAACCCCAACAAGCGGTCGGTTCCGAAGGGGACTTCAAGGTCATTCTCTTGCTCGACCAGACCATCGGTGTAGCAGCAGAGCACACTGCCCACAGGCACCGCGATTGTTCCGACGTTCATCGAAGGAATGTCTCGGAACATGCCCAGACCGACGCATCCATCTTCCAGCAGGGTGTCGCGGCCACTGGGATCCACAAACAGCGGCGGATTGTGGCCACAGTTCACGTATTCTAGCGTGCGTTTGGCAGGGTCGAACACCGCGGCAAAAAACGTGATGTACTTCTCCCCTTGGGCGATTTGCATCACACGATCATTCAAGTTGTGCAACGTGGCCGACAAGGAAGCGTGCTCCACCTGGAACAGGGCGCGCACATGGGCTTGGAAGTTGCTCATGAGCAACGCCGCACTCATGCCCTTCCCACTGACGTCCGCCATACACACCACCACTTTGCCTGAGTCCGTGGTGAACGCGTCGTAGTAGTCGCCACCCACTTGAGTGTGGGGCTTGTAATAGCCCGCCACGTCCAAATCGAGGTGATTCCACGTTTGGGGCAACAACATGGCTTGCATTTCACCCGCGAGTTGCAATTCGCGGCGCAACGCCTCTTGCTTTAAACTGCGGGCCACCATCTGCGTGTTTCTTCGTGCCACCACCAAGATGTTGGTCAAGGTCACGAGGAAATTCAAGTGTTTGACCACGGGGCTCACACCGCGGTCGTTGTCGGTGGTGTCACCTGCAAGGACGAGCGCAATGGCCTCGTCGTTTTGGTGGATGGGCACCACCACATCCGAAGGATGCTGGTCGCCACCCAAGGCGCCTGCAAGTCCAATCTTGTCGAGGTCGAAGCCCTCAAAAAAGGACGCGGGTTGGGACGGTGGCCAAGGGGCCTCTGTGCCGGCAGCCACCAGAAGCTGCCATGTGTCCCCTTCCAAATCGGCGGCGTACAACACCAGTCTGTCAATGCCCAAGTTGACCTTGAGCGCATCGACATACCGCGCCATCAGGTCCTCCTCTGAAGGCTGGGCTTGAATGGCTTGCGTGACCTTCAAGAGCGCGTCGAGCTTGAAGTCTCGCAATTCGAGCTTCTGCTTCAGCCGACGTTCCTTCGGATTGGTCATGGCCTTAGGCTCCGCGGCCTGCTTACTTTTTGACGCGCTCTGTGTACTCACCTGTTCTGGTATCCACCTTGATCCAATCTCCTGTGTCGATGAACAAAGGCACCCTGACTTCTGCACCCGTGTCCACGGTTGCGGGCTTCAGCGAGTTGGTCGCTGTATCTCCTTTCACACCAGGCTCGGTGTAAGTGATTTCCAATTCCACGTGGCTCGGCAGGTCGCAGCTGATGGGACGTTCCTCTTCCGCGTGGAACACAATGAGGCAGCTCAGCCCGTCCTTCAAAAACGGAGGCGCGCTGATGAGATGCTTCTCCAAGCGGATCTGCTCGTAGCTCTCTGTGTTCATGAAGTGATACCCTTCGTCGTCGTTGTACAGGAAGGTGTGCTCCCGGGTTTCGATGCGCACCGGATCGATTTTGTGGCCTGCGTTGAAGGTGTTGTCCACCACCTTGCCGGTCTCGATGTTCTTCAGCTTGGTACGGACGAAAGCAGCCCCCTTACCTGGTTTAACATGGAGGAATTCGACGATTTGCCACAACCCGTTGTTGTGGTTCAAAACCATGCCGTTCTTGATGTCGCTCGTGTTGGCCATGCTGAATTTCTTGTGTGCTGGGGTTCAATTCTCCTTGTGCCAAGATACTTCAGTCCTTCACGGTTCCCAACGCCATCGCCACGCGCAACGAAAGGTCTCTTGTTGAGAAGGTGACCACGAGCATTGCGCCGTCCACGATGCCTCGCGAGCCCGTTGTTGTGTCACCCAAACCCCCATGCGCCATCCCATGTTCGGGGTCCGAGACCACACCCTGCCATCCAGCGCACGAACCATGACGTATGCACCGCGCCAATCGCCTTGACCATCCAGCGCAAATACGCCCCATTGCCGCAGACCACCTTCACCCCACGCTCCTTCCACATGCCTCGCAAACGCCTGTTCTCCCGACCGGTCCCGCCCCATCCACCAAGACGCTTTCAAGGCTTCGTGCCGGAGGTGAATCCCGCCCATGAACGTTTCATGCGTGCCCCACATTGACCATCGCCAGACGCTGCGCTTGTGGGGCTGTCCTTGAAACCGGACATCCCAATCCTCCCTGCCTCGAATCCGCACCCGTGTCTGCACCAAGCCTCCATGCTCGGGATGTTGCCAGGTGGAGAAGGTGTTCCATTGCCTCTCCCCCTGTCTCCATCCTCCCTCGTAGACCCCTTGGACCACCCAATGGGTGCCGCGGGCCCAGCGGAACGAGGTACGCAGGAGCCACCCCTTCGTGAACGTCCAGGCCCAGGCCAATTGCCAGTCCACGTTGTCTTTTTGGGCGGACCAATCCAGGCCCATACGCGCATCCTCACCCTCGGCATAGGCAGAAACGCCCCACATCCCGTGGCGCCGCCAGCGGGTCATCCAACCGACGTGGTGTCGGCCTGCTGTGATGCCATGGGTCCAAGCCATCCCGCGATGTTCCAGCGCCGCACCCGTCAAGGCCCCCTCGAATTGTGCGTGATGCAAGCCCCTTGGGGCAAGGGGCAACTTCACTTCAGACCCCCCGACAAACAAGGCCAATCCAAACGCATCGGCCCTTGGAAGGGTCAATCCATGGCCCCAGCCCACTTGGTGGTTTCCAGCGACCCACGTCCACCCTTCTGACTGGCCGGACCACGAACCGCCCCAAGACAACGTGTCCTCCACATGCAGCCGTGTGCGAAATCCTCCCCACCTGAGGCGGACCTCATGCGAACGCGCCAACCCAGATTCTCGGAATTTCGATGTCCCCGTCAAATGGAACGACGGACGCTTTTTTGCGGTCGGCAACCACGCCTCATGGCGTTGGACCCATGCGTTCCAGGTCTCTGACTGCATCAGCTTCGCGCATTCCAACTCGGACAAGCCTTGAATGTGCCGGGCCTCTTCTCTGCATACAGGCCAGCCTTCTTCTTGGATGTGCTGAAATACCGCCTGGGCGCCAGACTGCGACAACCAACCTTCTTCCACGGCATTCGTCACGTGGCGCCAAACCTCCCACTCCACCAAGGAATGAATGTCTTGCTGGGCGTGGCTGGATTCAACCCCCAAGAGCGCGACCACCGTGCCGACCCACTTGGAAGTCCTCGTCACGGGACGTCATTGGTTTGGCGTTCCCAAGTCCACCACCAGGACCCGCCGTGGAATCTGGCGACCCTGCGAAACAACACCCCAAACGCATCACGACGTGATTCCACTCGAGACTTGCTCCGCTGCGTGGTCGCACCCAACATCTCCCTGCCGAACCTGCCCGACCAACTCAGCGTCCATTGACCCGCGGGCCACGACCATTGCATGACCACGCGCCCAGGCATGGGTTTCCAAGGCCGCATCCCGTCCCACCAACCGGGGTCGAGACCCCAAGCCACGTGCCACGCCCCGCCCTCTGACCAGCCCAATGCAGGCAGCCCCACCGGACCGGATTCCAAATTGGGCTTCCACCACGCCGTCCACCCAAAGGCCCCTTGAGCGGTCCGTACCAGACCCTGCTCCGTCACGCCCGCGAGCGGCAGTCCCTGACCCAATGTGGCACGGGCTTCCAAGCGGATGTCGCCCCAAGTTTCGCGTTGATGAACTTGTCCAAACAGGTCCACCAAAGGCACGTGGCGTTGGACTTCCGGCCACGAAGCCCAGCCGACATTCATGCGCAATGCGCCTCGAATTCGGTCTCCCCAGGTCTTTCCCAAGCCCAGCCACGCTTGGGTTTCGCGCCACACAGGACTTCCCTCCGTTTGGGCTCCAAGTGCCCATTCCATCTCCCGACAATGCAGGCAGTGCCCCCAGAGCGCCATCGAAAACCCATGCCAATTCACGCCCCAAGTCGGCTGGCTTCCCCACAACGCGCCCCCAGTCCAAACCCAATGAGTCCTTGCCTGCAGGAGAGAATCGGACACGAGCGTTTGGGCTGCGAGGGAGCTGCCAAATCCCCACACAAGGAAGGCCATCCAACTCGCCCGGTTGCGCCATGTTCTTCGTCCCACCACACTGCAAAGGGAACCGACTCCTTCTCCGATGCTCCGCGCACTTCACCCCGCAACATCAAGGTTGACAGGCGAGAAAAACCGCGTACCTTTGCGGCCCTCGAAGGGCGCGGGTGTGGTGAAATTGGTAGACACGCCAGACTTAGGATCTGGTGCTTCGGCGTGGGGGTTCGAGTCCCTCCACCCGCACATCTTCGAGGAAACTAACTGGCAACCAGAAAACCTGCCCATGAACGTCTCCCAGACTTCCCTCGACGACCTCCGCATTGAGCTGGCCGTCACCCTCGCCCCTGAGGACTACGCACCCCGAGTGGAACGCAGCTTGAAGCGCCACCAGAAAAACGCCCAAATGCCAGGCTTTCGCAAGGGCAAAGTCCCCATGCAACTCATCAAGCGCCAGTATGGACAATCCGTGCTTGCCGAGGAGTTGAACCAAATGCTCAGCGAGCAGTTGCAGTCGCACATCCAGGAGAACAATTTGAATGTGTTGGGCAACCCCATCCCCAGCGAGGACAAGGAAGATTCAGGCGACTGGAACAACCCCGACACGTTCACGTTCCACTACGAGTTGGGCTTGGCGCCCGCCTTGAATTTGGACTTTGGGAAAAAGGCCAAATTCACACGCCATAAAATCAAGGTCGACAAGAAAGCCATTGACAACCAGGTTGCCGACCTGCAACGTCGCCACGGGAAGATGAGCGATCCCGACCAAAGCGCCGACACGGACATGTTGATCGGTGCATTCGCCCAGCTCGACGCCGACGGCGCTGTGCTCGACGGCGGCATCACGAGCGACAGCACCATCAGCGTAGAGTTTGTGGAAGACAAGAAGACCAAGAAGGCTTTGGTCGGTTTGGAACCCGGCAGCGAAGTGACGGTGGACCCTCACAAAGTGAGCCGCGGGCACGATGACTTGGGCCGCATGTTGGGCATCTCTCAAGAACAAGTGCATGACTTGAAGGGCGATTTCAAATTCACCGTGAAAGAGGTGAAGCGCCTCGAGCCCCACGACGTCAACCAAGCGCTGTTCGACAAGATCTACGGCGAGGGGGTGGTGACCGACGAAAAGGCCTTCCGCGAGCGCGTGACTGAGGACCTCGACGGGCACTTCGACCGCGACGCCGAATGGGTGTTCCGCCGTCGGTTTGTGATGGACCTCATGGACCACATCAAGATGGACCTCCCCGACACTTTCCTCAAGCGGTGGATCATGTTGACCAACGAGAATCCGCTCACCCCTGAGCAGGTGGAGGAGGAGTACCCTGGCTACGCCGAGTCGTTGCGCTGGCAAATCCTGCAGCAAACCGTGGCCGAGGCCATCGATTTGAAGGTGACGGCCGAGGAGCTCGAAGGCGAGGCCAAACGCATGGTCGGCGCCCAATATGCCCAATACGGCATGCCCATGGACGAGGAAACCCTCACCAACGTGGCGAAGAACGTGCTGAACGACGAGAAGGAACGCCGTCGCATTGCCGACATCCTGGTGGAGCGGAAGGTCGTGGACGACCTGAAGACGCGCGTGAAGATTTCCGAGAAACAAGTGAGCTACGTTGAGTTCAGCAAGCTCGCGGACGAGGTTCGTTGATTCTACCCCAACGGTTGTGAACAACCCGGGTCAGAAGGGCCGTGGGTGAGGAGTGGGGGCTGTAATTTGGCCTTAAGAATCACACCATGAACAACCGCAAAGAATTCCTGAAGTACGCCGTGCATCACCACGGCATGAGCAGCCACACCGTCGAAGATTACATCTCGGCCACACACAGTCCGGTGTCGGGTCCAGACAGCATGACGCGCACTGTGATTGAAGAACGTCCAATGCCCTTCCGGGAAGTCGACGTGTTCTCACGCTTGATGGCCGACCGCATCATCTTCCTCGGGACCGGGGTGGACGACTACATCGCCAACATCATCCAGGCTCAGCTCCTCTTCTTGGAATCGACGGATCCAGGCAAGGACATCCAGATTTACATCAACTCCCCCGGAGGAAGTGTTTACGCAGGCCTAGGCATCTACGACACCATGCAGTACATCCGCCCCGATGTGTCGACAATCTGCACGGGCATGGCAGCCTCCATGGGCGCGGTGTTGCTCTGCGGAGGCGCCGCGGGCAAACGCACTGGCTTGAAGCACAGCCGCGTGATGATTCACCAGCCTTTGGGCGGCGCACGCGGCCAGGCTTCCGACATCGAAATCACGGCGCGCGAAATCCAAAAGCTCAAGACGGAACTCTACAACATCATCGCGACGCACAGTGGACAGACCTACGACAAGGTTTGGGAAGACAGCGACAGGGACTACTGGATGATTGCCGAGGAAGCGAAAGCTTACGGCATGATCGACGAAGTCTTGGTTCGTCCGAGCTGATTCGACGTAATTTAGGGGGCTCACAACTGAACGAACGCCCATGTCCGACAAAGACATCCAATGCTCGTTTTGCGGCCGACGCAAAGACGAGGTGAACATCCTCATTGCCGGTGCGACAGGTCACATTTGTGACCGTTGCGTCGAGCAAGCTGTGGCCATTGTCCAGGAAGAAATGGACGCCAAAGGCGGCGACCAATCGGCCCTCGATTTCAGCCTGCGTCGTCCTGCAGAAATCAAGACGTACCTCGACGACTTCGTCATCGGTCAGGAAGCCGCCAAGCGCACGCTCAGCGTGGCGGTGTACAACCACTACAAGCGGTTGACCCACAAAAGCACAGACGACGCCTCTGAAGTGGAGTTGGACAAAAGCAACGTCATCCTTGTCGGAGAAACCGGCACGGGCAAAACGCTGCTGGCCAAGACCATCGCCCGCATGCTCGACGTGCCTTTCTGCATCGCCGACGCCACGGTTTTGACCGAGGCTGGCTATGTGGGGGAAGATGTCGAGAGCGTCCTTTCCCGGCTTTTACAGGCCGCGGACTACGACGTTCAAGCGGCAGAGCGAGGCATCGTGTTCATCGACGAAATCGACAAGATTGCCCGCAAGAGCGACAACCCGAGCATCACCCGCGATGTCAGCGGCGAAGGCGTGCAGCAAGCCCTTCTGAAGTTGCTCGAGGGAACCGACGTACAAGTGCCGCCCCAAGGGGGACGCAAGCACCCAGAACAGAAGCTCATCACCGTGAACACGGGCAACATCTTGTTCATCTGCGGAGGGGCCTTCGCGGGCATGGAGAAGATTGTGGCCCGCCGATTGCGCAAAAGCACGATCGGCTACGCTTCGGCTGGCCAAGTGGTGGATGAGAGCGACGCCTTGGCGTACGTGGATCCCTCGGATTTGCGCGCGTTTGGTCTGATTCCGGAATTGATTGGTCGCTTCCCGGTGTTGACGGCACTTCGACCGTTGAAGCGGCACGCCTTGCGCCGCATTTTGACCGAGCCCAAAAATGCGTTGATCCGACAGTACACCAAACTGTTCGCGATGGACGGCATCGCCTTGACCTTCGAGTCTGAGGCGCTGGATTTGGTGGTCGACCACGCGGTGAGCCGAAAACTCGGCGCGCGCGGATTGCGGGGCATCTGCGAAGTCATCCTTCGCAACGCCATGTTTGACCTGCCCGGAGGCGACACCCAATCGCTGAAAGTCACAGCCAAGTATGCCCAAGCCCAAATCGACGCCCAGCACGAGTCATTTGACACGTCCGACAGTCCTTCGGTGGACGCCAAAGCCTCTTGACCATGCGCTCCGTCTTCTTCCCCGTCTTCACTGCACTCCTCCTGATGGCGTGTGGACAAGCCACCACCTCTCACCAAAGCGAACCCGCTGCCGACGGCGTGGCGGAGGCATCAAGCCCCATACTGAAAGACGTCAGCAACGATGAATTCGCCGCATTGATCGCCACCAAAGAAGGCGCCCTGCTTTTGGATGTTCGAACGCCTGAGGAATGGAACGAGGGACACCTTGAAGGGGCGGCACATGCCGACTATTGGGGCGATGACACCGCCTTTGAAACGGCCATGAATGCCATTCCCCGTGACCGTACCGTGCTCGTGTATTGTGCGGGCGGAGGCCGCAGCGGACTGACCGCCAAAGAGCTCATCGAGGCAGGACACCAAGAGGTCTACAACCTTGAAGACGGGATTTCAGGCTGGGAAGGACAGGGACTCCCTGTGGTGACGGGACCGCCCGTTGCGATGTGAGGGTGTGAACCCCTTGTGAATAAAGGGCCCTCAGTCTTTTGGGGCGCTCCGAGGCTTCCATGCTACTTTCGAGGTTCCCCTGTGGGAAAACACTCAAAACCCCTCGACGTGGCTGGCAAGGAAACCCCTTTGATGAAGCAATACAACCGGATCAAGGTCAAGCATCCGGACACCGTGCTGCTCTTCAGGGTCGGGGACTTTTACGAGACTTTTGGGGCAGATGCCGTGGCGGCAGCCAAGGTGCTTAACATCGTGCTGACAAAGCGCGGAAACGGCAGCGCCTCTGAGGTGGAACTCGCGGGCTTCCCGCACCACAGCCTGGACACCTACTTGCCCAAGCTTGTGAAGTCCGGTTTGAAAGTGGCCGTGTGCGACCAGCTTGAGGACCCCAAACAAGCCAAAGGCCTCGTCAAACGCGGCGTGACGGAACTCGTCACCCCGGGATTGGTGATGCACGACCACGTGCTGGAAAGCAAAGCCAACCACTACGTGGCCGCCATTCACTGGACGTCGAAAGCCGTAGGGTTGGCCTTGCTCGACTTGAGCACGGGTGAATTCCAAGCCGCTGAAGGAGACGCGCGCTGGATCGACCGCATCCTTCGAAGCCTCGAGCCCAAGGAGTGGCTCGTCAACCGCCAATGTGAAGGAGACGTACGCGCCTTGTTTGGGGACGACGTGACACGCACCAAACTCGACGATTGGGTGTTCACAGAGGCCCATGCCCACGACCTGATCAAGCAGCAGTTTGGGACCGGAACGTTGAAGGGCTTCGGGCTGGATGACGCCCCGTTTGCCACTGTAGCCGTGGGTGTGGTGCTCCACTACTTGGATGCCACGCACCATCGCCAATTGGATCACCTCCAAGGCATCCGCCGGCTTCGGCCGGACGAGGGGATGTGGTTGGACCGCTTCACGGTGCGCAACTTGGAAATCCTGCATCCCAACCATCCGGATGGCACCACCCTCGTAGACGTCCTCGACCGCACGTGCACGCCGATGGGCGGCCGGGCGCTGCGACGTGCTTTGGTGGCGCCATTGACAGAATTGAAGGCCATTGAGGCACGTCACGATGCCGTGGGCCGTCTCTCTGAAGAAGTGAGTTTACGCCACGACTTTCGACAAATCCTCAACAGGGTTGGCGATTTGGAGCGCTTGACGTCCAAGGCCAGCTCGGGGCGCATCAACCCCCGTGAAGTGGGGCACATCCGTCGCGGCCTTCAAGCCGTGCAACACGTGGCCGACGCCACCGCCGGAGAAGCTTCCCTGCTCCCCTACCTCGAGCAACTCTCGCCATGCAGCGACCTGCTTGCCAAACTCGATCGAGAACTCGTCGAGGAGCCCGCCGCGGCCATTGGCAAAGGCGAGGTCATTGCCTCCGGGGTGAGTGCCCAATTGGATGAGGTTCGCCGACTGGCTTTTCACAGCCAGGAAGCACTTGATGCCATCCGCGACCGAGAGGCCGAAGCCACCGGCATCTCCGGATTGAAGATTGCCTTCAACAACGTTTTTGGGTACTACCTCGAAGTCAGAAATGCCCACAAAGACAAGGTGCCAGAAGGGTGGATTCGGAAGCAAACCCTGACCCAAGCGGAGCGCTACATCACAGAGGAACTCAAGGAGCTTGAAGCGCAAATCCTCCAAGCGAAGGAGCAAGCTGAATCCCTCGAACTTGCCGCATTTGCCGCATTGGTGGCCGCGTGCGTTTCCGAAGTGAGTGCACTCATGGCAAATGCCCGGGCCTTGGGCTTGCTCGACATGTTGGCGAGTCACGCAGAGACGGCCACGGAACTGGGGTACACCCGACCCCGCATGTCGGAGTCACAAGGAATCCAGATTTCCGAAGGCCGGCACCCCGTGATTGAACGGCAACTGCCGTTGGGAGAAACCTACGTCGCCAACGACGTTCAACTCGATGCGGAAGGTCGCCAAATCTTGATGGTAACCGGCCCCAACATGTCGGGAAAGAGTGCGCTCCTGCGTCAAACCGCCCTCATCTCATTGATGGCGCAAGCCGGGTCGTTTGTCCCCGCCAAGGCGGCTGACCTCGGCATCCTCGACCGCATCTTCACACGTGTCGGTGCCTCCGACAACATCAGCAGCGGCGAGTCCACCTTCATGGTCGAAATGAATGAGACGGCGGCCATCTTGAACAACCTGACTTCGCGCAGCCTTGTGCTGCTCGACGAAATTGGGCGAGGCACGAGCACATACGACGGCGTGAGCATTGCCTGGGCCATCGCCGAGCATTTGCATGAATCGAAGGGTTTGAGGCCCTTGACGTTGTTTGCGACCCACTACCACGAGCTCAACGACATGAGCCAGCGGTTCTCACGCATTGTCAACGTGAACGTGAGCGTGAAGGAGATGAATGGCAAAATCGTGTTTCTCCGAAAGCTCGCCCCTGGAGGCTCCAACCACAGCTTTGGGATTCACGTCGCCCAATTGGCAGGCATGCCTCGGTCCCTGGTTCGCAGGGCAGAAGAAGTGCTGATCTCCTTGGAGGATGCGCGTGGCGAGAAACCCACCAGCACAGCGCCCGACGTGTCCAACGTCGTCGCTGCCGAGGAGGGCCTTCAAATGAGCTTCTTTCAACTCGACGACCCTTCCCTCGAAGCCATCCGGGATCGCATCATGGAGGTCGACATCGACCACCTCACGCCTATGGAGGCCTTGGTGAAATTGCATGAAATCAAGGCCACCCTCACAGGAAAGTCGTCCAAGGAAAGTCTGAAAGCGTAACGCGCGACTTTGTCAAAGGGTCGCCGCCAAAAGGTCGAGCGGCTTCCACGGCAAATTGCGCTCAGCCGCGATTTCCTCATGGGTCAAGGTGCCATTGAACATGTACACCCCCGTGGCAATCAGGTTGTGGTCTTTGATGGCAGGAACCACGCCACCCTCACCTGCAATGCCGAGGAGCATGGGCGCAAAAATGTTGCTCAACGCCTTGCTTGCCGTACGAGATACGCGAGAAGGAATGTTGGGAACACAATAGTGAATGACGCCGCACTCGATGAAGGTTGGGCGCTCGTGGCTGGTCAACCGTGATGTTTCAAACACGCCGCCGCGGTCGATGCTCACGTCCACCACAATGGAGCGCTCGCGCATTCCGGCAATCATGGGCTCACTGACCAACATCGGTGCGCGCGGGCCAGAGCCTCGAACGGCCCCGATGGCCACATCGGCGGTCTGCAGGGCCTCTTCCAACACCGACGGCTGCAAGGTTGACGTCCAGAGCCGTTGTCCGACCGCATTTTGGAGTCGGATCAGTCGGTGCACAGAG
Source organism: Flavobacteriales bacterium (assembly GCA_002863145.1). GTDB lineage: Bacteria > Bacteroidota > Bacteroidia > Flavobacteriales_D > Sanyastnellaceae > UBA11663. Next base: position 40,829 of record PKDW01000100.1, read on the forward strand.
TTGTCGAAGACCTTGACGTTGGCACCCAACCCCAGGGCGGAGCGGGTGGCGTATTCCCCCACCGTTCCTGCGCCGAGAATGACCACTTCACTCGGCCGCACGCCGCTGACGCCTCCGAGCATCGTTCCTTGGCCGCGGTTGCTCGCCATCAATTCCCCCGCCAACAAAATGGCCGTGTTTCCAGCGATCTCTCCCATGGCCCGCACGAGCGGCTGAATGCCATTTTCGTTTTGAACGAAGTCCCACGCGATGGCCGTGATTTTTTTGGCACTCAACGCCTCGAGCAAGCCCTCGTTTTGAACGCTCAATTGAAGTGCGCTGATGAGGGTTTGGCGCATGCCCATCAACTCGACCTCTTCCAGCGAAGGGGGCTGCACTTTCAACACGATGTTCGCTTGGAACACTTGGCGACGGTCGTACACAATGCGTGCGCCCGACTCGCTGTAGTCGTTGTCTGAAAATTGGGCTTCGGCACCCGCTTGGGTTTCGACCAGCACTTGGTGGCCGTGGGCCACGAGGAGTGCGACCGCCTCAGGCACCAAGGCCACCCGTTTTTCTTGGAGACTCGTCTCCGCGGGAATGCCTATGGTGAGTTCAGCGTGACCTTGTTTGGCCTGCAACAACTCTTCCTGGGGAAGAAGTGCCGCCTCTCGGGCGAGGGCCTTGATGGCTTTGCGTCCAGAATCCATGCGGCCCCAAAATAACCAAGCGGAAGAGAATCAACCCCGCAACTGCGACAAAATGCACGTTCGGCTGTCGTCTGCCTCCACCTTCATCTCGATCAGCCACGCGTCGTCAGGCATCAAGCCGGGGATGCGCTCGGGCCATTCTACGAGGTTCAATGCGCCGTCGTTCAGCATTTCTGCGATGCCCGAACGTTCCGCTTCTTCTTCGTTTTCCAGACGGTACAGGTCCATGTGCCGGACTTCATGCACGTCTCCTCCCCGATGCACAACATGGTGATGCACCAGCCCAAACGTCGGACTCGCCCCCTCTTCTTCCACATTCCAGGACGCGAGGAGCTGACGCACCAAGGTGGTTTTGCCGGCGCCCATGGCCCCATGGATCGCCACCACACCGCCATGAGGCAAGGCCTCGCCCAAGGAACGAGCCACTTCTGGCAAGGATGCCAGCCCCAACATGGACCAGCGTCGGAGTTCAGTCAAGGTCGCCAAGTCAACTTCCTTTGGGATCCAGAATGACCCATGGCACAATCATTTCCTCCATGCTGACGCCTCCATGCTGGAAAGTGTCGCGGAACGTCTTGGTGTATTTCGCCGCATTGTTGGGGTAAACCAGAAAGTCTTTGCCCTTGCCAAAAATGTAGCTGCTCGACACGTTGGGCTTGGGCAAGCCCACGCGCTCCGGATTTCGGATTTCCATGACCTCGTCAGGATTGTACCCCAAATTCTTGCCCACTTTGTAGCGCAGGTTGTTGTTGGTGGTTTCACGGTCTCCGCGGACTTCAACCGGATGATCTACGCGCATCGTGCCGTGGTCGGTGGTCAAAATCATGCGCCCACCCATTTCGGCCATGGCATCCATCATGTCCTTGAGTGGGCTGTGCTGGAACCAGGAATGGGTCAAACTGCGGTACGCCGCTTCATCGTCGGCCAGCTCCTTGATGACTTCCATCTCGGAGCGTGCATGGCTGAGCATGTCGACAAAATTGTACACCACCGTGACGACAGACTGGCCTTTCAGTTCGTGGAAACGGTCCGCCAATCGCTTGCCCGATTGCAGGTTGGTAATTTTGTGGTAGGACGTCTTTCCCGTCACGCCCAGCCGCGAAAACAAGCCTTGTTGCAACGCTTCTTCGTGGGCGTTTTTGGAGCCTTGCTCGTGTTCCCCAATCCACAGGTTGGGCATGATGCGTGCGATGTCTCCGGGCGTCATGCCCGCGAAGAGGGCGTTGCGCGCGTATTGGGTCGCTGTGGGCAACATGCTGAAATAGGTGGTTTCCTCCACCACATTCCACTTGGGCCGAAGCGTGGGCGCAATGGTGCGCCATTGGTCCCAGCGCAAATTGTCGATGACCACCAAAAATACAGGACGGCCCTGCGCCCCTTCCAACGCTCCAGGAAGCCATTTGGGAAGAACCTCGTGGGACAAGGTGGGACCTTGTTCCATGCCCGTCATCCACGCCTCGTAATGGTCCTCCACAAACCGCACAAATTGCTGGTTGGCCTCCGCATGTTGGTTGTCGAGAATCTCCAACATGCTCCGGTCTCCTGACTCCCCCAAGGTGGCGTGCCAATGCATGAGTCGGCGGTACACCTCGGACCACTCCTCGGCATCCATTCGGCCGCCCAACTTCATGGCCAACTCACGAAACTCCCGCATGTACGTCGACTGGGCTTGCTCGCCTCGCAACCGGTTGTTGTCGAGGATTTTTTTGACCGAAAGCAAGATTTGGTGCGGGTTCACGGGCTTGATGAGATAGTCGCTGATCTTCGAGCCGATGGCCTCCTCCATGATGCGCTCTTCCTCGCTCTTGGTGATCATGATGACGGGCACGTCGGGATGTTTGTCCTTGATGCGCTGAAGCGTTTCAATGCCATTCAACCCCGGCATGTTCTCGTCCAGAAAAACCACGTCGAACGGCCGCGCCTCCACCTCGTCCAAGGCCTCCACGCCACTGTTCACCCCCGTCACATCGTAGCCCTTCTCATTCAAGAACAAAATGTGCGGCTTCAGCAGTTCGATTTCGTCGTCAGCCCAAAGAATGTGTGGTCGTCCCATCTCAATTCGCATTCGAGTGCCTGCCCGTTTCAGGGCATCGGCCAGGCGCTTATCTTGCGGCGTCTCTCGCCGTAAACCTCGCCTGTCGGCAAAGTAACGTCGAGACGCGCGACTTCGTATTTGAATGAGCACGGTCAACCGCCACAAAATTCTCAACGACCCCGTCTACGGGTTTGTGACTCTGCGCCACGAGCGGGCCCTCGACTTGATGGACCACCGATACATGCAGCGCTTGCGCCGCATTTCGCAGTTGGGGCTCTCCCATTTGGTCTACCCCGGGGCGGTTCACAACCGCTTTCACCACGCCGTGGGGTGCATGCACCTCATGCAAGAAGCCATCGACAGCCTGCGCAACAAGGGCGTGGCCATCACCGAGGCGGAGGCCGAGGCGGCGTGCTTGGCCATCCTCTTGCACGACGTGGGCCACGGCCCCTTCAGCCATGCGCTCGAACACAGCATTGTGAAAGGCGTGCACCACGAAGATGTCAGCGCCCTGATCATGGGCCGCTTGAACGACGAAATGGGGGGCGCCTTGGATTTGGCCATTGAGATCTTCAACGACCACCATCCCAAGCCGTTCCTCCACCAGTTGATCAGCAGCCAACTCGACATGGATCGCCTGGATTACCTCGCGCGGGACAGCTTCTACAGCGGCGTCACCGAGGGCAAGGTCGGCAGCGAGCGCATCCTCAAGATGTTGAACGTCGTGGACGGCCAACTCTGCATTGAAGAGAAGGCGATCTACTCCATCGAGAAGTTCATTGTGGCGCGCCGCCTGATGTACTGGCAAGTGTACCTGCACCGCACCGTCTTGAGCGCCGAGCACATGCTCATGCTGGTCCTCAACCGTGCCAAGCACCTCGCGCGTCGAGGGAAAACTGTGTTCGCCTCTCCTGCCCTGTCATTGTTCTTGCACGACGACCTCGACCGGGCCAAATTCCTAGCCGACCCCGACGTCCTCGAACGCTTCTGCGAGCTGGACGACAGCGACATTTTTGTGGCCATGAAGTCGTGGCGGCACCACGAGGACCGCTTGCTTGCTTTATTGAGTGAACGGCTGTTGGACCGCGGCCTTTTCCGCATCGAACTGCGTCCCGAACCCTTCACGGAGGCCGACGTGGCGGAGCGTGTGCAAGCCACCGCGGAGGCCTTGGATTTCACCTTGGAGGAAGCTTCCTTTTTGGTGAGCAACGCCCGCATCGACAACAAGGCCTACGTCCCCAAAGGCATCCACGTCCTCTACAAAGACGGCTCCGTGCGCGACTTCGCAGAGGCCAACGATCGCCTGCACATGCAGATGCTCAGCAGGCCCGTGGAAAAGAGCTTCCTCTGCTATCCCAAAGAATTGAAGGTTCCCCAAAGAGGGGCCTGACGCATCCACCCCAAGGACCCTATGGCCCTTGGGATGAATCCGTCAATCGGGGGTGATTTCCTCCCCAAGCGCGTTGTGGATGTGATACTCAAGGATCCCTAAGTTCGAATTGGACTCGATGTCGAGCTTGATGTCCAAGGACTTCTGCCACTGCCGACGAATGGACTTCCACCAGCCCTGCATCAAGTAAGCTTCCAACATGGGGTGCACCATCAGCGTCATGCGCTTTCGGTTTTCCCCTTCCGCAAGGTATTTCAAGGCGGACTCGATGCGCTCGGGGATGAGAATGCTCGCCTCCACCTTGCCCGTTCCGTTGCACGCCGGACAAACATCTTGCGTCACCACTTCCGCCACGTCCCGAACGCGTTGTCGCGTCATTTCCATCACCCCAAAACGACTTGGCGTCGAAATGTTGTGCTTGGCCTTGTCCCGCTTCATGGCGGCGCGCATGGCATCCGTGAGCTGCTTGTTGTGTTCCCGCTTGGCCATGTCGATGAAGTCGATGGCGATGATGCCACCTATGTCCCTCAAACGAAGCAGCCGCGCGATTTCCTCTACGACGTCGAGGTTGGTGATGAGGGCGTTTTCCTCTTGGGTTGAAGCGCCTTTTTTGCGTCCGCCGCTGTTCACGTCGATGACGTGCATGGCTTCCGTTTGCTCCAGGACCAAGTAGGAACCGCTCCGCAAATTCACCTGGCGTCCAAAGGCCGCCTTGATTTGGCGGTGAATGGACATGTTGTTGAACAGGTCTTTCGCCCGACTCACCTTGACCATGCTTTCGTCTCCGCTGCCGCTGCCGACCAAAAATTCCTTGACCTCATCTGCGACCCGAGGGTCGTTGACGTGGATGGTTTTGCAATCGGGCGTCATCACGTCTCGCATCACCACGCTCACCTTGTTCACCTCCCCAAGCACGCGCTTGCCTGGTTTGGCGTTTTTCAAGTTGTCGTAGAGCTTCTTCCACCGCGACACGAGGTCTTGGAGGTCGCTGTGCAAATCGGCCGAGCCTTTGTTTTCCGCCACGGTCCGGACGATGATGCCGAAGCCAGGAGGCTGAATGCTTTGCATGAGCCGTTTGAGGCGGTTGCGTTCCTTCTCCCCTTTGATGCGCGAAGACAAACTCACCTTGTCGCTGAAGGGCACCAGCACCAAATAACGCCCCGGCAGACTGACCTCGGCGGTCAATCGGGGGCCCTTGGTGCTGATGGGTTCCTTGGCGACTTGGACCAACACGAGCTGCGATGCGGACACGTAGTCCTTCATCTTGCCCTTTCGGTCGATGTCCGCTTCCCGCTTGAACTGACTGATGTCGGATGTCGGCTGCTTGCCAGACATCACGCGTTTTACCCAGATTTGCTGCGTTTTGAATTGTGGTCCCAGGTCGGAATGGTGAAGGAATGCGTCCTTCCCATGACCCACATCCACAAAGCCTGCATTCAAATTGGGCATGACTTTTCTGACGCGGCCGACATAAATGTCGCCCACGGCGTATTGCACGTCTCCCCGATCACGGTGGAGCTCAACGAGCTGTCCGTTCTCGAGAAGGGCAATGTCAACGCCCGCAGACGTCGAATTGATGACGAGTTCGGCGTCCATCACATGAAGTCTCGCAGGGTGAGGATGTCAACACACCCTCACGCCGAGATCATCACTTCTTCTTGTGACGGTTCTTACGAAGACGCTTCTTACGCTTGTGCGTGGCCATCTTATGACGCTTGCGCTTTTTTCCGCTTGGCATGATAGTAGGGTTTAAATGCCTGAACCCGACAAGTCGGATTCAAGCCGTTCGATGATGCCCTCCACGCTCTTCGTCACCGCAGTGTCGGGCGAGAGTGGAAGGTAAGATTTGTATTCTGTCAGTGCTTGGTCCGCTTTGCCCATCGCCTCAAGGCAGCGGGCTTTGAAAAAGCGACCGTTCACATACATTTCGTCTGCTGAGATGCAAAGGTCAAAGCCCTGCACCGCGTCCTCAAGGTAGCCCTCTTCCATGTCGAGCATGGCGCGTTCCCAGTACGCCTCCACGCGGTCGGGTTGGGCGTCGATGACTTGGTCAAAACGCTCACGCGCCTTGTCCAACTGTCCACTCTGAACGCTGAAGCGACCGAGCCACATGACCGCGTCCAAATTGGGCGGCATCTCGTCGGCCAGGGCGCGCAACGCGAGGATCCCCTCCATGGGGTTCTCGCCGCTCACTTTGGCCACCGCGATGTCCACGGGGTCGGTGCCGATGTCTTCAAGGGCCACCCCCTCCGTCACGGGAGGCTTGGGGGCAGAAGCGGGTGTGCGCGGCATCCACAGTACGCCTGCAACGAGCGCAGAAGCGCCCGCCACTAAGACCCATGTGGATTTCGACACAGCCATGTTCTTACTTGACCTTCACGTTTACTTTCACATTCTCCACAAAGTCCTTGCTGGGCTTGAATGAGGGAATGTTGTGGGCTGGAATCTGAATGGGCTTCTTGGCCAAAATGTTGCGGCCCGTTTTGGCTGCGCGCGTTTTGACAACAAAGCTGCCGAAACCGCGCAAGTACACATTTTCTCCGTTTTCCAAGTTGTTGCGGACCGCGCGCATAAACGCTTCCACAGTGACTTGAACGTCTCCTTTTTCCATTCCGGTTTGTTCCGAAATTTGGCTTACGATGTCCGCCTTGGTCATGGTCTGAGAGGATTTCTTGTAGGTAGTGGTTCGAAATTCAACGTCCTGTGAGGGCGTTTTGAGGGGTGCAAAAATACGCGCATACCTTTGAAAACGAAATGAATGACCCAGGTTTTCTGCAAAAAAAGACAGACCAAAAACGCGCACACGCTGCCCAAAAAGCGTTGAAGGCTTGGTATTTGCAGCATGCCCGCGCCCTTCCGTGGCGCGAAATGCCCTCCCTGTACGGCACATGGCTGAGCGAAATCATGCTGCAACAGACCCGCGTCGAAACTGGCATTCCGAAATGGCATGCCTTTCGGGACCGCTTTCCGGACGTTCACACTTTGGCCGTGGCCTCCGAAGAAGAGGTGATGAAATCGTGGGAAGGTCTAGGGTATTACCGACGCGCCCGGCTGCTTCACAAAGCGGCCAAGGCCATTCACGAAGCAGGCGCGTTTCCCGACTCGCATGCCGGATGGCTCGCACTCCCCGGCATCGGCCCCTACACCGCCGCCGCCATTGCCTCCATTGGCCTTGGCGAGGCTGTGGCCGCCGTGGACGGCAACGTCCAGCGCGTCCTTTCTCGCTGGGCCAGCATTGAAGAGCCTGTCGATGCGAAGCCCGGGGCGGCGCACGTCCAAGCCGTCGCCGATGCATGGCTTGACACCCAAAACCCAGGCGACCACAACCAAGCCGTCATGGAACTCGGTGCGCTCGTCTGCGCCCCCCGAAACCCGTCATGCGAGAAATGCCCCCTCTCGGACACGTGCCACGCTGCCGGCGACCCCGCGATGTGGAGACGCCTGCCCGTCAAAACGCCCAAGAAGAAACCTCAAGCCTGGGACTTGACGTGGCATGTGGTCACCTGCCGCGACCATGTTGCGGTGGTGCAGCGGCCGGAAACAGGGGTTTGGGCCACCATGTGGTGCTTCCCTGAAATCCCACCACCTGCCAACTTCGCCAAGGTGGGGAACTTGTGTGAACCGGTCACCCACATCCTCACCCACAAACGCATCACGGCCACATTCACGCTCTGGCAAGCGCCCGACCCTGACGCACTCGAAGCCTTTGCCCGAAAGCACGGCGGGGGATTGGTGACGTGGCCTGAATTCGAAGCACGTGCGAGGCCTCGGTTGTTGACCAAAGTGTGGGATGTCTTGTTGCGAGCCCATGCCCTCGGGGAAGTGGAGTGAGTGCTGTACCTTCGAGGCATGGCAGGCATCAACAAAGTCATCCTCGTAGGCAACTTGGGTCAGAACCCAGAACTGCGCTACACCCCCAACGGAATCGCCGTGTGCACCCTGCGCATCGCCACGTCTGAATCGTACACCGACCGGGCGTCTGGGGAGCGCATCACCAACACCGAATGGCACAACGTGGTGCTCTGGCGCGGACTTGCAGAGACCGCAGGCAAGTACCTGAAGACAGGATCGCAGTGCTACATCGAAGGCAAGCTGAAGACCCGCCAGTGGCAAGACCAACAGGGTCAAAACCGGTATACCACAGAGGTGGTCGCCGACGTGATGCAATTGTTGGGACCCGCCCCTGGTCGTGACAACAGCCAAGGCGCTCCCGCCGCGCAAGCCGCCCAGACGGCGGCCCAACCGGCAGCTCAGCCCGCGGCCCAACCGGCAGCCCAGCCCGAAGCCCAACCCGCCACCAAACCCGCCACCCAACCTTCTGGAGACGCGGACGATCTCCCGTTCTAACCGATTTGTTCCCCGCGTGACGCCTGAGGCTACGTCCTTGATGGACCATTGGATAAGTTTGGCCGTGGTGGCCGTGCTTTTGGTGATTTCTGCCCTGGTGTCGGGTTCAGAGGTGGCGTTTTTCAGTTTGTCTCCCCAAACGCTCAGCGACCTCGAAGAGGAAGAATCTTCCCGCGCGCAGCGCATTCTCGACCTCATGCGAACCCCCAACACCACAGAGGGGCCACGAAACCTGCTGGGGACCATTCTGGTGGTCAACAACCTCGTGAACATCTCCATCGTGCTTATCGCCACGGTGGTTGCGGAAGATCTGTTCCCAAGCGACACCTTGCCGCCTTGGCTCAACACGCTCACCCATGTGGTAGGCGTCACCTTCTTGTTGGTGCTCTTCGGCGAAGTCATTCCCAAGATTTATGCGACCTCGTTTGGGGTGCAGCTGGCCAAATTCACCGCAGCGCCCTTGAGTGTCCTCCAAGGAATGTTGCGGCCCGCCTGGCTGCCGCTGGTACGTATGGCGCGCTGGATGGACGACAAGCTCGAGCCACCCACCCGGGAAGTGAGTGTGGAAGATCTCGAACAAGCCTTGGAATTGACCGACAACGCCGGGCGCTCCGAAGACGAGCAACGCATTCTGGAGGGCATTGTGAACTTTGGGTCCAAGGACGCCAAGCAGGTGATGACCCCGCGGATGGACATCAGCACCTTTTCCAAAGAGGACACCTGGACACACGTTCGGGCGACCATTGTGGCTTCCGGCTTCAGCCGCATTCCCGTCCACGAAGGCTCGGCAGACCAGATCGTGGGCATCCTCCATGTGAAAGATTTGCTGCCCACCCTTCACCAAGACGACCTCGATTGGACCTCTGTACTGCGTTCCCCGATGTACATTCCTGAGGGCAAAAAAATCGACGATCTTCTTCGCGAATTTCAGGCCAAAAAGGTCCACATGGCCATCGTGGTGGACGAGTACGGCGGGACCAGTGGCCTCGTCACGCTCGAAGATGTGCTGGAGGAAATCGTGGGCGAGATCGCGGACGAATTCGACGAGGAAGAGGTGATGCATTCGGTGTTGGACGAACAGACCTTCTTGTTTGAGGCCAAGACGCCCTTGCTGGACGTGTACCGCATTTTGGGCTTGGAAGAGGACAAATGGGAGGCGGCCAAAGGTGAAAGCGACACCCTTGGCGGATTCATGGTCGAACAATCTGGGCGGCTGTTGCGCAAAGGAGAATCCGTCGAATTTGAAAGGGTCCGGCTCATTGTGGATGCAGGAGATGCCCGGCGCATTCACCGTGTGAAAATCGAGTTGCCCGCCCTGAGGAAGGGGGTGAACACCCCGAAGAGACATGAGTGACGCACGCTTGTCCCTCAGCAGCCTGCCTTTGTGGACATGGCTTGTCGGACTTGTCCTGCTCGCAGGCGCCGTGGGCTGGTGGATTCAACCCGAAAATCCGGGCGTCCCCAAGCCTCTTGGACAGGTTCGGATCACGCTGCCGGACACGGCTTCCACAGTGTATTCCAGCCCGTGCGCGACGTCGTTTCGGGTTCCCAACCACGCCAAAATCGAACGGCAGGCCACCCGCCCTGGAGAGGTGGGGTGCTGGTACAACGTGTCCTTCCCGCGGTTCAACGCCCGGCTTCACTGCACCGAAATGCCCGTTGACGGACGTCTCTCGGCGTTGATGAGCGACGCCCAATCCATGGTGTTTGGGCACGAAGTGGCGGCCTCGGGCATCCGGCGACATGCCCTCGATGTGCCGGGCAAGTCGGGCATATTGTACATGCTCGAAGGCCCTGTGGCCACGCCCCTGCAATTCTTTGTCACCGACAGCACCACGCACTTCATGCGGGGGTCACTCTACTTCAACCACGCGCCCAATCCCGACAGCGTGGCCCCAGTCTTGGACCGCATGGAGGCCGACGTACGGCGCATCATGGAAACGCTCGTTTGGTCATGAAACACTGGATTCTCGAGATCGGCAACACCCGAGTCAAATGGGCTTGCTTTGACGCCCAAGCGGAACTCTCAGCCTCTCCTGTCGAGGTGCACAGTGCCCCAGCCTCAGACGCCCGTGCCGCCTCAGCCTGGCGAGATGCGGTCGGCCTTGGGGACAAGGTCATGGTGACCGGCAGTGGCCACTTGGATCCATGGGCTTCTGCGTTCCCTGAAGCGTTGATGTTGCGTCCGGGGGACCCCACCCCCTTGCCCACAAACGTGACTGCGCCTGAAGGCCTGGGTTTGGACCGGGTGGCGAATGCCTGGGCTGTGCTTTACCATGGCTTTGCCGACGCCACAAATCACAAGGCTTGGTTGATCGTCGATGTGGGCACATGCATCACCATGGATGTCGTTCACCGAGGCAAGCACCTCGGCGGGAGCATCTCCCCAGGAATCGACATGCGCATGCGGGCGATGGCCGAGGGGACTGCGCGGTTGCCCCAACCGGAGTGGCGTGACTCACAGCCCCATCTCCTGTCTCAAACGGCCCACATTGGCCGCAACACGGAGGAAGCGCTGCTGCGCGGCGGTTTGGGCGGTGCCGCGGCGGAAATTGAGGGAACCTATGCGTCTTTGACCCAAGAAATCCCAAACCTGGGCGTGGTCTTGACGGGAGGAGACGCTCCGCGCTTGGAACTCCGCAGCATCCTCCCGAAATTCGCCGACGCCCATTTGACCCTCAAGGGTTTTCACGGACTCCTCAACCACCTCCATGCCTGATTCATCCACCCGAATGCTCATGTTCCTTTGCCGAGGATGGGTCGCGATGTGTCTGGCCCTGCTCACCGGCGGGTTGGCATGGGGACAAGAGACCGATTTCAGTCCGTTTGCGCGTTTTGGATTGGGCACTGCCCAAGGCAACCTCACGCCGGCCTTGGCATCCATGGCGGGCATCACCTCCGTGTCCACAAGCGGTCTCATCGTCAACGCAGACCAACCTGCAGCAGCAGCAGCCCTTTTGAACCCCACCTTCCAAGGGTCCGTTCACACGCAACGCATGGAACTGACAGAGGGGACGCAAAGCGCCAATGCCATCACCGGGGGACCTGGGAACTTTGGCTTGGTCGTCAAGCAACCGCGCTCCCTAAAAGCCCTTCAATTGGGCTTGACCCCGATGACGTCCAAATCGTTTGGCGTGAGCCGAACCGTGACCGACACCACCCTCGGCGACATCCAAGAATCGTACGTCGGATCAGGTGGCTTGGCCCGTGCCTACCTCGGGCTCGCGCACGGCTGGCGCGGACGAACTTGGATTGAGGCCGGAGCAGCTGACAGCGTATTAATCACGGCACGGGGTTTGGACATGGGCTTCCAGATGGACCACTGGTTTGGCGACGCCATCCAAACCTCCGCTCTGGACATTCAAAACATCACCTTCCGCGACGTCCGGAACGTCGTTTCATCGCGCCACCGTGCCACGGGCTGGGTGCTGGGCGCCGAAGCCTTCCAAGTCATCCGTGCGAAGTACGATGAGTTCAAACAGTTTCGCGGAAGTTGGACCCTGCGTTTGGGTGCCACTTGGAGCCCGACCCGCAACCTGAGCACCGCCTTCACCAGGCTGGTTGAATCCACTTTGATTCTGAACGGGGCGGTGCAAGGCATCGACACCTCGGCTTTCGAGCAAGCCACCCTCACGGGTGGGGTTCCGCAAGCCTGGACGCTTGGCGGTGGACTGCAATGGGACGGTGGCCGAGGCAACCGAGTTGGCATGTTCTTCGACCACAAGCAACAAGCCTGGGGAGAAGCGAACCAAGACTTGGGCCACTTGATGGATGGCTCCGCACGCTGGGGAGATGCCGTTTCGACCTCGGTCGGCGTGCTATGGACGCCCGGCCGCAAACCCGGCAAACTCAACCGATCCACCTTCCGTGTGGGATACATGCAAGCGGTGTTGCCTGTCGTGCTTGACGCCAACGACATGACGTCCCACCCCCTGCAGGAGTGGCGCGTCAGTTTGGGCATGAACACCCCGCTCAAAGGCAGCCGGAGCGCAAGTCAACTGCATCTTGGCATGGATGTTGGTCAACGCAGCACAGATTTGACTTCCGTTCATCAAGAATTCAGCCTTCGCGGTCATCTCGGTGTCACCCTGACGCCCTTTGCAAAGAACCTTTGGCTGACCCCCCGGTTGTACGACTGAAGACGAAGCACAGACAAACCATTGAACCTGAGAAATTTGAACCCATGAAGGCCCTACAGACCCTCTTAACCGCCTTGGCCGTCTTGCTTGCGACCACCGCGAGTTTGGCCCAAGACGAACGCTACGGCGACACGCCGGACCAGCAACTCAAGTGCAAGGAGGCCTTGAGTGTCTACAAGTCCTACAAGAAGCAGAAGAACTACGACGAGGCTTACGTCCAATGGAGAAAGGCCTGCGACGTGTGCCCAGAAACAGCGAGTGAAGGCTTGTATGCGGACGGTGCATCCTTCATCGGCAAGGAATTGAAAAAAGTGGAGGACGAAGACCCTCGAAAGGCGGTCTTGGTGGACAGCCTCCTTCACTTGCACGACAAGCGCATGGAATTGTACCCAAGCACCAAGCGCAGCCCAAACAACCGTTGTGTGGTGCTCGGTCGGAAGGCCACCGACTTTTACAAGTACAACCGCGACCAGCACCAGGCGGCCTACGAGATGTTCAAAGAGAGCATTGATTGTTTGAAGGAGGAATCCTCGGCCACGACCCTTTACCAATACTACACAGCAAGCTTCTACACCATGAAGCGCGAGTTGAAGGGAGACACCGTGGCGCAAGCGAACATGCGCGCCCAAATGTTGACCGACTACCTCGCCTTGACGGATTACGTGCAAGCCGGTTTGGCACGCGCCCAAGAAGCGGGCAAAGACCGCGACGTCAAGCGTTACGAAAAAGCCAAGGGCAACATTGAAACGGTGTTTGTGGCCATCGCTGACTGCGCCGACATGGTTCCAGTGTTGAATGTCGCTGTGGCCGCTGATCCCGACAACATGGATCTGAAGCTCAAGGTCCTGCGGTTGCTCAACAAAAAGGAGTGCACCGACAACGACTTGTTCTTGCCTGTGGCCACCGCTGTTTACAGCGTGGAGCCCTCCGCACCTGCGGCTTACGCCATCGGCATCGGCTTTGCCAAGGCAAGCCAACTCGACTCGAGCTTGACCTACATGGAAGACGCCGTGAATCGTTGCGGCGATTGCACCGAGAAGTTGACCTACCTCTTGAAGACAGGCCAAATCGCCAGTGCCATGGGCCGCACAAGCACTGCCCGCAATTATGCGCGTCAGGTCTTGGCAGTCGATGCTGAGAACGCCGACGCCTTCATGTTGATCGGTGACGCCATCGCCGGAAGCTCTTCCGCCTGCAATGACGGTGCGTTGGGAGGTCGCTCTGTGTATTGGGTGGCCAGCGACTACTACGCAAGAGCCAAGCGCTTGAACGAGGAACTCGCCGAGAAGGCCAGCAAGAAAATGGCCAACATGGCCAAGCAGTTCCCCACGGTGGATGACATTTTCACCTATGGAAAGCAAGCGGGTGGATCCTTCACGGTCCCCAACAAACCCGGATGCCCTTGCTCCGGCGAGACCACCACGATTCGCGTGCGCTGATGGCCTTGCAGTGCGCAACGGAACATGCTGGAAACCGCTCACCCCTCGAGGAATGGGCGGTTTTCTCGTTGTGTGCCATGCTCACGGCATGTGGTCCCTCCCCTGAGGTCGAAACCACCCAAGATGCCATGCCGGACATGCGGCCCTCCCAAGTGGTGCTCGAGGGCGTGTTCGAATACACCGAGCGCGGACGCGTGGTCCAGTCCCTTGAGGCCGCCAAATTGGAGCGCTGGGAATCGTCTGAATCCGCGGAGGAAACCCCAGATGTGTGGCATGTGGACGGTGGCTTCACCCTGTACATCGGAGGAACCCAAGCGAAGCACGACGCCAAGCTGTCCGCGGTACGTGGCACCTACGACGATGAAGCCGGACGGCTCGAAGCTTGGGAAGAGGTGGTCTTGGTGAACGAAGAAGGGGAGCGGCTGGAAACAGAGCACCTGATTTGGTCGCACGATTCCGATTTGGTCCGCACCGATCGGCCTGTGGCCATCCACAGTGCCCAAGGCGTTCTCCGAGGCCGTGGACTCAACTCGGACAGCCGTTTTGAGCGGTATGAAATCCTGTCGCCGACGGGGTCTTTTGACCTCGGCATGGACGACACCGCCGCGGAAGAGCGCTGAACACCATCTTTGCGTCATGCCCTCTGAACAAAGTCCCTTGCCCTACAAAACCGCGCGCGCCGCGGAGCTCTTCTGGCTTGTGGCCTCCATTGCCACAACCCTCTATGTCCTCTGCTTGTGGTGGACCGAAGACTTGACCCGTTGGACCTTGGGCTTGTTTCCTTGCATTTCGTGGCTTTGGTACGGCGTGCGACGCGCGTTTCGCTTGCGCATGACGAAACCCGATTGACGCTCTGATGTATCTTTCGATGAACGCTACTCCTCCTGCATGGACCCTGACCCTTCGAGTTCGATTCTGATTCTTGCCCTGTCGCTGTTGGCTTCTGCCTTTTTCTCGGGCATGGAGATGGCCTTTGTGGCGTCCAGCAGGCTTCAAACGGAGCTCAATGCGCAATCCTCCCTTCGCGGCAAAGTCATTGCAGCCCTCTCCAACCGCCCCCAGTTGTTCATCGCATCCATGCTGGTCGGCAACAACTTGGCCCTGGTCATTTGTGGCATGGAATCAGGGGCGCTCATCAGCGAATGGCTGTTTGGGGTCTCGGGATGGCAGGAGGCCACCCAACCCATGGTGGTGTTGGCCACGCAAACGCTGATCACCACTGCCGTGGTGTTGGTGCTGGCTGAATTCATGCCGAAATCCCTCTTCCACGCCTCCCCCAACGTCTGGCTTCAGGTCATGGCGTATCCCTTGTTGTTGTTGGTTGCCGTGCTTGCCTTGCCTGCATGGATTGTGATGATGTTGAGCAAAACGCTCCTCCGTCCCTTTGTAGGTGGCCAGGTTCAAGTGTCGGTGGAGTCGCTCGGGGTCAGCGACCTGGACCATTTTTTGAAGAGCCTGAGCGGACGGATGGAGCCGGAGCAGGAGTTGGAGCACGAACTTCAAATCCTGCAGAACGCCCTCGATTTGCCGAGCATTCAAGCCCGGGACAGCATGGTCCCACGCAACGAAGTCAGTGGCGTCGAAATCGACACCTCCGTGGAAGCCTTGCAAGACACCTTCTCACAATCGGGCTTCTCGAAACTGGTCGTGTACAAGGGCGACATCGACCACATCGTGGGGTACGTTCACGCCAAGGATTTGTTTGACCGCCCCGAATCCCTTCGGGCCATCTTGCTGCCCACGTTTCTGGTCCCGGAGCCCATGGCTGGTGACGAATTGCTGCGTCAATTTCTGAAGCGGCGCCGCCACCTTGCGGTCGTCGTCGATGAGTTTGGCGGCACGGCAGGCATCCTCACCATGGAGGACATCGTGGAAGAACTGCTCGGCGAAATCGACGACGAACACGACGACACCGAAGCGGTGGAACACGATCTTGGAGATGGGGTGTGGCGGGTGCCCGCGCGACGTGAAATCCGCGTGCTCAACGAACTGCATGGCTGGAACTTGCCCGAAGCCGACCACTACGACACGCTCGGCGGTCTGCTTCTGGATGTGGCCGGAGACATCCCCCAACAGGGCGCCCTCATCGCGCTGGATGGCCTCTCCTTCGTGGTCCGCGAGGTGGAGGAAAACCGCATCGCCTGGGTGGAGTTTGTGCCTCCGCGTGAGGAGTGACAAGCCAAACTTCGTGAGTTGCCCCGGAAACGTTATCTTCGCAAACCTTAAAAACGCTAAGCGAGAGGACCATGGCAATGATTGAACAAATCCGCAACAGACAAGGACTGTTGCTCGCAATGATCGGAATTGGAATGTTGGGCTTTTTGGTGCCCTACGACGCCGTGTTGGCCCTGATGGGCCAAGGCAATGCCCGTGACGTGGGCAGCGTGGCAGGTGAAAGCATCAGCGCCATCGATTACCGCATGGAGGTGGACGAGCGCCGCCGACTCGGCTTTTCCGGAGACCAATTGCAAGACGAAGTGTGGGCTGACCTCACTGCCAACATCGTGTTGGACGACACATACGACGCCCTAGGGTTGGAAGTGACCGATGCCGAATTCCAAGAAATGCTCTTTGGCACCTTGGACTCTCCCTACATGGGCCGCGCATTCTACAGCAACGGAGAAAACAAGGCCTTCTGGCAGCAGAACTTCGGCGCGATGTTGACCACAGACCAAGGCAAGATGAACTTGCTGAGCTACAAGCGTCTCATCATTGCCAAGCGCAAGAAGGAGAAGATGGATGCCTTGCTCACCGACGCGCTTTACACGAACAGCTTGGAAGGCAAGTACGATTACATCAATACGGAGAAGAAAGCCGAGATCAAATACGTCGCCAAGCTGTACAAGAACATCAAAGACGACGAAGTCAGCGTGTCTGACAGCGATGTGAAGCGCTACTACAACGCCCACAAGAACGACCCCAAGTACCAACAAACCGAAGGACGCGACATCTCCTACGTGAAGATTCCCGTGGGTGCCAGCGAGTCGGACATCAAAGCCATGGAGGTGGAGATGGAAACCACAGCTGAGGATTGGGCCGATGCCGACGAGGCGGAAGCGTTTGCCCAAGCGGCCAACGGCGGCCGTGAAGACATTCGCAATCTTCGCTTGGCTCAGGTGGAACTCGACCTCAACGAAGCGAAGTTCTTCAGCGAACCTGTAGGCACCATCGTGGGTCCTTACACCAAGAATGGTCAACTCCAGGTGGCCCAAGTGTTGGAACGCACCATGGTTCCCGACGAAGCCGCCAAGTGCCGTCACATTCTGCTCTCTGCCAAAAACGCGAAAGACGAAGCTGAGATGGCTGCACTCGGTGCGCGTGCAGACAGCCTGAAGCGCGTGTTGCGCAACGGGGGGGACTTCGACGATTTGGTCCAGCGCTTCAGCGGTGACCCCGGTTCGAAAGCCACGGGTGGTGTGTACGATTTCTTCCCCAAGGGACGCATGGTGGCGCCTTTCGAGGACTTCTGCTTTGACAAACCCATTGGCTCAGTCGGATGGGTGGAGACCACTTACGGCGTGCACTTGATTGAAGTGCTCGACCGCCGCTCTGAAGTGGAAGAAGCACGCGTGGCATTCATTTCGAAGCCTGTGGCTGCCTCTGCCGCCACGGCACGTGACGCGTACGCCATGGCCAGTGAGTTCGCCATCAATGCCACCGACAAGGAGAGCTTGATGGCTGCTGCCAAGGAGGCCGGCTACGCCACTGCAGAAGCCAACAGCATTGCCCCAGGCGCCCGCGCCATTGCCGGCATCCGTGATGCCGGTGAGATTGTGGGCTGGGCGTACCGCAGTGAGCAAGGAGAAGTCTCCAACCCCATTCTCACGTCAGACTTCTACGTTGTGGCCCATCTCGACGCAAGCAAACAGGACGGGGTCCCCGCCTTGGCCGACGTCGAAGAGGAGATGCGTGAAGGCGCCATGAACGAAGCGAAAGGCAAGCTCTACGCCTCCAAAATGGACGGTGCCAGTCTCGAAGAGGTGGCCGAAGGCATCGGCGAAACGGTAAAGACGGGACGTGACTTGAGCGTCAAGTTCCCCACGGTGCGCGGAAGCGGAGCATCCACCGAGCCCAAAGTGGCTGGTGCTGCATTGTCCATTCCTGTGGGCAACATGTCCAGCCCCATCGTGGGCACGCACGGCGTCTGGGTCATTGCACCACAAAAGGTCACGCCAGCCGGCACCAAGGACAGCTACTTGGAAGAACAAAGCACGCTCGCCTCAAGGGCACGCACGAACTTCCCCTTCACAGTGTTGAACACCATGCAGAAGGCCGCAGGCGTCGAAGACAACCGCCGTCAGCTGAACTGACTTGCTGGAATGCCAACGAGCACAAACCCTGCAACCCCTTGAAATCAAGC
>PKDW01000127.1 GCA_002863145.1 Flavobacteriales bacterium
TTGTCAAACAGCGCCTGTGCCTTGTCGTCCGCAATGCGCAACAACTTCACACTCTCAAACGGTTCACCGCCCTCGGCACGGGCGTACACCATCCCCACAGTGATGTTGTTGTAATCGCCAGGCTCAAGGGTGAAGGGGCCGGCGCTCTGCAAGAACAAACGGTCGCCCGGAGGGTTCCCCGTGCCCACTTCAGACCATGGACCCACGGGCACGCCTTCCGTTCCCCACTGGGCAGGGTCCGTGTCTCCCGGGAACATGTAGTCCGCTGGAATTTCCAAATCTGCACCCGTGCCCGGATTCAAACCATCTCCCCCAAAAGCCATGCGCTGGCCATTCTTCCAGTACCCGCGCATGTAGTTGTAGAAATGACCCGCTTGTGTGGGCAGGGAGTTGGGACCGCTTCCCCAATTGAAGTAGATGAAGCGACGCATGCCGAAGCGTTCGTTGTCCACCACGCCGTCGCCGTAGCCAATGCCAATGCCCTCGTAGGGGATGCCGAGCGAATCCACGGCATTGCTGAAGTTGTCCGTCAGTGGGTTGTCGATGCTGTCCGCGTCTTGGTACGGCCCCTCAAAGAAGTCCACCCCAAACGCAGGCGGGTTCTCCCCGTACCCGATTGAGAAGGAATCCGACTCGTCGAAGGCATCGCCGTTGTAGGTGTAGCCGAGACCCCGTTGCACGTCACAGCCAACGTAGTCGTCGTTGATGCCGCCCAAATCGCTGTCCACCCACTGGCACATGTAGGTGTTCGTCAACGTCTGCGTGCCCTGGTTGATCAGCACGTAGTTGTTGAAGGTCATGTTGTTGATCTCGTCGTTCGTGGAGAACGCAAACGCTTGCGCACGGATTTCCATGCCGATGGGCTCGCCTTGGGATTCGGTGTGAATGTTGCCCTTGTCGTTGAAGATCCAGTAGAAGTTGCGGTCCCCGTAAAGCGGTACGATGTCCTCGCGCTTCCGGTTGCTGCAGTCGATTTCTTGCAAAAAGTCAAACCAAGGGTAGTCTCCGTTTTCAGGGATGTAATTGCCGTCTCCGTCGTAATCCTTGAACGGCGCGAGGTAATAATCTTGGTTGATGGCCGTGTTGCCGTGGGCGGGATACTCCCGGAAGTAGGCCGGCATGGCGTAGCCGTCAGGGAAATCCTCCTCCACCGTGCCCCCTGCGACGGCATCGTAGTACTGGCGGTGACGCTGGGCGTCTGCGCGCATGGAGATGAAAAACCGGTCGTATTGGTCGCACACGGTGACGTCCACCTCGGCGGAGCCGTCGTTGGTCAGTGGGCCTGGCCAAAAGTCGTTTTTCCCGTTTCGACGGTGCATGACTGACGCCAATTTCAATTGCTGATCTGGGCTGATGCCACCCAGCCAAAGCCCCCCTGCAAACACGGTGGACACATTGTCTTCCTTCGGGACGATGTACGAGCCCCGCCAGTTGGCGCGCTCATGCCACAACGTGCCGCCAGTCTCAATCAAAGCCCGAACGTTGTTCCATTCCAAATCACGCAGGGCTGTGGCCGGGGCACACGCTCCGGCGCGGGTGGGTGGCTGGGGGGCCACCACGCCTGCATCGTCGGGCATTTGCTTGTAGGTCGTTTGGGCCCATGTTGCGCTGGAAGACATGATCCACAGGGCGAAGCAAGCCCCGATCATTCGGACGGGAGAGGGAAGACAGTTCGTCATGAATTCAGGTTCCTTTGGAGACCGGTCGACGGGAAACGACTCAGTCAGCTTCGAAGATACGAGGTGCGGCGTTCGCAGGAACCTCCACAAGCCGCCAAGGGTCCAAGTACAAGATCCAGCCGCGTGGAGTGGTGGACTCGAGGTCTGCAAGGGCATTCATGTAGCGGCGAACCTGCTTGGCGTGCTTCTCCACATCCACCTCGCCCGACTTGAAATCCACGACGTGCCAGCCCTCGTCGTTTTGGACCACCCGGTCCGGACGCATGGGCCCTTCCACATCCATCCATTCTGGCTCGCATTCCACCGTCGCACCAACCTCAAAAAACGCCGCCGACTTGGGTTCGGAGAACACCTTGTCCGCCCAAGTCAGCACCTGCTCTCGGTCCTTGGTTTCCAAGGACCAACGCGAGGCAAACCTTGTGCGAACGGTGGGCCAATCTTCGGCGGTTTGGACTTCGGCCAGCAGGTCGTGAACCAGCGTCCCTAGCTCTGCCTCCACAAGGCCGTCGGGGTGCACCTGGGACACCTGTGGCCGGGCCATGACCACGCGTTGCGCCGCTTGCTCCCCCAAATTCAAACGGGTCGACACCACCGCCGTGTCCTCCTCCTCTGCTGCCGAGGCGGCCAAACGATCGTTGACGCCTCGCGCCACCGCATCGCCGTGGGCGTGAAAATGCGCGCCCGTGACGTCCTCTGTGCAGGCCAACACCCATTGGCTCACGGAGGCCGGTTCCGCACGGTCAAACTCGAGCTTGGCGGTCTCAGCCAGCACGTCGAGACGCTCCACGGGACGGGTCATGGCCACGTAAACAATGTTCATTTGGTCGAGCAGCGCGGCGTCCAGTTCCGACTCTGCGAGGTCGTGCAAGGCCGTGTCTTTCATGTCCGAAACCCGAAGCAACGCCGCAGGCAAATCCGTACCCGAGGTCGGATCGAGCACCACGGGAACGTGGCCTTTGACTTCGCGCGCCTTGTTGTCGCCTGCAATGACGATGGTCACAGGAAAGGCCAAGCCCTTGGCCTTGTGGACCGTCATGACTTGGACCGCATCTCGGCCACCACTCGCCACAATGGACCGGGCGTGACCCACGCGGTCCCACGTTCGCAAGAAGCCCCGCAAACCGCCCTCCTCGGTGCCTGTGACCTCGAGGGCCATCTCCATCAAGGCTTCGACATAGGCGTCGAACCGGCCAGTCGCGCCCAAGACGTCGCACACGTGACCCACCCAAGCGACCAAGGGACCGTGGGCGTACTCCAAGGGACGCAAATCCGGATAGAGGGCATCCATCATCGCTTCGGCATGGAAGGTACTGACGCGCTTGGTCTTGCCGTCGATCTCCACCTCTGTCCACACCACATGCTCGTCCAACACTTCCGATTCCCGAATGCGCTCGGGCTCCAGCGCGGCAACGCATTGCAACCACGCCGTGGCGTGACGGTCTTCGTTGGGATCCACCACCCATCGGGTCAAGGCCACCAAAGCCAGCGCGGCGGGATGACGCCCGACATGCAAGCTGTCTTCGGTTTGGGGAGTGATTCCCTCGTTGAGCATGTGTTGCGCGATGCGCGCACCTTGCTTGTTGGTGCGCACGAGAATGGCCATGTCGGACCAGTTGAACCCGCCACCCTCGTCCGAGGCATGATGTCGCAGTCGCGCCACCAAGGCGTCGTTCAACAAAACTTCCCGCGTGTCCTTGTCGGCATCTTGGACGGCCTCAATGTGGACTTGTCCCTGGAAGCTGTGTTCGGGGGTTTGGGCTTGGTCGTCGTAGACCGCCTGCAAACTGGGCGGAAGGCGGTGCTGCAACGCCCCAAAAAACGCGTTGTTCCACGTCACAATGGCCTCGCCGCTGCGCCAATTCGACTCGAGCACCTGGTCGTCCAGGGCGTCGCGAAAGGTCTGCTCGGCGTCGGCAAAAGCGCCTTCTTCGTCGTCCACGATACGCGGCAAATTCAACAGCTGCCTGTAGTCGCCATTGCGCCAACGGTAGATGGCCTGCTTGCCGTCACCCACGACGAGGGTTCTGTGGCGTTCGGCCAAGACGTGGTCCACGAGCGGGATCAAGTTTTGCCATTGGGTCACCGACGTGTCCTGGAATTCATCCACAAACACGTGGCGGTACCGGCTGCCCATGCGTTCAAACAGGAACGGCACGGGGTTGTGACGCACCACGCGCGCCACCCGCTCGTGAAGGGCGTGGAAGGTTCGGACGTTTCTCGCCTCTTGCACCTTCTCCATCTCTTCGGCAATCACCGCCAAGGTGCCCACCAAATCCACTTTGTGAAGGATGCGCTTGCGCAACATGTGGGACTCCCCGCGGCTGGTGCCGGGCACCATGTGCTGGACCTGTTCGAGAACGTGTTCCGCATCCGGGGTCACGCGCGCCACCGCATCCACGATGTGGTCGGGGGCCGTTTTGGTCGTGAAGATTCCGTCGTCAAACATGGTCTGCAACGTCGGCGTGGGTGCGACCGCTTCGCCGCGACGGTTCTTTTCGAGCCATGAGATCAAGGAACCTCGGGACACGTCTTTTTTGGTCAGACCTTCGCGACGCAAGGCTATCAAGGCCTTGGCCACCCTGGCCGCAAGCTCCTTCTCCTCCCGCTTGACCTCTGCGCGAATCGCCTTTGACAAGGTGCTGAAATCCGCGGGCGTCATGTCGCCCAACGCTTCCAGCGCATTGCGCATGCCCTCCTTCAAGACCTCCTTGCCATACGTGGTCAAGGGATGGCGGATGCGGCTGTCTTTCTCTTCTTCCACCTGGAGTCGGGCAAAGCCCTTGAGCAAGGCCGTCAGGGCCTCCTCACCTGGGGTGCCAACGCGGTCGAGCAGGTTGCCCACGGCCTCATCGACAATGCGGTCTTGGTCAAGCTCAATGCGGTAGTCTTGATCCAAGGCCAAATCGCGCGCAAAGCTCTTCACCAAGCGGTTGGTGAAACTGTCCAACGTCATGACCGCCATCTCCCCGTAGCGGTGAAGCATGGTGGCGCGCAAGGCTCGGGCGCGGGCGGCCAAGGTGTTGGCGGGGAGGCCCGTTTGGTCCGAGAGCTCAGTCACAAAAGACGCCGAGGCCTTGCCTGACCCCACCTTGGCCAAGTCTGACAAGATGCGCTCCTTCATCTCCCACGCCGCCTTGTTGGTGAAGGTCAGTGCCAAGACGTGCCGAAACACACGGGGGTCATCCACCGCCAAACAGCACGCGAGGTACCGGCTGACCAAACGGTAAGTCTTGCCACTTCCGGCAGAGGCGCGAACCACTTCAAACGACTTGGGAGACTTCATGGTGATGAGACGTTGCACGGGACGGGCAACTTTTGGCGCAAATTAGGGGTTCTAACCTCGCACGATGAAGATTCCATTCACTCCGTTGAAGCACTTGGGCATCTGCGCCTTGGTTCCGCTCTTGGCCACCGCAGGTTGCACCCGTCAAAAAGACGCCGAAATCCGCATTGCCTACGACGTGGTGTGGAACGGAAGTCCATACGAAATCGGAGAATCCGCGCCAGATGTCCAAGGCCGCCCGGTGCAGTTGGAGCGCTTGGAGTGCTACGTCAGCGACTTCGCCATTCACGACGTGGACGAAGGTTGGCTCCCCATTGACACAGTGGCCCGCATCGACTTCAGCAAGGACGACGCCCATGCCGTTTTGACCATTCCCGGAGAGGGTGACCGCACCATCGATGGCTTACGCATGGGCTTGGGCGTGCCCGAAGACCGAAATGTGGATGTCGACCCCGCCTCATACACCGACCCCGACCATCCCCTCGGCTACACCGGCTCTGCCGGTTTGCACTGGGGCTGGGCTGCGGGATACATCTTCAGCGTGTACGAAGGTCGGCTGCTGACGGAACCCAACACGCTTTTTACCTACCACGCCGGCGACGACCTGACCTTCCGGACCACCGAGTTGATGTGGGAAGAACCCTGGTTGCTGGAATGCGGGAGCAAGGATCACAACATCACGCTGGTGCTGGATGCCTACGAATGCCTCCACGGCGTGAACGACACCATCGACCCTGAAATCGATCCTGAGACCCACACAGGCAACAACTTGCCCCTCGCCATTCGTTGGGTGGACCTCTACCAAAACGCCTGGTCCATCCAGCCGTAATTTTCTGCGTGATGCGCGTGTCAACCACATTCATTTTGGGCCTCTTTCTTGGCGGCTTGACCCTTGTGGGGTGTGATTGTCACGGCCCTGAGCCTGTGTGGAATCCAACACCCTACCCCCTCGAGATTCCGCCGTTTTTCCCTCCCATGGACCTCCCTGCCGACAACCCGTTGACGGAAGAAGGGGTGCGCTTGGGGCGCATGCTGTTTTGGGAAACCCGGCTCAGCGAAAACAACGCCATGTCTTGTGGCACGTGCCACTTGCCCGAGGTCAGTTTTGCGGATCCCGAACCCTACAGCACCGGAGTGACAGGCGCCATTGGCACCCGCAACGCCATGGCCCTGATCAACATGGGCTGGGCGTCGTCCTATTTCTGGGACGGGCGGGCGCTTACGCTGGAAGAACAAATCTTCGAGCCCATCCCCCACCCCGACGAGATGAACCTGCCTTGGTCTGAGGCCGTTGCTCGTTTGGCCAACGACGACACCGAGTCCGATTACCCGCAACGCTTCTTCGATGCGTTTGGGACCACCGAGATCACGGCGGATTTGGTGTCGAAGGCGATTGCCCAGTTTGTGCGCATCATGATCAGCTCGGACAGCAAATTTGACCAGTGGCGGCGCGGGGAAGCGAGTTTGACCGACAGCGAATACAACGGCTACCAGATGTTCCTCCGGGAAGGCGGCGATCCAGAAGTCGTGCCCGGCGGTCAATTCGGGGCCGACTGCTTTCACTGCCACGGGGAAGCCGGGCTTCAATTCACGGACCATCTGTTCCACAACAACGGACTCGACCCGAGTTTCGAGGCCGATCCAGGGCGGGCTTTGGTCACCGGAAGCCCCCTGGATTCAGGACGTTTCCGCACCCCGACGTTGCGCAACGTGGCCCTCTCCGGACCCTTCATGCACGACGGCCGGTTCCAAACCCTGGAGGAAGTTGTCGAACACTACAACTCCGGCGGGGTGGCGTCTTCGACAATCGATCCTTTCATGAAGTTTGGATCGGGGGGGTTGGCCTTGGCGCCGTCCCAAAAAGCGGACCTCATTGCTTTCCTCCACACCTTGACGGACACGGTGTTCACGCAGAATCCTGCGTTTCAGAACCCCCACTGATGTAACCTTGAGCAGCCCTCGCCCGTACGCGAGAGCATGTTGAAAGCAAAACAGTTTGCGAAAATTTCCACCCTGGTCACGATGGCCGGGGTGCTTGCGTTGTCCGCGCCTTCTGGCGCATGGGCTCAATGTGGCACCCTGCTCGATGGCGACGGTGTGGCCACGGCGGACCCCGTGTACTTCGAGTGCAACGACGGCAACACCCCTTTTGAATTTTTCCCGCTGACGCAAGGGACCTGGACCAACGTGACGGTGAACTGGGGCGACGGCTCGGCACCGGAATTTTTTGCGGTTTGGGACAACCTCAATGCCATCAGCCACACCTACGCTTACCAAGAGCACACCACCTACAATTTGACCTTCACGACGGCTGCGTGTTCGGCCTCGGCCATTCTGGAAAAGAGTGTGCTGGTCAACCCCGCCATCGTGGTGCCTGAAGGATGGCCCACCGGCGCGTGCGCCCCGGCGACGTTGAGCTTTGTCAACGGCTCCACCAACGTCACTCCAGACACCGAATTCACGTGGACCTTTGACGACGGCACCACCTTGACCGCTGGGGCTTCAAACGAAGGCGCCACGGTCGATCACTTGTACGACGCATTCACCACGGGATGTCAACGCGAGGTGAATTTGACGGCCACCAACGCATGTCGAACCTCTGAGTTTGGTGTGCCCGCCGCCGTGACCATCGACTACATCAACATTTGGGACCGAGACAACCCCTTGATTGACGCCTCGGCCACCGTGCTTTGCTGGCCTGAAAACACCATCGATTTGTGGAACGTCTCCGAGATGGTGTGCTTCAACAACGGCAACACCCAGCAGCGCAAGGAGCGCTGGGACTTTGGAGGCCCTTTTGGTCCCAGCGGAACGAGTGAGATTGACTGGCGCCCCTGGATCAACTCCGATCCAGTGACACTCACCTTCCCAGGCGTAGGTGAGTACACCATCTCCCTCGCCATTGAGAACTACTGCGGCATCGACGAACAGGAGATCACCATCGTGGTGCGCGAACCCTTGACGGCCGAGGTCGCTGGCCCCACCTTCGTGTGCGAGGGCGAAAGCTTGGAGTTCACCGCCACTGCAGCTGGTGCAGATTGGTTTGAGTGGGACTTCTACGGCACCGATCAATATTGGTACCCCTCGCAGACGGGCAACATGACTTGGACATACAACACCTCTGGCGTGTATGACCTCACCGTGCAAGTGGGATTGGACAACCAATCGGAGTCGTGCGTGGCGGAAGCCATCCACCAGATTGAGGTACAGCCCAAGCCGCAAGCCAACATTGTCCTTTCAGACACGCAAGGCTGCGACATGCTGACGGTGGATGCCGAAGAAGCGGTCCGCGAGGGCATCTCGTACGAGTGGACGTTGCCCGACGGCAGCACCGTGGCGGGCCCTGAAGTCGCGGACATTGAGTTGACAACAGTGGGGAGCCACTTGTTTGGGTTGGCCGTCACAGCGACCAATGGTTGCGTGCGCATGGTCAACGAAACCGTGGACATCCACCCTTCCCCTGTGGCCAGCTTCACTGCCGGTGCGGTGTGTGAAGGCGAAACGACAGCGTTCACCGATTTGAGCTTGCCCAACGGAAGCGACACGCTCGTGAGTTGGAATTGGGCGTTTGGCGACGCTGGGACCTCGTCGGACCGTCACCCTGAACACATGTTCATGGGTGGGGGGGATTTTACCGTCACGTTGGAGGTCAGCGACCCGTACTGTGCAGCGAGCACTTCCCAGGAAGTGACGGTGCGCGAGACGCCTGACCTGGACATTTCAAGCAACGTGACAGAGGGATGCTCTCCGCTGTTTGTGGACTTTTCTGCCACGAGCAACGGCAGCGTCGTGTGGACGTTTGGCGACGACAACGGAGGCGACGGGGACGTGGTGTCCCACATTTACTTGGGAGATCCGACCGTGGAAGTGATGTACCCTGTCACGGCACAAGCCATCAACGAATTTGCATGCACCACCGAAGCCACCCTCGAAGTGCGAACCCTGCCGAGTTCAGACGCCACTTTCTCGGTGTCGCCCGCGGCATGTTCGCCTTTCACGCCCGTGTTCACCAACGAGAGCGCGCGCGCCACAAGCTACAAGTGGTTGTTTGAAGACGGCACCTTTTCGGAAGAGGTGGAACCCACCCACGTATTCACCAACACCACGGGATTCCTCCAGGCTGAGTCTGTGCAACTGATTGCGTATGCCGCCAACGGTTGTCACGACACCACAGGCGCACCGGTCACTGTGAAGCCTGAAGCGTTGTTCAACATGGTCTTGGACCAAACCGAAGCGTGCTCTCCCTTCTCGATGATGGCGCCTGAGATCAATGGGGCCCAAAACCACATGTGGTCTTTTGGCGACGGCACACCCAACTCCATGGTGCCGAACCCCGTGCACGTGTTTGAAAACAACACGGACGCGCCGGTGACCTTCACCTTGACGCTGGAGGCGGAAAACAGCTTTGGCTGTCCCGGTTCGGTGGCGCGTGAGGTCACCGTGAACCCGAGCCCCGTGGCCGAATTCACGGCAGACATCCAGAGCGGATGTGCGCCATTGACCGTCACCTTCGAGGAAATGAGTCAGCGCGCCACGACGTACGCCTGGAATTACGGCGATGCCACCACAGCCTCAGGATTGAACGACACCGCGCACGAACACACGTTTGAGCTGGAAGGCTTTGACTTGATCTCCCGCGCCGTGACTTTGACCGTGGAGGCCGAAGGCGGTTGCACCGACGCCCACACCCTCGCCGTGGAAGTGTACCCCGAAGTGGTTGCCAACCCCGTTGGGGCATTGGAAGGATGTGCCCCTTGGCAGTCCGACTTGACGGCCGAAGGCTATGCCGGCGCGAGCAACCACAACATTACATGGACGTTGCCCGAAGGAGACACGTTTGAGGGGGTGGACCTTCAACGCACGTTTGTGGGCCTTGAAGGACAGGACGAGGAATTGACCTTGGGCTTGAGCATCACCTCTCCCTTTGGTTGCCAAGCCCATTCCACAGTGACGGCCACCGTGCACCACACCCCTGTGTCTGACTTCACGCTGTCCGACATGGCTGCCTGTGCAGGCACAGAAATTGCGCTTTTGGATGCCAGCATGTACGCCGACGAAGTCACGCTGGACTGGGGCGATGGCACTGGACCTGCGGCCAATTCTGTAGGCACGCACGCTTTTGACAACGACAACTTCGAGCCGATGGTCGTGGAGGTGGTCCAAACCGCCACCACCGCTTTTGGATGCGAGGCCCACACCTCCGTGAACCACACCGTGTTCCCCAAGGTGACGGCTGACTTCGTGGCTCCGGCGCCTGCCTGTGCCCCGTTGACGTTGACGTTGGTAAACCAAAGCACCAACGCCAACGGCACCTTCACGTGGGATTTCGGAGATGGAAGCCCCACTTCCTCGAGCGCCCAGCCCAGTCACCTCTTTGACACGGACGCAGACGCCAGCAGCGTGTACACCATTCAATTGAATGCAACCAGCACGTACGGTTGTGCGGACAGCACCAGCCACGAGGTTGAGGTTCACGCGACGCCCATTGCAGACATCGAGGTGCTCGACCAAGTCGGATGCTACCCGCTGGAAGTGACGTTTGGCAACCAAAGCGTGGGCGGCGAGGCCTACATCTGGAGCTACGGCACGGGGCTGAACAGCGACGAACCCGCCTTGGAACACACAGTCGAGTACTTCAACCCCACGTCCAACGTGTTGACGTACGCCGCGGTGTTGACCGCATCCACCTCCGCCGGGTGCTCCAGCCAGGATGTGGCGTACATCGAGGTGTTGCCACAGGTGAACGCCCACATTGAAGGCGGCTTCACAGGGTGTGCTCCGCTCGAAGTGGATTTCCTCAACCTCAGCGACGGTGCAGCCAGCTACACGTGGGACTTTGGAGATGGAGGCCAAAGCGCCACCGCCCACGCCAGTCACGTCTTTACCACAACGCTTGGGGAAGATGCGACTTACACGGTGTCGTTGGTCGCAGAATCAATCTACGGCTGCACAGACACCGCCCAGGTTTCTGTACAGGTGTTTGCCGCACCGACGGCCGATTTTGTGACGAGCTCCACACAAATGACGTACCCGGCTACGACCGTCACGTTGTCCAACACCTCCATGGCGGGCGAGAGTGCCAGCCACTACTGGACGTTTGGCGATGGGCAGGTCAGCTACGAGGCCCAGCCTGAACCCCATGCGTACGACACGTGGGGGACGTACGACATCACCTTGGAAGTCGACAACGGCTACTGCTCCTCCGTGGCGAGCACGGCCATTCAGATTGTGGCCCCCAGCCCGACCATCGGCTTTACCGGAGAAGGCGCCGGCTGCGCGCCCTTGACCGTGCAGTTTGAAAACCTCAGCACATACGCCAGCAGCTACCGCTGGGAGTTCTCAGACGGATCGGTCCGCAGCGACGACAGCCCCGTCCACGTATTCAACGAACCTGGCGTGTACGACGTAACGTTGCACGTGGAAGGGTTCGACGGCTCCGCGTTGGTGGAATCGCACTCGGCTGTGGTGGAGGTGTTCCCCACCGCGCAGGCGGCGTTTTCACTCAATCCCAACCACGTGATGGTGCCCGGCCAGCCCGTGTTCTTCCTGAACCTGTCTGAAGGAGCCACCCAATACTCGTGGGATTTTGGCGACGGCGCCACGAGCATCGCTGAAACCCCAATTCACGAATACCTCCAGGCAGGTGTGTACGACGTCTCGTTGACGGCCGACAACACCTGGGGCTGTTCGACGACCTTCACGCTGCCTGAGGCCGTGTTGGCCGAGGAAGGAGGGATGATGGTGTTCCCCAATGCGTTCACCCCGAGCTCAACGGGGTCGACTGGAGGGTACTACGACGCCAACAGCTACGACAACGACGTCTTCCGCCCCATGCACGTGGGCATCGAGACATACGAATTGATGGTTTTCACCAAATGGGGTGAAATGATCTTCCACAGCAACGAAGTTGGCATTGGATGGGACGGCTACGTGCAAGGCAAATTGGCCGCCACAGACGTCTATGCTTGGAAAGCCACGGCCACCCTCAGCAATGGCGAGCGTCTTCAGCAACTCGGCAACGTGACGTTGCTGGCCCGTTGATGTAACTCTTCCCTTCACTCTCCCGTAAATCATCCCATGCGCTTTTCCCTGCCCTCGATTTCGAAGCTCGCCGCCTCAGCGGTCGTGCTCGCGTGCCTCTGCACGTCGGGGACTGTGGCGCACGCCCAGGATCAGCAGTTCACGCAGTTCAACGCTGCACCGACGTCCTTCAATCCCGCATATGCTGGGGTGTCAGGCAAGGCGCGTTTGGCCTCGTTGTATCGTGCACAATGGACGGGACTGCCGCAGGCTTTCACGGGCTTTCACTTGGCCTACGATCGTCCCTCGTTGGACAAACGCATGGGCTTTGGGTTCCTGTTGAGCAACGAACAAGCGGGCGCGGGCGCGCTCAACCGCATCCAGTTCATGGGACAAGCGTCGCACAACCTCCGTTTGGGACGTCGCCTCAATTTGAGGACGGGGATGCAACTGGGCTTCGGGGCCCGCAGCATCGACATGACCAACCTCGTGTTCATGGACCAAATCTTGCGTGACTTCGCCGACGTATCTGTCGAACAAGGCTTGGGGGTGGGAACGCAATACATGGACATGGGTGCAGGATTCATGTTGCTGTCGCGTCGGATGTGGTTTGGGGCTTCGGCCAACCACTTGACCTCCCCCAATGTGAGCTTGAACCCTGCCCTGCCTGAACAGCTTGCCGTGCTCTACACGGGACACGGAGGTGCGCGCATTCAATTGGCCCGCGGTCCACGCGGTCAGTTCCGTCGCGACGTGGTCGTGTCTTGGAAATACATGCAACAAGGCGACCGCAACCAGCTCGATGTGGGTGCCTATTACGACATGAATTTGTTCACCCTCGGCGTGTGGTACCGCGGCCTGCCTGTCCTGACGGCGGCGGATGGAAGCATGGATGTGGATGCGTTGAGCTTCGTGTTTGGCTTTGGCAATCGTAACTTCAAAATGGGATACAGCTACGACATCACCTTGAACCGCCTCGGCGTGCTCGGTACGGCGGGTTCACACGAATTCAGTGTGAAGTACTTCTGGGATGTCGCCCGCCGTCGCGATCCGCGACCGCCCTACCACCCCTGCGTGGAATACTGAAGGGTCAGTCCTGCAATCCCACCTGGTTGACCTCGGGCTCCAAGGACACCCCAAACTGGTCCTTCACCGACGCCATGACGTCCAGGGCCAAGTCCCACACCTCTTTTCCGGTCGCGCCCCCAAAGTGCACCAACACCAACGCTTGGCGGTCGTGCACGCCATGGGTGGTCCGGTTGTGGCCTTTCCACCCTGCCTGTTCGATGAGCCAGCCCGCAGCGAGCTTCACCTCCCCGGATGGCTGAGGATAGTTCGGCATGTTGGGATGGGTGGCCAAGAGCGCTTTCGCTTGCTCCGCAGGGATGGTGGGATTCTTGAAGAAAGAGCCTGCGTTTCCAATCTGCGCAGGGTCGGGCAGTTTGGATTGGCGAATGCGGATGACGGCCTCGCTCACATCTCGGTGGGTGCGTTCCGCCTCTGGCAGGTGTTGAAGCTCCTGCTCGATCACGCCGTAGTCCATCCGTAGCGGGCTTTCCCGATCCAAATGAAAGGCCACCTGCACCAATATCCACTTGCCCTTTTCTTCCCGTTTGAACACGCTTTCCCGGTACCCAAAGGCGCAATCCTTTGCCTCGAATCGCTGCAGGGCACCGTCTGAAATGCGCACGGCGTCCAGCCAGGCAAAATGATCACGGATTTCCACGCCGTAGGCCCCGATGTTCTGCATGGGACTGGCACCCACACTGCCAGGAATGAGCGAGAGGTTTTCCAACCCTCCCCACCCTTGGTCGAGGGTGTGCATGACGAAATCGTGCCAGACCTCTCCCGCGCCCACGGCGACTTCCAGATGGCGGCCGTCGTCGGAACGCACTTCAACGCCGCGGATTTGGATGCGGAGCACCAAGGCCTCCACGTCGCCGTGCAGCAACATGTTGCTTCCTCCCCCCAGCACGAATACGTCCACTTCATGGGCACGGGACCAATGCAAAGCCGCCCGAAGTCCACCGACGGAGGTCACATCCGCAAACCAACGCGCCTTGGCTTCGATGCCAAACGTGGTGTACGGCGCCAGTTCCACGTGCTCAAGCACATCGAGGGGGATGGCGGTCGATTCCATGTCGCAATTTCCCTTGTTCCATTGGGCCTCAAACGCGGCGCGGTCAATTCTTTCCCACGGCCCGTCGTCGGCAACCATGTCACGGATCCGTTGACGCTCGGGCCAAGTCGTGGCGATGAGGTCGTGGCAGAGGGTTTGGGCTCCCAGAGGAATGCACTCCCAAAACCGGTCCGGCCCTTGAATGGCATACACATTCTCCGTTCCTGACAATTGAAGGTACACGGGGTACTGCATAAGGCGAAATTGCCCCAATTTCGCATTTCGATTGGCCTGACCATGAAACCTTCTTACAATCCCAACGCTGACAACTCCAAGGCCCGTGCAGAGGCGGCGATGAAACGTCACGCCTGGCCTGAAGCGCTTGAAGCGTGGATGGCGTGGTGGTCGGACGACGTGACCGACCCCGACGCCATGCACGACCGGGCGGTCTGTCATTTCCACTGTGGGGAAAAAAAAGTGGCGTTGACGTGGTTGAACCGCGCGGCCAACACCCAGCCGGACTACAGCTACCGCTACAGTTCTCGCGGATGGATGAAACAAGCCACGGGAGACACCCACGGCGCCATCGAGGACTACAAGAAAGCCCTCGAGCTCGACCCCGAAGACGCGGTGACATGGAACAACCTCGGTTTGCTGGAAGAGCAATTGGGTTACCAAGAGCAGGCCAAGGAGCGGTACCGTGTCAGCGACGAATTGCTCGGCATTTTGAACGCGCACGGCATCGACCCCGAGTCGAGTGTGCCGGCGTTTGAAGAGCGGCCCGTGGCGCCGCCGGTGGCGCCCGACATGCCTGAGGAGAAAGAAGAACGGTCGATTTGGGGCGAATTGAAGCGTGCAACACTCACCAAATCCGGACGCCGTGAGCTCTGGACATTCGTGAGGAATGGCTTTACCTTGAGGGGCTGATGAGCCACCCCCCACGACCCAAGAAAACACTGCAAGGCACTTCGTTTTTGGATGAAGTCGTGGACGCCATCTTGGCCCACCCCCTTTGCGATGCCCAAAAGCTGCACCGACTCGCTGTCGTGCTGCCCAGCCACCGGGCCATGTCCCGCATCCGTAAAGCCCTCCAAGAACGGCTGGAAGCCCCCGTCCGCCTGCCCAAATTTTATGCCCTCAGCGGCTTTGTCGAAGACTCCTCCCCGTGGACGGCGGCCGACCCCTTGGAAGTCCTGGCGCGGTTCTACCACCTCGTGCATGCCGACCAGCCGGAATTGAGCTTTGACAGGTTTGTGCCTTGGGCCACCGTCGTGCTGGGCGATTTTGCGGCCGTCGACCACGAATTGGCCGACGTGCACCGCGTCTTCCAAAATTTGGCAGACATCCAAGGCATCGAGGATTGGAGCTTTGGGGAAGAGCCTTGGTCGGAAGACCAAAAATCGTTCGAGCGCCAATGGCGTCGCTTGCCCGCCATGTATGGCTTGCTGAACGAAGCGTTGGCGCAAGACGGCATGGCCACGCGCGCTCACCTGACCCGCTGCGTGGCGGAGGGCAAAGGCCGCTTGGACGTCGACCACGTGTTGGCGGCGGGCCTTGCGACCATGAGCACCGCCGAGTGGCAATGCCTCGCGCAGTGGAACAAACGCGGCAGATTGACAGTCATGTGGGATGCCGACGCGAGCTACGTCGACGACGTCCACAACGAAGCGGGGCTGTTCGTGCGAAAGCACCGTGGCACCGACGCGGTCTTTCCGCGGGCCACCATCTCAACAACACCCCCTGACGTTCGCGCCGTGGCATGCTCCTCCACGGTCAGCCAAACCCAATACGTACGTAACCTCGTCGGATCTTTGTCCCCAGACGAGTTGGACCGAACGCTGGTGATTTTGCCAGACGGGAGCAGCTTGGGGACCTTGCTGCAAGCCCTGCCTCCCCAGCCAAATGGCATCAACGTCACCATGGGGGTGGCCCTGCATGAGACCCCGGTCGTGTCGTTCGTGGAGCACGTGTTCATGATGCTCGAAACGCAAGGGACTGGTTGGCGGCTCGAACACGTCCAAGCCTTGCATGCACACCCAGTGATGCTCCACGTTTCGGGACCCGGTCCCGGACGAAAACAGGTGAGCAAGGCCATTCATCGGTTGGCCAAGGCCCATCGCGCGTGGGTCAAATCCGACGACTTCCGCGAACAGCGCGCACCAAAGTGGGCCGAAGCACTGGATGACCTGAGTGCGCTGAAAACCGACGAGGCCACGGACTTCCTCGACGCCGTGTCGTCTTGGGCACAGACCCTGGAACGCCGCATGGAGTCTTTGCCCCAAACCCTCTCCGAAGACATGGAGGACGACCAGGAACGCGCCGTGCCATGGATTCCTGCCGGATGGCGCCGCTTCCGAACCGTACTGGCCGTGATGAAGCGACTCCAAGAGGCCCATGCACCGATGACACATGCCAAGGAAGTGCGTGCCATGGTTCGCCGGTTGCTTCGTCAAGAGCGCGTGGATTTGTTGGGCGAGCCCAACCAAGGACTCCAAATCATGGGCCTCACCGAGACCCGTGCTTTGGATTTTGACCGGATCGTCGTGCTGGACATGAACGAAGGCACCGTACCCCAAACCTCCATGCCCGACAGCTTCCTCCCGCTCGATTTGCGGCATGCCTTGCATCTTCCCGGACCCCGTGAACGGGAGGCGAGGTACGCGTATTTGGTCCATCGCCTGATGAACCGATCCAAGGAGATCCACCTGCTGTACCGGGGTGCGTCCGACAAAAAAGACGGAGGCGAACCCTCGCGCTACCTCATGCAATTGGAAGGGTCGTTCCACAAAGCACAAGGCGATCCCTACTTGTCTGTGGAACACGTGGTGCACCAACTCCCCTTGCCCGACGCACGGCCTGAAATTCCAGAACTCGAGGTGTCAGAAGGCATGCGAATGCGACTGAAAGAATGGTCCTCACAGGGCATGTCGCCGAGTGCCATCAACACCCTGCTGCAGTGCCCTCGAGAGTTCGCCTACCGCTACCTCTATGGAATGGGCCAGGCCACCGAGATCCAAACCGCGATGGAGGCCAGCACCCTCGGAAGTGTGGTGCACTGGGTGATGGAGCACGGACTCACGGAGGTGGAGGGTCACGTGCTGCAGGTGCACCATTTGGAGAACGTCCGTTTGAACCTCGATTCGCTGTTGGAGCAGGCGCTCGAGAGCGAATACAATGCGGCGCTGGTCAAGCGCGGTGAAAACGTGCTTCAACTGGAAATCGCCCGGACCACCCTGCTCAAGCTCCTTCGTCAAGAAATGAAGGAATTGTCCGAAGGCAGTCCGGCGCCCCACATCGTCAAACTGGAGCAAGAACTGACCTCCACACACCCTGGCACTGCGGCCGGAACCTTGGGGTTTCGAGGGTTTGCCGACCGCCGGGAAGAAGTGCATGGCGTCCCTCGGGTGGTGGACTACAAATCCGGCAAAGTCGAAGCCAAGGAGCTCAAGCTCAAAGGCGCCTGGACGGAACAACTGGAAGGAGGAGACAAAGGCAAGGCGCTTCAACTCGTCGTCTACGCCACCATGGTGTTGGCGTCGCTGGGGCCCGAAGCCCAAGAACGCGGGGTCTTTGCGGCCATCCGATCGGGACGAAACGTCCGGGAGGGCCTGCTCATGCTCGAAATCGATGGCGAGCGCCTCATCAAACCTCACCACGTCCAAACCTTCATCGATTGGCTGGCCCGCAAATTGGACGCGTATGCGGCCGAAGGGAATCGCGTTGTGCACAACTCCGACGCCAAATACTGCGAACATTGCGTCGTCTTGGACCCGAAGGAGTCCTTTTCTTTCTAACTCTGCACCATGGGCATTGTCGCCAAACAATCCGCACGGAACAGCGTGGCCTTGGTCACGGGGCTTCTGCTGGGCGCGATCAACACGATGTACGTCTTGCCCAAGGCCTTCGAGGGGTTTGAAGAAGGATGGGGATTGTTGCGGATTTTGACGGCGTGGGGCACCATTTTGGCCCAAATCCTCGCCCTCGGCTCCCCCAGCGCCATCCTCCGATTCCTGCCTCACGCCTCTGACGCCAAGCGCGAGTCCGCCATGCTTACCACCCTGTGTCTGTTTCCGGCCGTGGCGCTGGCGGTGGTGGGGGTAGTGTCCACGTTTGCGGGGGCAAATGCGCTTCTGGCTTTGGACGCCAATGCAGGCTGGCTTCTCGAAGATCGCGTCGGGGCGTTTGTGTTCATGGCTGGCGCGTATTTGGCCATGTTGCTCCTCAAAGCCGCCCTTGTTCACCGCATGCGCACGGTCGCCGTGACGGTCATCCAAGAGGTTTGGCTCAAGGGCACCTACCTCGCCCTGGCGGTCTTGTATCTGCAAGGTCTGATGCCCTTCGAGACGTTCTTTCGGTGGTTCCTCTACAGCTACGCCGCTGCGGTGGTGTTGATGTTTGGAGAAGCCTGGGGTGGCGGTGCCCGGCTTGGACAACCTGAGCTGCGCAAGGACGTTGGTCCGTTCTTCGAATACGGGATGTTCGCACTGATGAACAACGGCGCGAGGACCGTGGCGAAGAACCTCGACTTCGTGATGGTGGGGGCCCTGCTCGGCCTTGCCGCCGTGCCGCGTTACACCTTCGCCTTCTTCATTGCCACCGTGGTGTCCATGCCTTTGCGGGCCATGTCGCCCATCCTTCGGTCCCTCACGTCCAAGGCCGTGGCCGCTCAGGGCGCCAAACAAAGCGGACCTCAATTGCAGCAAGCCGCGCGGGTTCAACTCGCCGTGACTGCAGCCATCCTCGTGGCCATTCTCGCCGGCATGCCCGCCCTCGACCTCGCCTTGCCCGAGAATTACCAAGGACTTCGTTGGGTCGTTTTGGCCGTGGGCATGGCGTTTGTGGCTGAGGCGTCAGGAGGAACCGCAGGCCCCATTTTGCAGTTCTCCGAACGCTACAAACTCGCGCTGCCCATCAACCTCGGATTGGTCGTGATGACCTTGATCACCAACTACGCCTTCATGCAATGGCTGGGCTGGGACATTGAAGGCGCTGCACTCGCCACAGGCCTCACTGGGGTGTGGAACATGGGCTGGCGCACCAGCCTGATGTGGAGGTTGTTCCGCATCCATCCGTTCTCTCTTCAGTGGTTCACCGTCGGGTTCATCGCCCTTGTTGTGGCTGGCGTGTCCTTCGTTGTGGACATCCCCGTCAGCGCGAGCTCCTGGAGTCAGCCCGCCCAACTGGCACTCGCCCTGCTTCGAGGTGGGATTGCCGGAGGCCTCGTGTTGGGCGGTTGTTGGACGTTTGGCTGCCTTCCCGAGGTGACCACCGAAATGAAAAAGCGCCTGAACCGAACTGGAACAGGCGCTTGATTCGACCAGGCCGAGAGGTCATTCCTTGACGCGGTACCACTCTTGGGTGCGGAACAAGAACAAGATGTAGCCTCGGACCTTCAGGGTGTCGTAGTCGCCGTCCTCAAACCACATTTCGCAGTCGTACACGCTCCCCTTCTTGGGATCGCAAATGGTGCCATCTTCCCACTCCCACTCTTCGTCAAATTCCATGTCGCGCACGATTTCCATGCCCAACACGCGCTTGTCCTTGCGGTCGTCCTCACACTTGTCGCAATACGGATCCTGATCTTCCTCTGGGAGGCGGAACAGCTCCACAACCTGGCCGTAAAACTTGCCGTCGCGTTCTGTGATTTCAACGATGCTTTTGATGCGACCAGTTTCGTCGTCTTTGGTCTTCCACTTGCCGAGCAAGGGGTTGCTTTGAGCCCACGTGGCGCCCATGCCGAGCACCAAGGCCAAACCGAGGGATAAGAATTGCTTCATGGGCTCAAAGTACTTCACGGCAACACGATTCCCAATCACCCCCTGAGAAGTTGCTCAAACCCCAGAGCCTGAAAACTTCTCGCGCGCTTCTCGGCGCGCTTTTTCAATGCTTGCGTCCAACTCGAACCCGAGGAGCAAAACGGCGCTGTTGGCGTTGACCCAGACCAGCGCCAGCATCAGCGTGCCCAACGATCCGTACAACCGGTTGTAGGTGTTCAATTGGGCGATGAAGAAACTGAATCCCACCGACAGCAACACCGTCAAAATCGTGGTCATGGCGGCACCCGGGGTGGCCGTACGCCACTTCAGGCGGTCCCAATGACCCACGTTGTAAAGCAGCGTCACAGAACTGTAGATCAGCGCCACGGCGCCCACCCAGCGCGCCAGGTTGAACCACTTCAGCGATTCCCCAGGCAGCCATCCCCGCCCCGACATCCACGTCAGCAAATCGCCACTGAAACCAATCAGCAACACGGCCACCCCGAGAAGCACCACGAGGAGAACCAGCAAGAACATGGACCAGATGCGAATGAGCCAGGGATTTCCTTTTTGGTCGAGCAACGCGCTTTCGTTGAACCCCGACAACACCGCATGGACGCTGCTCGACGCGTAATACAAAGTCAGCACAAAACCGACGGACAGCAGCGCCCCTTGCGTCTTGCCCAACAAGTCGGCCACCGTTTGCTCGAAAAGGCTCACCGTATCGCCGGGAAACAGCAACAACAGGGCATCCATGACCGCCTCCGTCTCCAGCGGGGTGTGCGGAAGCACGCTCAGCACAAAAATGACCGCGGGAAAAAAAGCGAGGAACAGCCGGAAGGAAATGGCGGCAGCCCGCGTGGCCACGGCGCCGTTGATCAAGCCCACGAGGAAAAACCGAAGGACGTCGTAGACGTTCATCCCCTCCTGCCCCCATGGCTGAAGTCGCCGCAAGAACGCTTGCAAACGCTGAAGGAACCGGCGCGAGGCCAGCCAACGAAAAAAAGGTCCGTCTGGCAAACTCATCCGAGGGTCGGTTGGGTTTTGAGGGACAAATCGAGGCTCTTCACACTGTGCGTCAACGCCCCCATGGACACGAAGTCCACGCCCGCTTCGCCATAGGCGCGCAGGTTGGACAAGTCGATGCCGCCAGACGCCTCCAGGGGCAGGCGGCCTGCCACATGGGCCACGGCCTCCTTGACCTGGGCCGGCGAGAAGTTGTCGAGCAGCAAGCGCTCGAGTTTCAAACCCGCGGCCTCGGACGCCGCCAAGGCTTCGTTCAATTCAACCATCGAACGCACCTCGACCACCACAGGAACCCGGGGCTCTCCGTCTTCGAAGTATGCCTGCACACCCGCAAGGGCCGCCGTCATGCTTCCCGCGTAATCCACGTGGTTGTCCTTGATCAAAATCATGTCGTACAACCCCATGCGGTGGTTGACGCCCCCGCCCAACCTCACGCCCCACTTTTCAAAGGCGCGAAGCCCGGGCGTGGTTTTGCGGGTGTCCAAGACCCGGGTCGGCGTGCCCGCAAGCACATCCATGGCCTTGCGCGTCGTGGTGGCCACGCCGCTCATGCGCTGCATGAAGTTCAGGGCGAGCCGCTCGGAACCCAAGATGCTTCGTGCGTTGCCCTGAATGCGAATCACCACGTCGCCCACCTCCACTGCAGCGCCATCTGCCACCTTGGCCTCGAACACCACCTTGGGGTCCACGCGCTTGAACACTTCGCGCGCCACCTCTATGCCGGCGACCACGCCCGCTTCTTTGGCCAAAATGAACCCCTCGTGGGACAAGGTCGCAGGCACGCTCGAATTCGACGTACAATCGCCACGGCCCAAATCCTCTTCCAGCGCCCAATCCAGCATGCGCAACATGTGCTGATCCATCATGCCGCGAAGATACCCGTCCTACCTTTGCGGCATGCAATTGAGTTTGATTGCCATTGGCGCCACTTCACAACCTTGGGTCAAGGACGGGGTGGAGATGTACAACAAACGCCTCTCGCGCTACACCAAATATCAGTACACCGAGACGCCCAACCTGAAAGGCAAGCACGCCAAAGCCGATCCCGCGCGCATGATGAAAGAGGAGGCTGCCTTGGCCGACAAACACCTTCAAGGGGTCGACCACCTCATCCTCCTCGACGAGCACGGAACTCAAATGAGCTCCGTCCAGTTGTCGAAGCACCTGCAAGGATTGATGAACCGCGGATTGCGCCACACCGCCTTCCTCATTGGTGGTCCGTACGGGTTTGACCCTTCGCTGCGCGCCAAGGCACACGGCACCTGGTCCCTGAGCAAGCTCACCTTCCCACATGAGCTCATCCGCATCTGCGCAGCCGAACAGCTGTACCGCGCGCACACCATTCTCAAAGGCGAGCCGTACCACCATCCCTGAGGATCCTCCTTTCGCGGGTCGAATTCCCTGAAACGAATTCCCCCAAACGCAACAACGCGACCCGAGGGTCGCGTTGTTGCGTTGCAATGTGATGTCGACTTACTCTGCGAGCACCGTCACCACGTTGTTGAGCACTTCTACGCTGCCGCCGTTGACGTCGAACGTTTGTTCACCGCCTTCCGTGCGCACCAGCACTTGACCCGCCTTGAGCGTGGTCACGAGGGCGGCGTGGTTGTTCAAAATGCCCAAGCTTCCATCTGACCCTGGCAACCCCACAAACGTGGCTTCTCCAGAGAACAAGGTGGTGTCAGGTGTGAGGATGTCAACCGTCATGATGGTCTTGATTAGGCCTCAGCCAACATCTTTTCACCGGCCTCAATCACTTCTTCAATGTTGCCCTTCAAGTTGAAGGCCGCTTCGGGGTACTGGTCGAGTTCACCGTTCAAAATCATGTTGAAGCCCTTGATGGTGTCTTCGATGGGAACGAGAACGCCAGGGATGCCCGTGAACTGCTCGGCCACGTGGAAAGGCTGAGAGAGGAAACGGCTGATGCGACGTGCGCGGTTCACCGTTTGCTTGTCTTCTTCGCTCAATTCGTCCATGCCGAGGATGGCGATGATGTCCTGGAGCTCCTTGTAGCGCTGGAGGGTCTCCTTCACGCGCTCTGCAGTGTCGTAGTGCTCCTTGCCCACCACATCGGGGGTCAAGATTCGGCTCGTGCTGTCGAGCGGGTCCACCGCTGGGTAGATGCCGAGTGATGCAATCTTACGAGAGAGTACCGTCGTCGCATCCAAGTGGGCAAATGTTGTCGCAGGTGCAGGGTCAGTCAAATCATCCGCAGGGACGTAGACGGCCTGCACGGACGTGATCGAACCACGCTTCGTGGAGGTGATGCGCTCCTGCATTGCCCCCATTTCCGTCGCGAGGGTAGGTTGGTAACCCACTGCCGAAGGCATGCGACCGAGAAGTGCTGACACCTCTGAACCGGCCTGGGTGAAACGGAAGATGTTGTCGATGAAGAAGAGGATGTCGCGGCCACCGCTCTGCTCGTCGCCGTCGCGGAAGTACTCCGCCACAGTCAAACCAGACAAGGCCACACGTGCACGTGCACCCGGAGGCTCGTTCATTTGGCCAAACACCAACGTCGCCTGGCTCTTCTCGAGTTCTTTGTTGTCCACCTTGGTGAGGTCCCATCCGCCAGCTTCCATGCTCTCGACAAAGGCTTCACCGTACTTGATGACGCCAGATTCAATCATCTCGCGCAACAAGTCGTTTCCTTCACGGGTACGCTCACCCACACCGGCGAAGACCGAGATGCCTTCGTATCCCTTCGCGATGTTGTTGATGAGCTCCATGATCAAAACCGTCTTGCCCACACCGGCACCACCGAACAACCCAATCTTCCCCCCCTTTGCGTAAGGCTCAATGAGGTCGATCACCTTGATGCCCGTGAACAACACGTCGGTCGAGGTGCTCAAGTCCTCAAACTTGGGAGGCGCTTGGTGGATGGAACGTCCTTCGCCGAAGGAACGGCCCTCGATGCCGTCGATGGCCTGACCCACCACATTGAACAAGCCTCCCTTGATGCCTTCGCCGGTGGGCATCGTGATGCCTGTGCCGGTGGCTTGTACGGCCATGCCGCGGCTCAAACCTTCCGTCGCCTCCATGGAAATGGCGCGAACGGTGTCTTCACCGATGTGCTTTTGGGTTTCGAGAATCAGGTTGCCTTCGGCGCGCTCAACAACAAGGGCGTCGAGAATCTTGGGAAGGGCAACCCCTTGAGGGAAGCGAATGTCAACGACTGGGCCGATGACTTGGGCAATGGTTCCTTGTGCGGACATTGATCTGGTTTACGTGTGAAATCGAAGGCAAAAATAGTTCGTTCACCTCGAAATTCCGCACCTAACTTTGCACAGTGCGAGTGCATCACCACGCATCCGAATTTCCTACCCCTTCTGAAGGCGCCCGACGGACGGTTTTGACCGTCGGCACGTTTGATGGGGTTCACGCTGGACACCGCGCTGTTCTCCAGCAATTGCGAGAAGTTGCGGCCAAATACGATGCCGAGACCACCCTGCTGAGCTTCCACCCCCACCCTCGAACAGTGCTCGACCCCGAACGCCATGGGTTGGAACTTTTGAACACCTTGGACGAACGCCTCTCCTTGTTGGAAGATGCCGGACTCGACAATGTGGTCCTGCACCCCTTCACGTTGTCCCTTGCCCGCATGACCCCTTGGGAGTATGCCAAGAGCTTGATGGGCGATTGCATTCAACCCGTGGCTGTGGTGATCGGCGACGACCACCGGTTTGGGCGTAACCGGGCGGGCGACTTCTCCACGTTGCAGACGCTGGGAGAGGCCTTGGGCTTCCAAGTGGAAGCCCTCGACGCGCACCGCGTGGAAGATGTGCGGGTCAGTTCCACCAAGGTCCGTCAGACCCTCCGAGAGGGCAACGTGGCCGAGGCCAACACATGGCTCGGCGTCCCCTACCCCACGACAGGGCGCGTCGTGCATGGCAACGCCATGGGGCGCGAGCTCGGCTTCCCCACGGCCAACCTCGAATTGTCCGATCCGTTGAAGTTGATGCCCGCACAGGGCGTCTACGCCGTGTGGTGCCAAACCCCGGACCAACAATGGCATCCTGCCATGGCCAACGTCGGCACCCGCCCCACCTTTCACAAAGACGCCCGGCCGTCCCTCGAGGTGCACCTCCTCGGCGCCGAAGGCGATTGGTACGGCGCCGACCTCCATTTGCGATGGATGCATTGGATGCGCAGCGAGGTGAAGTTCGCCTCAAGGGACGACCTGCAGTCGGCCCTGCAGGCCGACCGCGAGCGGGCCCTGTCCCTCCTCACCGGCACAAGTCCCCACGGGTCAAGCAGCGCGGTTTGAACGTTTCGACCGAACTTTGAGCAACCATGATTCCCGTATGTCAAGCCCCATTCTTGTTCAAGCGACTTGCGGCATTCGTGCTGCTTTCTTGGGGTCTTCCGGGGCTTTCTTGGGGCCAAGCGCGTCGCGAGGTGATCGTGGACTTGCCCGAGGATGTGGTGTGGTACGACGACGTGGAAACGGCCGTGCAAGCAC
Organism: Flavobacteriales bacterium; assembly: GCA_002863145.1. Classification (GTDB taxonomy): domain Bacteria; phylum Bacteroidota; class Bacteroidia; order Flavobacteriales_D; family Sanyastnellaceae; genus UBA11663. The sequence continues at coordinate 25,346 of PKDW01000127.1, forward strand.
AACGCAAAGGAGCGGTGGTCTTGGCGTTGGACCTCAGCCGTCAACGGCTCAAGGATCTGCCGCCCGATTTGATGTTGCTGGAGGATTTGACCTATTTGCTCGCCAGCAGAAACCGGCTCGACCACTTTCCTGATTGGCTTGCGGACATGACCGACCTGAAGGCTGTGGTGGCAGACCACAACCGGTTCAGGAATTTTCCAGAGGTCCTGTTTCGCATGCCCCACCTCAGGCAGATCAGCATGGGGGACAACGAACTCCAAGGCATTCCCTTGGACATCGACCTCATTGCCGACTTGGAAGTGCTCAGCCTTTGGAGCAACCTCTTGGCTGCCTTTCCCGCGTCGCTTGGCAACCTCGAACAGCTCCAAATCCTGGATCTCCTCCACAACGAAATGACCGTGGAAGAGCAGGGCATGCTCATGGCCTTGTTGCCCAACGTGCAATTGAACTTCTCCGAGCCTTGTGATTGTGATTTCGACACAGGATTTCAAAGTTATCCCTCGGAATGAGTGAGGTCGTGACAGCACCTTTCCGCCGGGTCGTCTTGACCGGGGTGGAGTGCTCCGGAAAAACCACCCTTTCCAAGCAATTGGCCACCCACTTGGGTTGGGCCTGGGTGCCCGAACACGCTCGGACCCACAAAGAAGTGCGCTCGGGGCAAGTCTCAGAATCCACCTTTGACGCGCTTCACGAATCCCAAACCGCCGCGGCCGCCCAAGCGCAGGCGACGCACCCTGGGGTGATCTGCGACACTGGAGATTTGGTGTTGCGGTTGTGGTCAGAAGCCGAACTCGACTTCAGTTGGCACCCATTGATGCCGCCCAATCCTCGGGTGGATTTGCACATCCTTTGTCCTGTCCTCGAAACGTGGGAGGAGGATCCCCTTCGAACCTTGCCGAGGCTGGAAGATCGCCTTGCCCTTGAGGCGAAGTACCGCGCCCACCTCAAGCTCCGGCCCCACATCGTGGCAGAGGGAGACACCCCTGAGGAACGATTGAAACACGTCTTGAGTCAGTGGCCATGGTGAGGGCGGCAGAGGTCCTGGGCGTCCTTCTCAACGTCGCTTACACGTGGCTCTATTTGAACGGCACCTTGCCCCTGGCGTACCTCTTTGCGGCCCTGGGCGCCATGGGAATGGGCTGGGCATGCTGGCGTAGAAACCTGCAAGCCGAGACGCTGCTGCACCTTTTTTACTTCGCCATGGCGGGATACGGGGCGTGGTTGTTTGGCACTTCGGAGTGGATGGTCGAGACCCACGGTTGGGCACCGCACCTGCTCTCTCTGGCGGCCGGCGCTGGGGCGTGGTGGCTCGCAGTCCCTTGGTTGACCCGCCGCGGGAGCAGCATGCCCCAACTGGACGCTTTTACCACGGTGTTCAGCGTTGTGGGCACGTGGTGGATGATTCAAGGCGATCCCACCAACTGGCTGTACTGGATGGTGATTGACGTCGTGAGCATTTACCTCTATGCGAAAAGAGGAATGCCTTGGGGGGCACTCCTCTTTGCACTCTACACGCTGCTCGCGGTAGATGGGTGGTTCGAAGAAATCTCCTGGTTTACCGTTACCGGATGATGAACTTCACCGGGATGGTGTACTGAACCGACACCGACTTGCCGCGCTGTTGGCCCGGCTCGAAGGTTGGCAAGCTCTCCACCACGCGCACTGCTTCTTTGTCCAAACGCGGATCCACTTCGCGAAGCACCTTCACGTCGCGCACCTTGCCGTTCTTGCCCACGACGAAATAGACAAACACCGTGCCCTGGATGCCCGCATCCTTCGCAATGGGAGGGTACTTGGTGTTGCTGCTGACGTACTTGATGATTTCCATTTGGGTGCACTGGTGACGCTCGTCGCCACGCATTCTCAAACACGGTCCAAAAGCAGGCATGTTCTCCACGATCATGAAGGGCGTGTCCTCTTCAAAATCTTCCTCGTCCTCGATGATCTCAATTTCGGTGTCCTCGTCGAGTTCGATGTCTTCGATTTCCAACTCCTCCTCGATTTCCTCTTCGTCGTCCACGATTTCAATCACGGTCGTCTGCTGCGGTGGAGGCGGCGGTGGCGGTGGGGTGACCACGTTCACAGGAATCTCCTCGTCCTCGAGCAGGTCGGCCTCAAAGTCAATGGCACGGGTGATGGCCACGTCGTAAGAAGTCCACGCGAGGGCGGACAAAATCAAGGAGAGAGAGGCCACAAATCCGAGGGCCCTCCACGTGGAGCGCTTGTTCTCGAGGTCGGCTTGAGGGGTCTTTCTGCGAAGCATGGGACGGGGTTTGAGGGGGTGAAATTAATCAATCGCTTGCGATTCTGCCCGGTCGTTGACCAAAGATGACGAAGAAAACGCCCAAGGAACTCCCCGCTCCCACGACATCTGCAACAACATCCATCCAGTCGAACGTTCGGCCGGACATCCACGTTCCTTGAATGGCTTCAAGGACCATGCCGAAAACAAGGGCACCCCCAACCAAGACTTGTTCCAGCCTCCAGTCCCCTTGTAGGCGACGTTGTTTGGCCAAAGCGATGGCCCACGTCAAGGCACATCCAGAAAAGGCAATCATGTGCAGCACCTTGTCCATGTGCCACGTCATCCACCATGTGTCGGTGTCCAAATCCGAACCCGGCAGCATGTGCATGCCCACCAAAACAGCCGTCGTGCATGCAGGCACCACCCACAAGCGGGAACCCTCACTTTGGGGGACGCCAGTCGACATGAAAACGTGGGTTACTTAGCCGATGTGGGTCTTGTAGCCCTCGGCGTCAAGCAAAGCCGCAACGTCATCCGCGTTGCTCACCTTGACCTTGATCAACCATCCCTCACCGTAGGGATCGTCGTTCACGAGTGAGGGGTCGTCTTCGACCGTTTCGTTGAACTCGAGCACTTCGCCGGCGACGGGCATGAACAAATCGCTCACCGTTTTCACCGCTTCCACGGTGCCAAACACCTCGTCGGCCGCCAACGTCTCGTCCACGGTTTCGACCTCGACAAACACAATGTCACCCAATTCGCCTTGGGCAAAATCCGTGATGCCAATCACGGCCACATCACCTTCGAGGCGCACCCACTCGTGCTCCTTGGTGTACTTCAGGTTGTCTGGAATGTTCATGCGACGAAGGTACACCTCCGCACTCCAATTTGTTCATCCAAGCAGGGCCCAAATCACTGGGTCAAATTGAAGCGCAACGCGATGCCCGAACTGATGTTGGTCGTTGCAAATGACGTGGACACCTTGGGCTTGTTGATCTGCTGGTCGTAGAAGGCCCGCAGCGTCATTTTGTCGCTGACTTCGAGGTCGCCGCTGAGCTTGATGGACACCAAACGCTGACCTGCCGTCACCTGGTTTTGCTGCTCCACCATCTTGCGAATCACCGTGCTGTTTTCGCGGATGTTGATGTCGCAGCGCACCAAGAAATCCGTCTTCTTCAGCATCTTGATGGGCAGCTTGCCGTACGTCTTCAAGAACGGGTTGGGCACATCGTCAAACTTGTAGCCGACCCCAATGACGACCCCCTTGGTCTTGGTCTCTGTGATCTGGTAGTTGGACAGGCCGAGGTTGATGTTGCGGTCGCGGGTGATCTCCACGCGGATCTGAGGCTCGTTGTCGTTCGCCGTCTTGATGCTCATGTCCACCCCGACGAGTGGCGACAGCTGCTCGGAAATCGTCACCGTGCTGAACTGACGTTCGCTGATGTAGTCCTGGTACTCCCCTTGGTCTGTGGCGGTGGGTCGACCCTGGTCATCGCCCTCGTAGCCAAGGTTGGTGGTGTACGCAGACGACATCGTGCTCCGGTACGTGTGGTTCAGGTTGAACCGCTTGAACGTCTTCTTCAGCGTTGGATTCTTTGACAAGCCGTCGTAGCTCACGCGCCAGTTGGGCCGCACAGGCGCCTGGAACACATCGAGCGGCACGTCCTGCGCCTCGAGGCCGAGGTAGGCCGCCATGAAGGCGGGCACCACCACGTTTTGGCTGATGGGGCCAAACCCTGGCGCATACCCAATTTCATTGAGCTCGTCGTTGTAGTTCAACTCGTTCTGGCGCTCCGAAATGAATCGGCGGCTCGCCAAGAAATTCAGCCACACGGGATTGGTGTACGTGCTGTCGTCGTCCACAAACGCGGTGGGCCACGTCAACACGGTGGCCGTGAAGTTCCCCGTCTCGTTGGCGGACTCGTTGACGTAGTCCTGCAGGTCGTCGTCGTAGCGGAAGAAGCTCTGGTAGTTGCGCGAAATGTTCCGGTTGGCCGTCAGCTCGATTTTGAAGTCGCGGATGGGCTCGAGGTTGGCGCGCACATTGAAGTTCTCGCTGTACGATTCCGTGTATTGGTTGTTCAAGTTCGCCTGCTGCACGAGCCATCCGTTCGAGGCAGCCTCTTGCGCAAACGTGCCCGCCCCAAAACCGTTGCCGTAGAGGTCGGTGTTTTGGTGTCCCAACAAGAACGGCAAGCCCGGCGCCGTGAAATTGCGGTCAAATCCTGCGAAAGACGCCTGCTGCGCATACCCCGGAAGCATCGTGCCTTCGTTGCGCGCATACGTGCCACTCACGGTGTGGAGACCCATCGCAAAGCGCAACACGTGCTCCACGATGTTCAATTCCTTCTTCTCCTTCTCCTCCTCGTCGATGATGTTCCCGAAACCGTCGCGCTTCTCGTTGCTCACCTCTCGGTCGGAGGGTCGCGGACGGCGTTTGTCGTTGATCTCCTTCAAGAACGGCACCTTGTTGTAGAAGTTCTTGAAGTTGGCCTGCGTGTTGAGGCTGAGGTTGCGGCTGTTCTGGATGGTGTTGCCGAGGGTGTCCTGGGCAAACGGCGCACGGTCCCAACGGAACGAACTCTGGTAGCGTGTGTCTGCACTCAACCAATCCGTCAACGGGAACTTGTCCAACGGCAACTTGTACGTGCCGTTCACCTGGTGGTTGTAGGTCGTGACTTCACCGCCTTCGACCAAGCTGTTTTGGATTTCTTCGCGGTATGCGTTGTACCCATCAGGGTCCTCCACTTCGGAAGGAATCAACCCAGGATTTTCCAAAATCAACGCCTGTGCCGAGCCTTGGTAGTCCAACTTCAGCGCCTGGGTGAGGTCGTATTTCACCGTGTAGTTGCGGTTCCACGTCCACGTCTTCACCACTTGCGGGGTGATGATGGGTTCGAAGTCGGTCAGCGGGTTCAAGACCGACATGTTGTCCCGAACGGTGCTCACCTCGTACATCCGCTGCATCTGATTCGACACGGACACCTGCTTGGGCAACAGGTAGAAGTTCACGTCGCGGATGAGCTTGAGGTAATCGGAGTTGCGCAAGAATCCAATCTTGGAGAAGGGCTCCCGCTTCTTGGGCTTGGGCGACCACGCGTAATTCAACCCCCCGCGGTGCTCGACGTTTCGGAAATTGTCGGTGTAGATGTCCTGACGGTACTGCTCGTTGTAACTGTAGTTGGCCGAGAAGTTCGCGGGATTGAGAATGGAAAGCAAGCCTTTGCTGCTGTTGCCGCTTCCTCCACCACGGCTGCTTCCACCACGTGGGTTGTTGGCCCCAAACCGCTCGCGCTCCTCCGTCAATTTGTCCCCGTTGGCATCGTTGCTCTTTCGGCTGTTGCGGTCCTTGCTGCCTCCCCCTTTGCCAAACTGCGGCGCAATCTTGACGTTGGAGAAGTTGATGCTTCGTACCTCGTTGATGCTCCGCGCACTTTGTTGGCGGGAGTCGATGGCGTCGAGGTCGTCTTGGTCGGTGATTTGGTCTGCAATCGCGGCCAAATCGGTCATCTCCACATCGGGCGACAGGGGGTCGAATTGCGGGGTACTTGTTTGGTTGCTGTACCCCACGTACATCGGCAAGGTGATGCCCAACTTTTCAGGCAACAACTTGCCCAACTGGATGGTGCCATTTGCATCCAATCCTTGGATGGTCTCGCGCTGGCGCTCCTGCACCCGCTGCTCCAAACCGCCCCACCCTGGCACCGACATGTTGGCCGCCACACTCACATTGGCCAAATCGGCCAAGGTGGCGTTCGCTTGGGCCACAGCCGCCCATCCGCCTTCTTCGTTGAATCCCGACAACCGGAGCTCGTTGACCCACAATTCCGCACACTTCGGCTGGCCGTCGTCTGAAGGCCACAAAGGCTGCTCCAAATCTTTGTCTGGGTTGCGAATGCCCACCATGACCGTCACCACATTGCTCAACGTGGGATTGCCCTTGACGGAGAGTCGTCGCTTGCCCCCGGCGTCCACCACGGAGTACACCCCTGTGGTCGACACTTCACCGTCCACATAGCGGTTCTGCAATTTTTGCAGGCTGAGCAAACGCAGTGAGTCCAAGCTGATGTCGATGTTGTTCTCGAGTGGCCAGATGTCGTACTCGTCCAACGCCGCGACGTCGATGGGCGTCGGCTTCAGTGGGATCTCGTATTCGTAGTAGTTCTGGTCGTAGTCGCTGCCCAAACGGACAAACACGTTCACGTCTCCTTCATTCAAGATTTCATCTTGTCGTCCCGCCTCGACGTGCACAAACATTTTGAGGCGTTCGTACATCCGCATGTCGAAGTTGATGTTGCGGTAAGCCGCACGCGCATCGCCGTCATCCAAACCGCACACGTCCAAAGCCAAGGACTGCTCATTTAAGCGACGCTGGTTGAGGTTGGAGGGGTCGATTTCCTGGTTGATGCCCGGAGGAATCACGTACGGTACGGGTTGGCGCACCCCGTTTTCTTCCAAGTTCACCGCCGACAATGCGAATTGGGTTCCTGTGGGGTCGTCCACTTCCAATTCCTGCAAGCCCGCAAGGCTTTGCTCGTAGCGGCGCCACTCCCCTCGCACGAGTTCAATGCGACCAAAACGCAACGTCACCGGCTCGCTCCATCCCTGCATGAACATCCGCATGAATCGGATGGACCGGAAGTCGCTGATGCCGTTGTATGCCTGTTGGTACTCACGTACAGGAATCTTGAATTGGTACCACTTGATGGGACGCTGTTCTCCGGCCCCGTTGGTTTTGGACACCGTCTCAAGCACATCCGCCAAGTACCCCTTGCCCACGTTCTCAGGAGCCAAATCAGACAGCGTCAGCGGAATCTCGTACTGGTAATACGATTCGATGGTGCCCAAGGTCAAATCCTCGTTGATGTCCTCTGTGTTGGGGATGGTCGTCGAGGTGATGGGGTACCCGTATGGCTGCTGCGTGTTGGAGTTGCCCTCGTAACGGCTGAAGAACTGGTAGCGCTCCAAAATGTCCTCCCCGTTTTGCTGTGCCACGGGGTCCCGGAAGTAGCGGAAATCGTCGGCGGAAGGGTCGTTTTGGTATTGGGCCAACGCATCGGGGTTCAGGTCGGCCTCCAAGCCGTCCAACCAAGAGGCGAAGAAGGTGCGCTCGTTTTCGGAGTTCAAGCCGTCGAGCCCCACGTCTTGCAGGCTGTAGTCGTTGGTGCTGTTGTCAAAGGCGTTGACCACATTGAACGTGGTCGGGTCGGGGTACACGCCCCAGGCGCTGGTGTCGGTTTCGAGTTCGGTGTTGTTCGCCGAGGGCAGCCCGTTCTCAAATTCGAGTTGGCTGTCGTTCAAGATGTCCTCGCTGACGTTGCCCAGGTTGATGTACAGCTTGCCTCCCGACTCGTTTTCCGAATCGTCGTTGAAGGGGTCCATGACCCAAAACTGAATGTACTCGATGTTCGCCGCTTCAAAGTCGGTCGTGGTCAAGGCCCGTTGAATGCCCGCCCAACGCTGGTCCGGGTTCTTCAAAGTGCCGTCAGGCTCCAATCCAGGAGAGTGATCCGAGCCCTCATACGGTTCGTAGTTGTACGGACCGCGCTCGGTCGGACGGTACGTCATGTCCAACGTCGGCAGGTTGGTCGGCATCCCTGCCGTGGCGCTGTTGCTGTAGTCGCCCTTCTCGTAGAGCTCGCGCAACAAGATTTGGCGCATGCGGTGGTCTTGGCGAATCTCCGCGTCCACCTGACCATCCTGCAATGCACTTCCATTCATGAGTGACGGATCGATGGTGTACCAACTCAATCCCGCACGGTTGTAGTTCGAGGCCAGGTTGTCTTCGAGGTACGCCTCGGGAAACTTGTCGTTTTGCCAACGCGGGGTCGAGGCCAAGAACCAACGGTTGACCGCCCGCAAATCAATGGTGCTCTGAGAACCCTCGAAGTCGTCGATGTACGCCGTGCCTTCATCCCCCACCGCGCGGCTGTGCCCCGGGATCAGGTAAGCCCCTTCCGCGCTGATGTCAAACGTCGACTTGGCGGTCGTGCTGTAAAATGGCAGACGGTCCATGAGTTCTGTGAGCAAACGGCTCTCCGTTTGCCACGAGAAGTCCGCCCCCACGACGGTGTTGTTCACCGGCTCGTCGCCCATGTTCACCTTCCGTGTCAACGGGCGCTCCCGCATGTTCAAGAAGGTGGTTCCGATGTTGAAGTTGTCGCTGGCCACGTAATCGAAGCGCGTTCCCAAAAGGGTCTTCGTCTGGATGTTGAACAGCGAGTTCGATTCCAGCGATACCTTGATGGTTTGGCCTGATTCAAGCAAGCCGTCGTTGATGATGCGAACGCGGCCCAAGTTGTAGTCGACCGTGTAGTCCCGGTTCTCCACGAGCCTCACGCCCCCTGCGGTAACGGTCACAGAACCCTCGGGCACGTTGAGCGCATTGAGCTGGATCTCCGAGGAACTCTGGGACTGGAACCGGCCCTTGATGCGGAAACGGTTCAAAGATGGAATTTGCTGGGCGGCCGTCTTGGTGCTGTCGTACAGCGGCTGGAACACCAAGGTTTGGACCAAGGCGTCGCGGATGGCGGCCTGGTCCGCAGCAGGGATGTCTGAATTGTCGACGTACTCCCCAATTTTGTTGGCCAAATTCGACCCAAACGGCTCCACCGACGGAAGGAAGATGCGGCCGTTCTGGCTGTTGATGGTTCCCCCATTGACCGCCGCGTTGTCGACGTAGTCAAACACGCCGTCCTGATAGGGCATGCCGTTGATGTCAATCCGGTCCATGCCGAGGACTTGAATCAACAGCTGACCGTCGAGCGGCTCCCGAGGGATGTAATTCAAGTCCACCCCTGAGTTGGGGTCGTTGTACCAAATGTCGAGACGGAAATCCTCGTTGCTCACCCCAAAGGCGCCCATCGAGTACACGTTTTTCATCATGGTGCGCCAAAGCGGCGCTTGGTCCCCGTTGTCCAGTTCCAACTGGGTCACGGACGACTTGAGCATCTTCAAGATCAGGGCGCCCGGCGCCGCATACCCGTCTTGGGACAGCGTACCCACTTGGTATGTCTCGCCGTTGAGCGTGTATTCGTACGACACCGCCAAGACTTCGGCGTTGTTCAAGGCTTGACGCAACGAAATGAATCCAAGGCGGCTGTTGTAGGTGAATTCCGAGGGGCTCAACTTCCGCGCATTTCCGACACGCTCGTAGTGAACCCCTTGCCGCAGGTCGCCTCCCAACGCGGTGGAAATGGCCTGGTTGGCACCCGTGTAGCTCATCACACCCTCGTCGAGGGTCAAGCTTCGGAAGAGGTCGTTGTTGTAGTTGTTCGGCGCGCGGTCGGGTGTGGGCTCCGTGGCAGGCTCAAGCACCGCTCCGCCCAAAATGCTGGTGTTGTCGATCAAATTGCCCAAAGGCAGGTTGGTCGACACGTAATCCGGGTGCTCCCCGAGGTCGGTGAAGGCCACGATGTTCCGCACGTCTTGGGTGTTGGCCTGTGTGTTGACGACGTACACCTCGATCCGGTTGATCATCGCCCCCGAATTCGGGACCGGCAACGACCGCATCGCCTCGTCGTATTTGTCCACGAAGTATTGCGACAGGAAATAGTGACGGTTGGCTTCGTAGTCGTCGGCGCGGATGTCGAATTCTTGGGTTTGAGCACCCCCCTCCACCTCAATCTCGCTGCGCTCCCCCTTTTGCTGGCTGAAGACGGTGGTGTTGTACAAGCGCCCCCATTGTGTTTCCAACTTCAAACCAAACAAACTCTGCGAGCCCGCAATCAAGCTGCTGTTGAGCGGCATGTTGATGTTGCCGGCCTCGATGTTTTTCAAGATGTCGTCCTCCTCGCCTTGGAAGCCGATGTTCATTTGGTTTTCAAAGTCGAACAGCGCCTGGGTGTTGAACTGGGTCCCAAGCTCAATCTTGTCTCCAATCTTTCCAACAAGGTTCAACTGAATCCGCTGGTCGAAATCCACCGACCCAGCACGCCTTTGACGTTCAGGAATGCGCGGGTTCTCCGTATTGTTCCACGTGTAACCTAGGGTGATTTCCGCGGTTCCCTGGGGCTTGATTTCGATCTCGTTGCTGCCGAAAATCATCTCGAACAGCTCGCTGTCGATCTCCAACTTCGGCGCAAAGGCGCGGTCAGCCTCGTCCTCCTCTTCCTGAAGCTCGTTCCAAAACTCCGTCAAGTTGCCTTCGATGTTGTAGTTCAGGTACTCGTCCAACGTGAACAAGCTCGACGGACGAAATTCCAAGGTGTCGCCGATGGTTTGCTGGACCTCGTACATCCCTGTGAGGGGGTTGTACACAACGCCGTAGTTGAAGTTGCTCGGCCACTGCAAGGACACCCCACCCGGAAATTCAGTCGGATTGAACATGTCCCTGTTGTCGTGGGGGAAGGGCAAATTGAACGTGGTGTCGGACTGCGTTTGGGCGTGCAGCGAAGTGACAATGGCGCAGGCCATCCAGGCCAAGCCAAAGCTCCAAATTCTCCTCCATTGCAGCCCATCGGCCTGTGGTGAGGGGGTCATGCGTGCTCCGTGTTCAATCGTCGGTGTCGGTCAAAGTTCTCGCAAAGCGGCTTTGATCAGGCTTTCCAACGAGGCTGAATTTCCCTGATTTTCGAGGAGTTGATCCAGCAACTTGTTGCATTTCGCCTTGTCAAAGCCGAGCGACGTCAGAGCCCCTAACGCATCGGCCTTGATTGTATTGTGCGCAGCCGAAATGGATGTGGGCATCGTCGTCGCGCCGCCAGAAACAGCGCCCACTTTGTCCTGCAAATCGACGATGATGCGCTGGGCTGTTTTGGCCCCAATCCCCTTCACCCGCTTCATGGCATCCACATCTCCTGAAGAGATGGCCGAGGCCGCGGTGTCGGAATCCATCGCGCTCAAGATGAGTCGGGCCGTGTTGGCGCCAACCCCATTCACACCGAGCAGCAGCAAAAACAGGGCCCGCTCGGACTCGGTCGCGAAGCCGTAAAGCAACTGTGCGTCTTCCCGAACCACCATGTGGGTGTGGATTTTGACGAGCTCGTCGTCGCCGATTTGGTCGAAGGTGGTGAGGCTGATGGCCACGTAGTAGCCCACGCCGCCACACTCGACCACCACATGGGTCGGATGCTTTTCGACGAGGCGGCCGTGCAAATGGTAAATCACAGGTGGGCGTCTTTGATTTGGGCATCGACCACCGCGAGGCGAACCATGTCCAAAATTTCCTTGGCACTCGACCCCATTTGCAGGATGTGTACGCTCTTGCGCATGCCCAGCAGCACCGGGCCTTGGGCGTCCATGCCCGCCATCTCCTGCAACAACTTGTAACTGATGTTGCCGGCCGCGAGGTTGGGGAAAATGAGGGTGTTGACCTGCCGCTTGTGCAAGGCACTGAACGGAAAGCTCTCTGCGAGTTTCTCTTGGTTCATGGCGAAGTTGGCCTGAATCTCCCCATCCACAATCAACTCGGGATGGTGGACGTGAAGGTAGCGCGCAGCTTCGGCCATTTTCTCGGCATCGTGGCCTTTGGAGCTGCCAAAGTTGGAGTAGCTCAGCAAGGCGATGCGCGGCACAATGCGCAGGTTGCGCACGGCCTCTGCAGTGAGCAACGTGATGTTGACGATGTCTTCGGCTGTGGGATTCGTGTTGACGGTCGTGTCGGCGAAGAACATCGGCCCATTCTTGGTTTGGAGGATGTACATCCCCGCCACCTTGTTGACTCCTTGGGCTTTGCCAATGGCATGCAACGCAGGACGAATCACGTTGGGGTAGTTCCGGGTCAAGCCCGACACCAAAGCGTCTGCCGCTCCCTGGTCCACCAACATGGACCCGAAGTAATTGCGCTGGCGCATGTAGCGCTCGGCTTCGAGGGCCGTCAAACCGTGGCGCTTTCGGTGCTCGAAGAAGACCTCTCCGAACGCTTTGCGGCGCTCTTCCTGGTCCTCCCCGCGCGGGTCAAGAATGGTGGCGCCTTCGAGTTCGAGGTTGTTCTCTTCGATGAGGGCTTCGATGCGGCTTTGACGTCCGAGCAAAATGGGGTGGGCAATGCCTTCGTCCATCGCCATCTCTGCGGCCTTCAATACTTTGTAGTGCTCAGCCTCGGCGAACACCACGCGTTTCGGCGCACGGGCGGCCCGAGTGGCGATGTTGCGCGAGAACGTGCTGTCCTTGCCCAAACGCATCCCGAGGTGACGCTTGTAATGATCCCAATCCGCGATGGGCGCTTGCGCAATCCCCGAGTCCATGGCGGCCTTGGCCACGGCGGGCGCCACTGCAGAAATCAAACGAGGGTCGACGGGCTTGGGGATGATGAGGTCCCGACCAAAGGTCAGCGCCCCCGCTCCATAAGCCTCACTCACTTCGTCCGGAACGTTCTCCTCCGCCAACGACGCGATGGCACGCACAGCGGCCAATTTCATGGCGTCGTTGATGCCGGTGGCGCGGACGTCCAAGGCCCCGCGGAAGATGTACGGGAAACCCAGCACGTTGTTCACCTGGTTGGGATGGTCGCTGCGGCCAGTGGCCATGATGACATCTTCACGCGAGGCCATGGCCTCTTCGTATCCGATTTCTGGGTCCGGGTTGGCCAAGGCAAAGACGATGGGGTTGGCCGCCATGGCTTGGACCATGGATGCATCCACAAGTCCACCTTTGCTCAAGCCCAAAAACACGTCCGCCCCCTTCATGGCCTCCGCCAAGTCGGCGAATTGCACCTCCGTGGCGTACTTCTGCTTGCTGGCATCCAAGCCTTCGCGTCCGGAGTGGATGTGGCCGCGGCTGTCAAAAACCGCCGCATGCTCCCGCTTCATGCCCAACTGCTCGTAGATGTCAAGGCACGACATGGCTGCTGCCCCAGCACCACTCACCACGACGCGGATGTCTTCAATCTTTTTTTCTGCGAGCTTGAGGGCATTGAGCAAAGCCGCCGCACTGATGATTGCGGTGCCGTGCTGGTCGTCGTGCATCAACGGGATGTCGAGCTCCTCCTTCAAACGGCGCTCAATCTCAAACGCCTCTGGGGCCTTGATGTCTTCCAAGTTGATGCCGCCAAATGTGGGTGCGATGGCCTTGACCGTGGCCACAAACTGGTCGACATCTGTGGCATCCACCTCGATGTCAAACACATCGATGTCTGCGAACACCTTAAATAACACACCTTTTCCCTCCATGACGGGCTTGCTCGCCTCGGGACCGATGTCTCCCAGGCCAAGCACTGCCGTGCCGTTGCTGATGACCGCCACGAGGTTGCCCTTGGCGGTGAACGTGTAGACGTCTTGAGGATTCTCAGCAATCGCCTTGCACGGCTCTGCCACCCCAGGACTGTAGGCCAAGCTGAGGTCCCGCTGCGTACTGTACGGCTTGGTCGGGACCACCTCCACCTTTCCCCGGCGCTCTCGGGCGTGGTAATCGAGGGCCTCTCTCTTCAAATTGTTCTGCTGCATGAATGGACGAAGTTCACCACGAAGGTCGCTCGAATCATCGCCCGACCACCAAAGGATGCACATCATGACGTGCACAAGGTCATGGCCTGCAGAACGCGACCGCAATCAAGGGTGTGAGAAACTCGAAACGCCGCCCTAATCAGCGGATTACCAAGCGCTTGGTCGACACGGCCACGCCTTCCACCTTGTAGCTGACGAGCCAAATGCCGTCCGCCATGCCATCGAGGTCCAAGCGCTGGAGGGTGGCTCCTGCTTGCACCTTTTCCGCGCGGCCCACTTGCCCCACCAAGTTGCGGAATTCAATCACCCCGTCACGTGCGTTTTCGAAGCGAATTTGGACCGCATCCGAGGCGGGGTTGGGCATCATTTGGGCGATGCCTGTCTTGGCGTGGGCGGGAGATGTCACCGCGTCCACCGAACCCGTCACCACGAAAGTCAATTCGTGGCAAGCGCCGAGGCTTGGGGGACCGTCTTGGTGGAAACAGTATTGCAGGGTCGTGGTGCCCGTGACGCCATTGGGGTAGAAGTCACTCACGAAGGTATCTGTGGTGTCTCCTGGCTCGAGAGTCACGAAAAAACCAGGAATCGCCGGAGAGGCGTCTGTTCCAAAATTGAAGCACGATTGCCCCCAGCAGAAGCGCTCGTATGAACCTTCAAACGGCATCCCATTTTCATCGGTTTCAAACGGGTAGTTGAAGGGAGATACGGTGTCCACCAGCGTGCGCGTCACCATGAGGTCAAGGGCTTCCTCTGTGCCGTTCAACACATCCCAATACACAGCCACCACTCCTGCAGCGCCGAGCGTGTCCAGGTCAATGTACACAGTGTCCGTGGTGCCCGACAAGGTCGGCGCCGAGAATTGTGCCTGTGCAGACAGCGACAAGAACAATCCCAAAATCCCGAAAAAGCGAGTGATGTGCTTCATGCTTCAAAGATATGTCACACCAAGACGCCCTGCCCAGGCAACGCATGGACGTTGCGCCGCGTTTGACAAGCGTAAGTGTATTTTTGGCCTGAACCTTGCAACTTCGACTGCAGAACTGAATGCCCCTTCCATGATCCGAATCGTCCTTTTTCAAGTCCTGTGTCTGTTGACCTCGGCTGCTTGGGCCCAGTCCTTGCCCAACGTCAGCCTCAAAGACATTGAAGGCAATGCCATCCAAACCGCGGACCTCGTCCAAGAAGAAGGCCCCACGGTCCTTTGTTTTTGGGCCACGTGGTGCAGCCCGTGCAAGCGCGAGCTGAACAACTATGCAGAACTTTATGATGACTGGGTGGATGAAACGGGCGTCAAGGTGGTTGCGGTGAGCATCGACGACATGCGCTCCATCAATCGCGTGGCGCCTTACGTCAACAGCGTGGGATGGGAGTACGACATCCTCTTGGACCCCAACCGCGACTTTGCAAGGGCTTTGAACGTCAACAACGTGCCGCACACCTTCGTGGTGGACACCGAGGGGAACGTCGTTTGGTCGCACAACAACTACGCCGACGGCGACGAATACGAACTCTACGAGGAGCTCCTCAAGCTCAGCGAATGAATCGCGCTCACGCCTCCCTCCTCTGGGCCCTGGGCTTGACAATGCTCTGTGGGATGCCCCACGCATGGTCGCAGTTTGGGCAGGATGCGCCTGAGCCATTTGTGTCGGGCAATGTCGGCATCTTGTGGCAGAGCTACGCCGAGGATTCGCTTATTGGCGCCGTGGTGCCACCTGCGAAGACAGGCTACAATGCCTTCGCCAACGTCCTCTACAACCAAGGCAATTTCAGCGCAGGCGTGCGCTACGAAAGCTACTTGAACGCGGTCATCGGTTTTCCGGGGCGTTTCAACGGGAGTGGCGTGGGATACCGTTTTGCCCGCTACAACGATCCCGAGCGCGGGGTGGACGTCACCGTGGGCAACTTCTACGACCAATTTGGAAGCGGCTTGGTGTTTCGCTCCTACGAAGAACGCAACTTGGGCATCGACAACGCCATGGATGGGTTCCGACTCATCTTCAAGCCCATCGAGGGTGTGCAGGCCAAATTCATCTATGGAAAGCAGCGATTTGACTTCGACAACGGCCTTGTCAATGGCCCAGGTGTCGTGCGCGCGGTCGACGTGGAAACCGACCTCAATGCGTTGGTGGAACGCTGGGAAGAGAAGCCTTTGAAAGTCGTTGCGGCGGCCAGTTTTGTGAGCAAATTTCAGGCGGGTTCGCCCTTCAGCGTGGACAGCCTCGTGCTGGCCATGCCACAAAACATTGGCTCTTGGTCCTACCGGATCAACGCCATCCGCAAGGGTTGGACGGCAAGTGCCGAATACGCCGGAAAAATCAACGACCCCAGTGCCGACAACGGCTACACGTTCCGCAACGGAGAAGCATTCCTGGCCACCTTGGGGTACAGCCAAAAAGGACTTGGCGTGTTGTTTACCGGCAAGATGGTCGACAACATGAGCTTCCGATCGGATCGGGATTTGCGCTTGTTTGACCTGCCCATCAACTTCATTCCCGCGGTCACACAACAGCACACCTACAACCTGGCGGCGACCCTCTACCCTTACGCCACGGTCATCACCGGCGAAACGAGTGCAAGTGCAGAAATTTTCTACACCATTCCCAAGGGCAGCAAACTGGGCGGCAAGTATGGCACCAAACTCAGCGCCAGCTTCGCCGCGGCCAACAGCCTGGACACCACGCAATACAGCAGCCAATCCCTGGAGGGCACGCTTTACGGATACCAGCGTAACAGCTGGGGACCTGGGGACGAGCTCTACGTGCGCGATTTCAACGCCTCCATCAGCCGCAAACTGAACAAGCGTTGGAAGGCCAAATACACCTTCTATCACTTTAACTTCAACACGCTGACAACCCCAGTCACGACGGACTACAAGGGCATTGTCAACGCCAACATCCACGTGCTTGAAACCCAGTGGAAAGTGAAGCCCAAACAAAGTTTGCGGATAGAAATCCAAGGCCTGTGGGTCGGCGAAGACAAGGACAACCCGGACTTGCTGCAAGACAAAGGCCACTGGGCCACGTTGCTGATGGAATACACCTGGTCGCCACACTGGTTCGTCAGCGTGCTGGACCAGTACAACTTTGGCAACAACAATCCTGCCCAGCGCATCCACTACGTCTACGGTGCAGCTGGTTACATCAATGGACCCCACAGACTGAGTGTGGGCTACGGGAAACGCCGCGAGGGCATCTTCTGCATTGGCGGAGTTTGCCGTGCCGTTCCTGCGTCCAATGGCTTTGAAGTGACGTTCACAAGCAGCTTTTGACAACACCTGTCCAATCCTCCTTATTTTCGAACACCTGAAACGACCATATCGATTTCGAATCAATGAATCCAAAACCATTTCTATGAAGCAATTCTTCTCCCTCATGGCTGCGGCCATGATCTCCTTCGGAGCCTTTGCCCAATTGCCTGACGGCAGCATCGCGCCCGACTTCACCGCCACCGACATCAACGGCGTTGAGCACAACCTTTACAGTTACTTGGACTCCGGTTACCAAGTGATCTTGGACTTCTCCGCCACGTGGTGCGGCCCTTGCTGGAGCTACCACACCAGCGGTGTGTTCTCCGATTTGATCGCCGCCTACGGTCCTGCAGGCAGCAATGAAATCCGCATCATCAAGTTGGAGTCCGACGACTCGACCACTGCGGCGGACCTCAACGGAACAGGGGCGAACACCCAAGGCGACTGGGTGACGGGAACCACATACGACATCATCGACAATGCATCTAACATCTTCGATGATTACCAGAACTCCTACTACCCCACCATTTACACGGTGTGTCCCAACCGCATTTTGACCCAGTCGGGTCAAGCAAGCGCGGCAAACCACGCGGCCATCTTCCAAGCGGACGACTGCCAGT
This sequence comes from Flavobacteriales bacterium, assembly GCA_002863145.1. Lineage (GTDB taxonomy): Bacteria > Bacteroidota > Bacteroidia > Flavobacteriales_D > Sanyastnellaceae > UBA11663. The sequence goes on from PKDW01000127.1 coordinate 42,842, forward strand.
ACACCACCCTCGCCACAGACGGTGCTTTGTTGAACTACACCGGTTCTGACCTCATCTGTGGCGATGAGCAGGCTTCACTTTCAGTGCAGCTCATGAACAACGGCCTCGACAACCTCACCTCTTGCACCATCACGGCCCTCGACAACGGTACGGAAGTTGCCAGCACCGACTGGTCTGGAGACCTCGCGACGTATGAAGTGGAGAACGTGGTCGTGGGATCGGCATCTTTCGCTGCGGTACCCAACCTCACCTTCGAAATCACCAACGCGGACGAAGATGCGACCAACAACAGCGCGGCTGGTGCGGTGGCGCTTTCTCCAGAAACCACGACTTACGTGCAGGTTCGCGTGACCACAGACAACTGGCCTGAAGAAACGGGTTGGGAAATCGTGAACGACATGGGCACCGTGGTTGAGTCTGTGGCGGTCGGCTCTTTGGCGAACGCCGATGCCGAATACACGTGGGACGTGGGCTTGCCCGGGATGGGCTGCTACAGCTTCACCATGTTTGATGCCTACGGCGACGGATTGTACGCTTCGCAGTGGGGCAACTTCGCTGACGGCACCGCGGGCGTGTACGGCATGGACGGTGAAACGCAAATCGACGTCGTGTTCGAATACGACGGTGCTTCTGGCATCGAATTCGGCGAGCTCACCGTGGGCATGGACGCTGCCACTGTGGCAGGCATCGACGAAGCCAACTTGGCGGCGACGGTGAACGTGTTCCCCAACCCCACCAACGGCAACACCAACGTGGAGTTCAACACCACCACGTCCGCCATGGCCACTGTGGAAGTGTACAACTTGATTGGTGAGCGTGTCATGTTCAACACCCTCGGCAACTTGCCCGCTGGTTTGAACCGCGCCAACCTTGACTTGTCTGGCGTCCAAGCCGGCATCTACCTCGTGAACTTGAACGCCGGTGGTGAAACCACCACCATGCGCATCACCAAGCAGTAAATCCTGCTTGATTTCACATTTCGAATCCGCGTGGCCTTCGGGCTGCGCGGATTTTTTTGTGCCCATCCGGATGCTGCGGTATCTTGGACGGTGGAGCTCAGTTGCTTCGCTGAAACGCCAATTCCAACATGAAACACATCTTTGCCACTCTCCTTTTCGCTTTTCTGACACAAGTGGGCTGGACCCAACTGCCCGACGGGTCGATTTCGCCCGATTTCACCGCCACCGATTTGAGCGGTCAAGAGCACGACCTCTATTCGCTTCTTGATTCTGGATACCAAGTGATTTTGGACTTCAGTGCAACGTGGTGTGGACCTTGTTGGACTTACCACACGAGCGGCGTGCTTGACGAACTCTACGAGGCGCATGGACCTTCCGGAACCAACACGTTGCGCGTGTTCTTCATCGAAGGCGATGACAACACCACGCAAGCAGACCTCGAAGGAACCACGGGCGCCAGCCAAGGAGACTGGATCACTGGAACCTCCTACCCCATCATCGACAATGGCGGCAACATCTTCGCCGATTTCGAGTGCACCTACTACCCGACGATTTACACGGTCTGTCCCAACAAGATTCTGACGCAATCCGGACAAGCGGGCATCGTCGGTCATGAGGCGCTCTTGAATTCGGGCACCTGCACGCCCGCGTCGCTGCCCAATGACGCTTTGCTCATGGACTACGTGGGCCAGACTTCCACCTGTGGAGACAACCCTGCAGCCTTGTCTGTACGCTTGATGAACAATGGACTGGACACCTTGACAACATGCACCATTCAAGTGTCCAAAGTGCTGCCCTTCAACCAATCCGAAGTCCTCGGAAGCACCGATTGGCAAGGGGAGCTCGGGACGTACGACTACACCACGGTGGACCTCTTGGACGTCACCATCGACAGCGAAACGTTGTTTGTGTTTGAGGTGATTTCCGAGGACGACAACGAAGGCAACAACACCACCCAAGGCTCGGTCACGGCCAGCGAAGAGGTGGCCAACAACTTGGAGGTGCGGATGAAGACGGATGGCGCTCCGGAACAACTCGGTTGGTCCATCACCGACGGGACGGGATCCGTGGTCGCCTCAGTCCTGCCAGGTTCCGAAAACCTGGAATCCACCACAGAGTATGTGTGGGACGTCACCTTGCCTGAATTGGGTTGCTACACCTTAACCCTCATGGACGAAGGGGGCGATGGTCTGTTCAACTTGGCCACGTCGATGGACGGGGTGGGATTCCTCGAGGTGAACAGCACCGATGGAGAGACCATCCTCGATCAAGATTGGTTCTACCAAGAGCTCGATGCATTCTCTGAAGTGACGTTTGATTTGGAAGTCACCCAAGTGACTTCAGTCGAGGAATTGGGCGTGCTGTCCAACGTGACCCTCTTCCCAAATCCTGCGTCGTCGTGGGTGACGCTGGCCTATGGGTCTACGAAGGCAGGTAAGGCCCAGTTGGTCGTTCGCAACGTGACCGGACAGGAGGTGATTCACCGAGACTTGGGGGTCATGTCTGCAGGCAACCACCGACACCTTTTGGATGTTGGGTTCTTGGATGCCGGCACCTACCTCCTGGAGTTGCGCGTCGCCGACACCATTCACAGCATGATTCTTTTGCATCCATGACTGCAACCTTTCGACACACCCTGTTGGGGGTGATCGCCCTCGGGGCGGCCTTTTTGCACTCGTGTGACAAGCTTGAAAATCCAGTCATCGAGGTCGTTCAGACCATCGACACCACGGACGTCGAAGTGCCGGAATTCAGCCCCCTCACGAGCGCTGTGCCTCGTGTGCTGGTTGAAGATTTTACGGCGCACCAATGCGGCAACTGTCCCCCTGCGGGCTTGGAATTGGTCTCGCTGATGGATGCCCACCCCGACAGCATCGTGCCGCTGGCTATACATGCCGGAAATTTGGCCGTCACCAATGCCGATTTCCCCATCGATTGGACCTGTGAAGAAGGCGACGAATTCTGGGGCAATGTGACGTTGCAACTCAACCCCATCGGCCGCGTCAACCGCGTGAACACCGCATTCGGACAGGAGATCTTGCCCAACTTTTGGGCGGACGAAGTGGCGGACCAGTTGACGCGCACCCCAAATGCGGGCATTCAAATGGTCATTGACGCCGATGAGAATGCAGGCGATTTGGTGGTGCATGCCCATGTGACTTGGCTGGCCGACGTGGCTGGTCAGCCCAAACTGTCTCTGCTCGTCGCAGAAAACCACGTGGTGGGCCCTCAGCTTTGGTATGCCAGTGCAAATCCCCCAGGGCCGGGGTTGGTGGAGGACTACGACCACAAGCACGTGCTTCGCGGAAGCGTGACGGGGGCGTACGGGTTGGCCATTGCAGAAAATCCCGTTGCAGGAGATACGCACCAGGTCGGATACACCTACACCTGGAACGACGCTTGGGACATGGGGAATTCTGAAATCATCGCGGTCTTGACAGACGACAATGGCACCGTGATCCAAACCATGGCGCTGCCCATCCTGCCATGATGCGCACGACGCTGATGGCGGTGCTCCTGACGTTGTCAGGAGCCCAAGTGGGGCTTGCCCAAGAAGACGGAGCTTGGTTTTTCAATGGAGGATTCACCTTGGGCGTCACCGCGGCACAAGTGCGGGGTGACGGAATCGAAGGCTTCAACAAGCTCGGTTTGCATGGCGGAGCTGTGGTGGAGGTGCGCCAATTCCAGAATTTGGGCTTTCAACTCGGGCTGCTTTACAACCAAAAGGGCAGCCGCAAAGTGCAGAATCCCAAGATTGACGATTACACCAACTGGGGCTACAAATTCACCTACGTCGACATTCCCCTGACCGCGGTCTACGACTTCAAGGACGGCTACACGGTAGGCACGGGATTGCAGCCAGGTGTGTTGATTGGCGCCTTTGAAGACGGGTTGGCGAGTGGCGTGTCAGACGGAGAATGGGAACCGACAAGCTTGCCCATTCGCAGTTGGGAACTGAGCTGGGTGGTTTGGATTGGGATGCGCGCGGGCGAACAGGGAGAGTGGTTTTTGCGCCACACCCAAAGCCTGCCTGGCATCGTGCCCAAGCCACAGCTGACCAACCCCAACGTCCGCTGGGACGACCGCATGCAAAACCTCACGGTGCAGGTGGGCTACACCAAGCTGATTCGCGCTTGGAGCGACCAATGACCACGAAGATCAATCGTCTTGACGCTGCACCCCGTCGAGCACCCCGTCCAAGGTGACCTCGACTTCGCGCGCCGCCGCCATCAACGCCTTCCAAGGTCCGTCCATCAATGCCCGAACCTCTGCTTCGATTTCATCCAGGGCACCTCGTGCAATCTCCAACTTGCGCTGATCGTTGGCCGTGGCGCCTTCTCGGATGTCGGGCATCGCGTCGTAAAGCAGGCTCATGACCCGCACGGTGACATGGTCGTAACCCACAAAATCCTCCGGCATCCAAATCATGTCATGGATGGCCGTGATGCCTTCTGCGACTTCTTGGTGCAATGAATCCACCTCTGTTGTGGTCGAATCTCCCAGATGCGCCCAAACATGCGACATCGCGTCCATCGCCTCGTCGGCCGCGGCCAACTCTTGCATGAGGTCTGAGAGGCGTTCAATTTCCGCGTAGGCGCGCTTCATTTGGACCACACCCTCCTCGTACTTCGCAGCGTCAAACGCGGTTCTAGGGTCGTGCACCCAAGTCATGGCCATGGAATCCACGTGGGTTCCCAGGGTGAGCACCGCAGTGTACGTGCCTGGCGCCACAGAAGGACCGCCACCCGTGGGTTTGTCCTCCTTGTCCAGTCCACGACTGGGCCAACGGATGCCGTCTGTATCGCCGCGCCATGTCATGGTCTGCCATCCCGCTTCGACCTCCTGCGTCATGCGGCGAAGGGTGTCGCCCTCGGCTGTCAAGATGACCACATCCATCTCGGAGTGCACCTCGGCCGTATCCGCTTGCACGTACACGTGCCCATGGGCATTTCTGTTCCGGTTTTCTCCCTGCCAAACGTGGTCTGCCATGAAACGTGAACCCGCGGGGCGCGGACGCGGCACTTGGTAGCCGGACGACGCATCAAAGGCGCGGAAGGTGGCGTTGAGCAATGCCGCTCCTTCGTTGGCCAATGCGCGCAGCGGCGACAAGTCCTCAATCACGTAGGCCGCGCGACCAAAGGTCCCGAGCACCAAATCCCCCTCACGCGCCTGGATGGCCATGTCTCGAACGGGAACAGTGGGCACGTCGTGGGTCCAAGGGCGCCAGTTCGCGCCGCGGTCCACGCTGAAATACAAGCCCTCCTCCGTGCCGAGGAACAGCAAATCCGCGGCTTCGGGGTCCTGAACCACACACTGGGCATGGGCCGGGACATCCTCGCCGTAGACCAATCGCTTCCACGATTTCCCCCCGTCTGAAGTGCGGTAGAGGTAAGGCTCCCAGTCGTTGCGACGGTAATTGTTGGCCACCACATAGACCTCGTCTGGGCTGTGTGGACTCACGTGGATGAATGGAATCCATGAGCCCTCTGGCAAGCCCTTGAGTTGGTCTGCGTGGTCGGTCCATGTCTCACCGCGGTCCGCGCTGTGCTGCAACCTTCCGTCGTCCGTGCCCACCCAAAGTTCGTTGGGTCGCACTTTGGACGGGGCGATGCAAAGAATCGTGCAGTGGTTCTCCGCTTGTGTCGCATCGATGGTGAGCCCCCCGCTGGTGGCCTGTTCAAGCTTGGCGGGGTCGTTGGTGGTCAGATCGGGGCTCAAGGTTTCCCAAGTGCGTCCTCGATTTGGGCTGTAGTGCACGCGGTTGGAGCCAAAATACAGACCATCACGGTCGTTGGGATCCAACGCCAGCGCCGCGTTCCACGCGAATCGCAAGTCTGCCGTGTCCGGCGAAGCAGGCTGGATGCCCGTGGACCCGAGGGTCGTCAGGTTCACTCGGTTGAGGGCGCCGCCTTGATACATGGCGTATACTTCGCCGTCACCCGTAGGCTGAACGTCAAACCCGTCGCCAAACAGGACCTCCTGCCAGTCTTCGTTCCGTATGCCACCGGCATGCCAAACCGCGGATGGTCCGACCCAAGAACCGTTGTCCTGCATTCCGCCGTACACGTTGTAGGGCTCTTCATTGTCAACGGCAATGTGGTAGAATTGACCAACTGGGAGGTTGTTCACGAAGGTCCAGTTGTCTCCGCCGTCGCGGCTGATGTTGAGCCCGCCGTCGTTGCCATTGATGAGGTAGTTGGGGTCGGAAGGGTGAATGTAAAGCGCGTGGTGGTCCGGGTGCACCCCGCTGTACGGCAGGATGATGTCAAACGAGCGGCCGCCGTCCGTCGACTTCGACACCATGCTCCACAAGCTGTAGACATGGTCCTCGTTGGTGGGGTCGCAGTGAATCTCGGCATAGTAGAACGGACGGTTTCCCACATCGCTGTCGGTGGTTTGCCGACGGAAGGTCTCGCCGCCGTCGTCCGAGCGGTAGAGTGCGTAATCCTTGGACTCCACCAAGGCGTAGACCACATCTGGGTTCGCCGCGCTCATGGCCAAACCCATGCGCCCCAGCTCGCCCTCGGGCAAGCCGTCCTCGTCCGTTCGTTGGACCCAGTTCTCGCCCCCGTCGTGGGTGACGTAGAGGCCACTGCCTTCTCCGCCGGAAGTGAACGTCCAAGGCTGGCGACGGAACGACCACATGGCCGCAAACAACTTGTCGGGGTTGGAGGGGTCCATGATGAGTTCGGCACATCCCGTGCGGTCGTCGATGCTGAGGATGTGGTTCCAGGTTTGGCCCCCGTCGGTGGTCTTGTAGACCCCGCGGGCGGGGCTGTCACCCCAAGCCGAACCCGTGGCCGCGACGTACACCGTGTTGGGGTCGCGCGGGTGAATGAGAATGCGGTGAATGTTTCGGGTATTCGCGAGACCCATGAAGTCCCACGAGGCGCCGCCGTCGAGGCTGCGGAAAAGCCCGCGGCCGCTCGTGTGGCTGTTGCGGGGGTTGCCTTCGCCGGTGCCAACCCACACGAGGTCGGGGTTGAGCGGGCTGAGGGCGACCGCGCCGATGCTTTGGGTGGGTTGGTCGTCAAAGATGGACTCCCACGTGACGCCTGCGCTTGTGCTCTTCCAAAGCCCGCCCGAAGCGGTTCCGACATAGATCACTTCCGGCGCCTCGTGCGGGACGGCAATGGCCGTCACCCGGCCGCTCATCGTGCCTGGCCCAATGTGGCGGACGTTCAAGGCTTCCACCAAAGCCTCCACGGGGTCTTGAGAAGGGTTGTCTTCCGATTGGGCGCCGACCGCGGTCAAGGCCAACCAACACACTGCGGCCAAGGCGGCCGCACGAAACTGCGAAAAGGAAAAAGTCATGGTCGGATGTTAAGGGGTTGTTCGTGCCGAAGGGGCACCGTAAACGAGAGCCCAAAGGCCTCACCCCTCACCGACCCTTTGGCCGTGAAGGGCACCTCTGCGCCACGCAACAAATTCATCAGGTCGTTTTTCAGCACTTCGCCGAGTGCGCCGTCGCGGGTTTGAACTTGCAGCCCGACCGTGGCGCGCGCCTCAGGACGAATGGCCTGGGCCTCCAACAAGGTCACGTCACCCACGACCTCTTGGTTCACGTA
>PKDW01000006.1 GCA_002863145.1 Flavobacteriales bacterium
TTCCGACACGCGCTGCTCGATGGCCTGCTTCAGGGTGTTGAGCATGGGGCCGATTTCGCGCTTTTGGTCTCCAGGGACCTCTTTGAACGCCGCCATTAAATCCTTCACCTTCCCCTTACGTCCCAAATAGGCGACGCGGAAATTCTCCACGGCCTCGGGGCTGACCAACTCCACGCCGGCCACCTCGGCCAGCATCTGTTGAATGCGTTCTTTCATGGCTGGACGTGGCTCAGTTGAGGCGCTTCATGCTCATCACGACGTCTTCCAGCGGTCGATCGCCCCGGCGACGGTCAGTGGGCACTGCAGCGATGCTGTCGATGATGTCCAAACCTTCCACGACGTATCCAAACACGGTGTACTGCATGTCCAAGAAAGGGGTTCCGCCGACCGTCTTGTACATCTCTCGCGCTTCGTCCGAATACACGAATTGTCCGTTTTCAACGTTCGCCAATCCATTGCCGTATTCCATGGAGAAATTGGCAATTCGACCCTCGATGCCCGACATTTCATTGTCGCTGAAGGGACGGCCCTGCACCAAATAGAACTGGCTGCCTGAGCTGCGACGTTCGGGGTTCACGTTGTCGCCCTGGCGCGCCGCCGAAAGGGCTCCCTTAAAGTGCAACAAGTCTGGACGAATCTCAGCTTCCACAGTGTAACCTGGGCCACCGCTTCCGAGGCGCGCGTTGGCATCCGCACCCTTGCTTTGTGGGTCGCCGCCTTGCACCATGAACTCGCGGATGACGCGGTGAAAAAGCAAACTGTCGTAAAACTGCTCGTTCACGAGCTTGAGGAAGTTGTCGCGGTGTTGTGGCGTGGAGTCGCTGAGTTGGACAATCATGGAACCAAACTTGGTTTCGATTTCCACACGCGCACGTTGGCTGGAGGTCATGCCTTGTTTGGCCTTGTCCGATTCACATCCACTCGCGGACATCAACAAAATGGACAGAGACGCCACGAATAAGCTGGCGAAGGTGGAGGAACCCAGAAGGCGCATTTGCAGTTTTTTCATCATCTTTGAAGTCTGACGTCAAAAATAGACGCCAGTGCAGACACGACACGCTCATGAATCGCTTTTTCTCCCTTGCCTTGACCGCCGCTGCCGGATTGCTCCTCGCCGGATGTTACGAAATGGATGAAACCGTCGCCAACGTTTATGTGGTGCGGATGGAAGCCGGAGAAGAAATTCCTGTTTCGGATGCCGAAGTGCGCCTCTACGCCCTCGGTTCCTTGGACGACGACTTCGTAGGCGAGCCGCGGTTTGACACCACCCAAGTGACGACCAACGAAGGCTTCACCTCCTTCAACTTTTCCAGCTACTACGTGGCGGGACAAGCGGGGTTTGCCGTGCTTGATGTCGAATGCACCAAGGGTTCGCTCGAAGGCAAAGGCCTTATCAAGATTGAAGAGATGATGACCAACGAAGTCACCATCACCATGGAGTAAGCCTGCGCGCGACGCTCCCGCCCACTTGTCAGATCACTCGTTTTCGGCGCCTTCGCGTCCGATCCATGCTGCGAAATAGTCGACAAGCGCGCGCTTCATCATGACCTCTTGTTCGTCTGAGGTCAACGGAGGAAGGGGTTCGCCAGACGAAAAATGCGGCCACCCGTCCTCGTCGACCCCTTCGCGCACGTAGTAGCCCAAGGGCTCGAGCAAGGTGCACACCCCCACGTGCATGAGGTCCATCTTCTCGTCCTTTTTGAAGCGCTTGGCGCCTTGTCCCGCTTCCTGCAACCCCACAGCGAACACCATGGACGTCACGTCCGGCTCTTCTCCGAACCGGTCCATCATGCGCTTCACCAGCGTCTGCCAATCTCGCTCAAATGCGTAATCCATGGAGGCCAAAGTTCTGAATGGGGACAAAAAAAAGCCACGATTTTCGTGGCTTTCTTGTCGGGATGACTGGACTTGAACCAGCGACCACACGTCCCCCAGACGCGTACTCTACCAACTGAGCTACATCCCGATGGAGGGGTGCAAATGTAGGTGATTTTCTTCCACAGAAAAAGCCACAGAACAAAGTAGATTTGCATGAGCGCATTTGGCCATCAACCCACAACTCCCATGAAGATTTCAGCCCGTTGGATCCAGCAGTTGTTTCCGTTTGACGTTTCCGTCGAACAGGCGGCCCAAGTCTTGACGGCCACAGGCCTCGAAGTGGAAGGCGTGGAACACGTCGAGGACGTTCCTGGCGGCCTCGCAGGGGTCGTGGTGGGCCACGTGACCTCGGTCGCACCTCACCCCAATGCGGACCGGCTTCGGTGTTGCAAGGTGGACGTCGGAACCGACGTGCTCGACATCGTCTGTGGTGCGAGCAACGTGGCAGAAGGACAAAAGGTCCCCGTCGCCACGGTGGGATGCTCCCTTCACCCTGCCGAAGGCGAGCCGTTCAAAATCAAGAAAGGGAAAATCCGAGGCGAGGTGTCTCTGGGCATGATCTGTGCCGAAGACGAATTGGGCCTCGGCGCGAACCACGACGGCATTCTCGTGCTCGATGACGCAGCAGAGGTGGGACAACCCCTGGCTGAATTCATCGGCTTGGAAGGAGACGACGTCATCGAAATTGGGTTGACACCCAACCGCAACGATGCCATGGGGCATTGGGGGGTGGCCCGCGACTTGCGGTCCGGACTGATGCACGGCACCATCGACGGAGTCGGCCCCATGGAAGTGGGACCGTTGACCCTCCCCGAAACCACCTCGCTGGACGAGGCCTTGGCCCACGGCTGCAGCGTTGCCCTCGACGTGCAAGCCCCAGAAGACTGCCCGCATTACCTGGCCGTGGAGTTGCACAACGTCACGGTGGCGCCAAGCCCGGACTGGGCCCAAAAGCAATTGCGCGCCATTGGCGTGCAGCCCATCAACAACGTGGTGGACGCCACCAACCTGGTGCTGCATGAGTTTGGCAATCCGCTTCACGCATTTGACCTCGCCAAGATTGAGGGGGGGCAGGTGGTTGTTCGGAAGGCCACGGCGAACGAGCTGTTCGTGACGTTGGATGACCAGGCCCGGGAACTGGATGCGAAAGACTTGGTGATCGCCGACCACAAGGCCCCCATGTGCCTCGCAGGAGTGTACGGTGGCATGCACAGCGGCGTCAGTGAAGGCACGGCCTCCGTGTTGCTTGAGGCCGCCTGGTTCCACCCGGTGACTGTGCGAAAGACCGCCAAACGTCACACCCTCAGCACCGACGCCAGCTTCCGCTTTGAGCGTGGCGTCGATCCAGCCTCCGTCCGGTTGGCCGCTGAACGCTGCGTCCGTTTGTTGCAAGAATGGGCCGGCGCGGAGGTCCAAGGCGCCGTCGAGTTTAAGGGGACACCACGGGTGGAAAATGCCACCGTGGAATTGAAGTTGTCTTGGCTCTTTGGGTTCCTCGGCACGACCATCGATGAGGCGCGTCTGACGTCCATCCTGATGTCGCTTGACATCGAGGTGTCGACACGCACCGAAGACCTTTGGACCCTCCACGTGCCAGCGTACCGAAGCGACGTCACCCGCCCGGCAGACGTTGCCGAGGAGGTGCTGCGCATTCATGGCTTTGACCACGTGCCTCTTCCCGAGCGCATGACCGGCACCCTCGAGATTCCAGCCAAGCCCAACCGCGAGGATGTGCTGTTTGGCTGGCGAGAGCTGCTGGTCAGTTTGGGGTTCACCGAAATCATGTCCAATTCGTTGACGAAGGCTTCGTACGCGGAGCTCGTGGTGGACCGCGATTTGGACCCTGCCGCAAGCGTGCACATGCTCAACCCCCTGAGCAATGACCTGGGCACGATGCGTCAAAGCTTGGTGTTTCAGGGATTGGAAGCCATCGCTCGGAACACCAACCACAAGCAACCCGACTTGCGCTTGTTCGAATTTGGTCGGACGTACACGAAGGGAAGTCAGGAGGACGGAAGCGACCGCTACATCGAAAAGGAGCACCTCAGCATGTGGGTGACGGGGCGTTCTTTCCCCGAGTCTTGGAACCGCCCCAAGGGCAAAGAGGGCCAGTCCGATCTGTTCACCCTGAAGCATGCGGTGGAAACGCTCCTCGAACGCGTGGGGCTGACCGTTGTGGCCGACGTTGAACCCTCGGCCGATGGGCTGCTGGCGGAAGGCGTCTTGTTGCGTCACCGCAACGGCAACGAAGTCGGACGTTGGGGCATGGTTCAACCTTCTGTGGCCTCGGCCTGTGGGGTGGACGAGCCAGTGTTTTGGGCCGACTTCGATGTCGCTCAACTGTGGAAAGCCGTGAAAAAGCGGAAAGTCAAGGCCAAGGATTTGCCGAAGTTCCCCTCGGTGCGACGCGATTTGGCCTTGGTGGTCGACCGCAACATGACTTACGAGACGCTTCAACAAGCAGCGCTGGGCGCCGAGAAGAAGTTGCTTAAAAGCGTCACCTTGTTTGACGTGTACCAAGGCAAGGGCTTGGAGGAACATGAAAAGAGTTACGCGATGGCCTTCACGCTTCAGCATCCGGACGCGACGCTGAATGACAAACAAATTGAATCGGCCATGAGCCGCATCTTGGACTCACTTCAATCGGCCGGTGCACGCCTTCGCTAAATCATGAGATCACGTCCTATCCTCCATCCGCCCATTCAGGTTTCCCACCTGTATTACCGCTTGACACGCATCTTGGTCTGGGGAGGCATCACCCGTTATTTCAGCATCAGCGGGGTGGATGACTTCGAGGGCTTGCCGGCTCCAGGAACCCCTGCCATTTTCATCGGCAATCACCAAAATGGACTGATGGACCCGATGCCGTTTTCCGGCTTTGTGCCGCAACAAATTCATTGGCTGACAAGGGCAGACGTGTTTTGGAATCCCGTGGCGAGGCACATCCTCTGGGGGTACAACCAAATGCCGGTGTACCGTCAGCGCGACCGCGTCGACCAACTTCGAGAACGCAACGACGTCATTTTCGATGCGTGTGTGGACCGCATGCATGCGGGGGCGGCGATGGGCATTTTCCCCGAAGGCAATCACAACCCCTTTCCCTCGCTTCGCGCGTTGAAAGGGGGATTGGCGGAGATGTTGGCCCGGGCCGCGCGACGCCATCCAGAATTGAAGTCCATTCAATTGGTGCCCATCGGATTGGACTACGAACACTATTTGGATTGGCGACGTCGGTTCCGTGTTCGCGCCGGCCAAGCCATTCCATTCGCAGATTTGCTGAATGAGGACGGCACCATCGACAAGCCCGCCATGAACGTACGCGTTCGTGAGGCCTTCAGGCGCATCATGGTGGATTTGCAACCCGAGGATGCACAACCCCATTTGCATCCCGCCCTGCGTGCACACCGCACCACCGAAATGTCCCAAGAAGTTTGGAAACCATTCACAGCAAAACTCGCGGCTTGGGAGAAGCGATGGACGGAGGACGAAAATTGGAGCCAGCGTGTCAAAGACACGCATGCCCAATGGCAAGAAGCGTGGACAGAGGCTGGATCGCCTGGACGACCTGAAGCATGGGGCACAAGCACAGAAGGCATCCGGAAGTCCAAACCTTGGGCTGCGTGGTTGCACCCGCTCGCCATGTTGGCCAACCTGCCCACCTATCCGGCGCAGTGGTTCGTCACGCGCTACGTGGACAAGGCGGTCAAGAACGTCGAGTTTGTGCCCACGATGCGACTGGGCATGGGCATTGTGCTGTTTCCCCTTTGGTGGTTCCTGCTGTCCATCGTCGCGGGGCTGATTGCGCCCGCGGGATGGGGATGGCTGACCGCGGGGGTGGTCTGGTTCTGGGGACAGGCGGGGTCACGCTTCCTTGCCTGGTCCATCACGCAAAAGCATGAACGTGCAGACGCCTTGGATGGTAAAGTATTCTGGCATGACTCCAGGCTGGCGAAGGTTCGTGATGCCTGGACAGCCTACTTGAAGGCGGTGAACAACTGAGGGGCGACAGCCTCCCCGAGGTCGCCTTTTTTGTCTCATCTTCGTATTAAGACAGGCTTCACATGTCCTTTACCTCCGATGAACATATCCGTGATGAACTTCGAGCCATGGGCAAGCAACGCATTCTGCTCGTTGACGACGAGCCAGACATCCTCGAATTCATCGAATACAACCTCGTCAAAGAAGGGTATGACGTTCACACGGCCGGCAACGGACGCGACGGCGTGGCCTTGGCCAAAAAGCTCCTTCCCGACTTGATTCTCCTCGACGTCATGATGCCCGAAATGGACGGTGTCGAAGCGTGCACGGAGATTCGTGAAGACAAGTCCTTGGGACAGACCATTGTGGCCTTTTTGACCGCCCGCGGGGAAGACTACAGTCAAATCGCAGGTTTTGAGGCCGGTGCCGACGACTACATCCTCAAGCCGGTGAAACCGCGCGTTCTCTTGTCCCGAGTGCAGGCCCTGCTGCGCCGAAAGAAATCTGCAAGCTACGTGGGGGGCGATTACGACGGAACGGGACTGATGATTGACCCCGAACGCTACGTGGTCATTCACGACGGCAAGGAGATGTCCCTTCCCAAGAAAGAATTCGAGTTGCTCAGTTTGCTGGCGTCCCAGCCCGGTCGGGTGTTCAGCCGCGAAAACATCCTCGCGAGTGTGTGGGGCACCGATGTGGTGGTGGGCGACCGCACCATCGACGTGCACATCCGCAAGCTTCGGGAAAAGTTGGGCGAGCATTATTTCAAAACCGTCAAAGGTGTCGGGTACAAATTTGTCGGTTGATGGCGGGTCAAAGTCCGCGCTCTGTCTCAATCCAAGCAGGTACAGCCGTAGGCTTGCTGACCTTGTTCGCCGTGGGAATTGCCCTGCGGACGGACAATGTAAGTGACCAGTGGTGGCTTCCGCCCCTCTCTGGACTTGTGGTCGGCGGGGTCTGCTACATGCTCGTCTACCGACAAGTGGGCGTCTACATCCAGGAACGCGTTCGCATCATCTACAAGACCATTCGTCGTTTCAAAGGATCGAGCAGCAACCTGAACCTCGACATGAGCAGCGACATCGTGGAGCAGGTCAACCAAGATGTCATGGCTTGGGCCGAATCTCAAATTGACGAAATCACCAACCTCCGGGAGACGGACACGTTTCGGAAAGAATTCATCGGCAACCTGGCCCATGAATTGAAAACGCCCATCTTCAACATCCAAGGCTTCATCCTCACCCTGTTGGAAGGGGGCATGGAAGACCCCGAAATCAACCGGAAATTTCTGTTGAAGGCGGCCAAAAATGTCGATCGCATGTCGGGTCTTCTCGAAGACCTTGACGTCATCACGAAAATGGAAGCCGGCAACCTCGACATCGAGTTGGTGCCTTTTGACTTGCTCGACATTTTGCGTGAAACCATCGAGAGTCTCGAACCCAAAGCCAAGCGCAACAACATCGAGTTGCGCATCACCAAAGGCATGGATGGCTCCAAAGTGATGGTCCTCGGCGATGCCGCCAAACTCGTTCAGGTCTTGACCAACCTCATCGTCAACAGCATCAACTACGGCAACGAAGGGGGACAGACAGTGGTGCGCTACTACGACGCCGAAGACAGCATTTTGGTGGAAGTCGCAGACACAGGCATTGGCATTCGGGAAGAACACTTGCCGCGGGTGTTCGAGCGATTCTATCGGGTGGACAAATCGCGTTCTCGCCATGCAGGCGGCTCGGGCTTGGGGTTGGCCATTTGCAAGCACATCATTGAGACGCACGGCCAAACCATCAACGTGCGCAGCACTTACGGCGAGGGATCAACGTTCAGCTTCACGCTGGAGAAGGCCTGACCCCGCCGCATTCACAAAGGGATTGCCTTGTTTCTCCGCGCCCACTGTGGTGGCCCCTCCGTGACCAGGCCACACCACCATGTCGTCGGGCAACGTGTAGAATTGAGTCAGGATGCTTGTCACCAAATCCGGGGCGTGGCTGCCGGGCAGGTCAGTTCGGCCGATGCTTCCCTCAAACAACACGTCGCCACCGATCGTCCACCCGTGCTCGTGGCACACAAAGGCCACATGGCCCGGCGCATGACCCGGGACAAACCGCACCTCAAGCTGCGCTTGGCCACAGTCGATGACCTCCCCCGGCACCAAATCCATCACCACGTCCGGCAGAGGATCCATGGAAACCCCATACATCTGGGCCGCAATGGGGCCGCGACGGTACGTCTCTTCATCAAGGGGATGCATGCGCGGAGGCAGTCCGTACGTGTCCTTCATCCACTGGCATCCCATGACGTGGTCGAGGTGGCCGTGCGTCAACAACACCTGGGCCGGTTGCCCGCCCAAGGAGTCGCAGATGCGTTGAAATGCCTCTCTTTCCTGCGGTGAGGCCATGCCCGGATCGACCACCGTCAATGAACCATTTCCGTGATCCACAACATAGGTTTGCTCTCCAAACACGTTGCATGTAAGTGGTTGCACCATGGGGCGTAATTTCGGGAAGAATGTTTGGCCTCCTCCATCTTCTCCCTCTTGAAATGCGCCGTGTTGGCGTGGCGCTCGCATGGCTGTGCATGTGCATGACCGGAGGGGCGGCTTGGGGACAATTCACCGACGGCATCAACGTCGAGTTTGGCAAAAACCGGGTTCAATACCGCACCTTCGAGTGGCAGTATTTCGAACAAGGTCTGTTCGAGGTGTATCACTACCGAGAGGTGGACCAAATCGCCGGGCAAGTCGCACGCATTTTGGAGGAGGAAGCCAAGGATTTGGGAGCGGTGTTTGGGCGGACGTTGGAAGGGCCGGTTCAGGTGTTGGTCTTCAAATCGCAAGAGGAATTCCGCCAGAGCAATGTAGGCATCATGACGTCCCAGGATTCGGAAACCAACATCGGTGGAACGGCACGACTCGTGGGAAGCAAGATGTTTCTATACGGCACAGGCGACCGGCTCAGGTTGGAACGCGACGTCCGAGAAGGTCTCGCCCGCATTCTGTTCAACCAGACGATGTACGACAGCCAGTGGACGGAGAGTTTGCGAAGTGGCAACCTGGTTCAAGTGCCGGAGTGGATGTCGGAGGGTGCCGCCCGCTACGCCGCGCGAGGCCTCGATGCCGAGAGCGAAAACCGCATCCTCGACGCCTGCCAAACAGGGGCGTTCCAGCGGTTGGACCAAAGTTCGGGGTTGGAAGCGGCAGTGCTTGGACAGGCGGTTTGGTCCTATGTGGCAGAAATCTACGGCATGCCCACGATCGCCAACGTCCTGTACATGACCCGGATCACCCGAAGTGTGGAGAGTGGGTTCCGCCTGGCCACCGGGTTTTATCTGGACGATTTGGCTGCGGAAGTGCGGGGCTATCACTTGCGGCACGCCCCGCGAGGGCACGCAGCGTCCCTGCCTCCGCTGGAAAGCCCCAAGGCCAGGCGAATGGCTGAACGCTCTGCGGGCGACGCCATTCCCATGCGCCTGCGACGTCGATTCGAATACACCCAGTTCGTGCCTTCGCCAGACGGCAAACACGTGGCCTTCACCACCAACGAGCGCGGACAATTGCGGGTGGGCACCCTCGAACTGGAAAGCGGCAAACACACCTGGCATGCCACCCTCGGTCACCGCCTGGCGCGACTCGAGAACGATCTGCATCCACGCGTGGCGTGGCACCCCGAGGGACGCACCTTGGCCTTCGCCACCGAATTGCAGGGTGCTCCACACCTCGGTTTGGTGAGCATGCGAACAGGCGAGGTGCAACTCCGAGAACTGTTCAAAATCGACCAGGTTCTGGACATGAGTTACTCGCCCAACGGAGCGTTCCTGCTCATGTCTGCCCTTGAAGACGGGCAATCCGACTTGTACCGGTACGACGTGGTGGCCAACAACCAACGGCCCCTGTGGCGGGATCGATTCGACGACTTGCATCCGGCGTTTTGGGGCGAGGGCGCAGACTTCATTTTTGCCTCCAACCGGCCCGACGACACCCTGCGCAACGACCGGCTGGACCACCCCTTCCCCGCCAACCTCGATTTGTACGTCGGCAACTTGAACGATGACCCGATCACCCTGGAGCGCTGGACCCACACCCCCGAGGTGGACGAGCGTCATCCTCAGCCCCTGTCGCAAGAAGAATTCACCTACCTCCGAAATGAAGAGGGCTTGAACACCCGACTGGGGTTGGGCTGGCGCGACAGCAGCATTGTGGCCATCGACACGGTGGTGCGCTACCGGACCTTCACCCAGCTCCGCGACGCCTTGGTCCTTCCGGTGCCTGCAACAAATGCGACCGTCCACGGTGACACCCTGTGGGTGGCCACAGAGCGGGCAGGCCAAACCAACGTGCTGCCTCTCCCAATGCCGGAGGTGTCTCAAATTCACTTGCAACCCTCCGTGGTCCCAAAAGCTGCGACCGAGACCCTTCCCTACCCCATCGAATTGCCCGATTGGTCTCGGTCCTGGAACGACCGGCAGATCGACTACCGGAACTACGTGTTCGAACGCGAAAAGAACACCGTTGCTCCGGACACGGTTGCGGGTGCGGATCTTGAAGAACAGGTGAAAGAGTGGGGGCGTCTTACCCCTAGGAATTACCGTTTGAACTACGCGTTGGACAAACTCCAAACGCAACTGAACAACACCTTTGGCACGTCCTTCTATCAGCCGTACAACGGCCAGGTGAATGCACAGCCGGGATTGGGAAATGCCACAGAAATCCGAATCAGCGACGTGATGGACGACCGCCACATTGTCGGCGGCTACACCATTCCTGTGAACCTGTCGAACACCTTCTTTGGGCTGGCGTTCTTGAATTTGGAGGGACAGGTGGACAAAGAAATCTCGTTCCAACGCCAATCAAGCGCGCGCCTGGATGCCGGCACCGGCCAACTCGTGGAAACGGCCACGCATCTGTTGCGACGGGAGTGGCGTTGGGCTTTTGATGAGGTTCGCAGCCTGCGATGGGGACTGGCCGCCCGCTTCAACCGGGATGTCATTCAGGGGACGGATTTGTTCTCCTTGACCGCCGACAACAACACCGGTGAGCAACTCGGCCTTCAGGTCGCCTGGGTGCACGACGACACCCGAAGTCCACGGCTCAACATCCACCATGGATTCCGTGCCCGTGTGTGGGCCGAGTATTTTGTCGATGGCGTGGGCACGGCCTCTACGAATGCCAACGGGCTGACCACCCCGGAACAGGGATGGTCGTTTGGCACGGTCGGCTTCGACGCCCGCAGGTACATTCCCTTGGTCGGGCCCAGCATCCTCGCGTTGCGCATGGCCGGAGACTGGTCCATTGGCCAAAAGAAGTTGCTCCACATGCTGGGCGGCACGGACAACAGCTTGTCCATCGCGGGCAATGCCAACACGCCTGTGGACCCTGACATTCCCTACACCTACCAGGCGCGCATCACCCCGTTGCGGGGATTCCAAAACAACGTGCGCAACGGCGCCAACGTCGCCGTGGCCAACGCCGAAATCCGCTTTCCCTTCTTCTTCAACAGTGCGGGCAAGTCGGACTTCTTGAAACACCTGCAAGCGGTGGCCTTTGCTGATGTCGGTGCCGCTTGGACAGGGCTGCACCCCTACACCGACGACAACACATTCAACGTCGTCACCGTGGAAGCCAACCCCATCACGGTCACCGTGAACAACAACCGCGAACCGATTTTGTATGACCTTGGATTTGGCCTGAGGTCCCGTTTCTTGGGCTATTGGCTCGCGGCCGATTGGGCCTACGGCGTGGACGATGGCATCACCTTGCCCCGCCGTTTTACCTTGTCCCTGAACTTCGATTTCTGATCCATGCCACTCGACCCCCTCACCCTGATCTCCCTCTTGGCCATCGGCCTGTTTGCCGGCATTGCATCGGGCTTGGTCGGTGTGGGAGGCGGCCTCATTCTCGTGCCTGCCATGATGGCGTTTCTCGGGTTGGGTCAACACGCCGCGCAGGGCACGAGCCTGGCCATGATGCTTCCCCCTGTGGGCATCCTCGCCGTGATGCAGTACCACCGTGCCGGCGAGGTGCATTGGTCCTTTGCGGCAGTCCTTTGCGTGACGTTTGTCGCAGGCGCGTGGGCCGGGTCCAAATGGAGTCTGAAACTCTCCGAAGCGTGGGTCAAGCTCGCGTTTGGCGCTGTCATGCTGTACGCCTCCTGCCGGATGCTCTGCACCGCCTGGTCCCAACTCAAACCCACCCTGTTTCCATGACCCTTCAATCGCGCATCCAATCGTTGTCGGAGACGTTTCATCCGGAATGGGTTGCCCTCCGCCGCCACCTTCATGCCCATCCTGAACTTTCGTTCCAAGAGCATGAAACCATGGCCTTTGTCTCCAAGCAACTTACCGCGTGGGGTGTGGAACACCAAACCCACGTGACAGACACCGGCATTGTGGCCCACGTGAAAGGAACGGATCCCGAGTCGCGTCTGGTCGCGCTTCGGGCCGACATGGATGCCTTGCCCATTCAGGAGGCCAATGATGTGCCGTATGCGTCCACGCGACCAGGGGTCATGCACGCATGCGGACACGACGTGCACACCACGTCCCTTCTTGGCGCGATTCAATTGCTCCAAGCGACGCGCGAAGCATGGAAGGGCACGGTACGCTGCATCTTCCAGCCTGGAGAAGAGCGCATTCCCGGAGGCGCCAAGGGCATGGTAGCGGCAGGCGTGCTGGCCAGTCCCGCGCCGGCCCACATTTTGGGCCAACACGTGTACCCGCAATTGCCCGCCGGACACGTCGGCGTTCGCGAAGGGGCCTACATGGCCGCAGCGGATGAAATTCACTTGACCGTTCGCGGCCAAGGGGGGCACGCCGCCCTGCCCCATTTGTGCAAGGACGCGGTCCTCGCCTCCTCCGCAATCATCGTGGCTGCCCAACAGGCCATTTCCAGAATGTGCCCTCCGGGTGTGGCATCGGTGCTCTCGTTTGGCCGCGTGGAAGCCTTGGGCGCCACGAACGTGCTCCCGCACAGCGTCGACATCCAAGGCACCTTCCGCTCCATGGATGAAACATGGCGAAAACGCGCACATGACCTCATCACCACCTTGGTCCACAGCACCGCGCAAGCGCACGGATGTGTGGCCGATTTGGACATCCGTCACGGCTATCCGCACGTGCACAACGATGTGCATTTGGCCGCGGAATTCAAACAAGCCGCCATCGCATACCTCGGGGCCGACCGCGTCCACGACCTCGGCATTCGGATGACCGCCGAAGACTTCAGCTACTTCGCCAACGAAGTTCCAGGATGCTTCTATCGTTTGGGGACAGCCTCCCCAGAAGAAGGGAACGACCTCGGCACCCAAGGGCTTCACACCCCCACCTTCGATGTGGACGAGAACGCTTTGAAGATCGGGGCGGGACTCATGGCCTATGCAGCCGCCACCGTGGAGCGGTAGAGTAGCTCCATGAAAACCTCAATAATAACGGGGGTTTTCGGGGTCAGTGTGCAACCTCGCACAAGAACTTGATGCGCGCGAGGCGAAGTTCTTCTTCCGAGTAGACGTCGTCAAACTCATCCATCGCTGAAGCCAGGCCTTCGTCCTCGGATTCCGTGAAGAACTCGAACAGTTCTTCGAGGCACTCCTCATCCAAACTCTCGTCGAGGATGTGGTCCAGGCTCACCTTGGTGCCCGCGCTGACAATGGCCTCGATTTCGTCGAGCACTTGGTCGCGGTTGCCGTGTATGCCGGCAGCGATGTCGTCGAGGTTCATCTTCCGGTCCATCAGCTGAATGATGGTCACCTTGTTGCTCGACTTGGAACCGCTGCTCCGAACGAGCAATGCGTCGTCGCGCTCAATGCCCTCGTCTTGGACGTACTTCTTGATGAGTGTCGTGAAGGGCTCTCCAAACTTGGCCGCCTTGCCCGAGCCCACGCCTGTGATTCGGAGCAATTCATCCGGGGACATGGGGTAGTGCGTGGCCATTTCGTCCAAACTGATGTCTTGGAAAATCACGTAGGGAGGCAATCCTTTCTCCGAGCTGACCTCCTTGCGGAGGTCCGTGAGCATGCCGCGGAGTTTGGGATCCAAGGCGCCGCCGCTTTCGCCGCGGGTTTGGGCCAAAGAGTCGCCGGAATCCACGTCACTGAAATCGCGCTGGTTGGCGAGCATCAAGCGACCGGGAGAGGCAATGAAATCCTGGCCTTTGTCCGTCAAATGCAAGACGCCGTACTTCTCGACCTCTTTGGCGAGGTAGTTGAGCACCACCGTTTGGCGCACGATGCCTTGCCAAAATTCGATGTCCTCCTCCTTCCCACGCCCCCAAAAGGCGCTGTCCACCGCCCCGTAATCTTCCATTTGGCGGTTCTTCGTCGCCGTCAGCAAGGAGGTGTAAAAACCCATTCGGTGCTTGTTCTTATGCTCGAGCACGGCGCTCAGCAGCAAGTGCACTTCCTCCTGACGGTCGACCAAGGTGGGCGGATTCTGGCTGTTGTCACAATTCATGGCACCCGGGCCATTCACCTCGTCAAATTCTTCTCCGAAGTAGTGCAGCAAAAACTTGCGGCGGCTTGTTGCCGTCTCGGCGTAAGCCATGACCTCTTGAAGAAGCTGCATGCCCACCTCCTGTTCGGCGATGGGTTTGCCTTGGAGGAACTTCTCCAACTTGTCAATGTCCTTATGGCTGTAGAAGGCGATGCACCGTCCTTCGCCACCATCACGACCTGCGCGGCCTGTCTCCTGATAGTAGCTCTCCAGCGACTTGGGCATGTCGTAGTGAATGACAAAGCGAACGTCAGGCTTGTCGATGCCCATGCCGAAGGCGATGGTCGCCACAATGACGTCCACGTCCTGCATCAAGAACTGGTCTTGGATTTTGCTGCGCTGTCCGCTGTCCATGCCCGCGTGGTAGGCCAAAGCCTTCACGCCGTTGACGCGAAGGGTCTCGGCAATCTGCTCCACCTTTTTCCGGCTGAGGCAGTAGACGATGCCACTCTTGCCCACGTTTTGAAGGCAGTGACGCACGATTTGCTTCAAAGCATCCTTCTTGGGTCGAATCTCATAAAAGAGGTTGTCCCGGTTGAAGGAAGATTTGAGCACAACCGCATCGACCATGCTCAAGTTCTTTTGGATGTCCTGTTGAACCTTGGGGGTGGCCGTGGCGGTCAACGCCATGATGGGCACATCCGCAATGCCTTTGACAATGGGCTTGATGCGGCGGTACTCTGGCCTGAAATCGTGGCCCCACTCCGAGATGCAGTGGGCTTCATCCACGGCCACGAAACTGACGCGGACCGATTTCAAAAACTCGATGGTCTCGGCCTTGGTCAAGCTCTCAGGCGCGACGTACAAGAGCTTGGTCCACCCTTCGGCCACGTCCATCTTGACACGCTCAGCCTCGGAACGGCCTAGCGACGAATTCAGAAAATGGGCGACGCGCTTGTCCTCGTGGTGCCCTCGTATGGCATCCACCTGATTCTTCATCAACGCAATCAAGGGGCTGATGACCAAGGCCACGCCGTCCATCATCAAAGCCGGGAGCTGATAGCACATGGACTTGCCTCCCCCTGTGGGCATGATTACAAATGTATCACGTCCCTCAAGGACACTGAGGATGGCTTTTTCTTGCTCACCCTTGAATTCGTCGAATCCAAAAAATGTTTTCAGCGCCTCTTGGGGCGCCAACTCAACCAGGCTCATTGGAAGGCAGTAACTTTGCTTGATTAAATATACGCAAAACCGTCACGTGAACACCCCTTCTTCCTCCAGAAAATCCCGAGCCAACGCATCCTCTTCCTTGGAGGTGGGTCGAAGGGCCCTCACTCTGGCGTCACAAGCGCTCCAAGGGGCTGCTTCCACGCTGGGTGATTCTTTCGAAGAAGCCCTTGGCGCCCTTGCCGGCGCAAAAGGGAATGTGGTCGTGACAGGGGTGGGCAAGAGTGCGCACATTGCGGCCAAGATCGCTGCGACCCTCAACTCCACCGGCACCCGGTCGCTGTTCCTGCATGCGGGAGAGGCCTTGCATGGCGATGTCGGCGCAGTCAACGCCGAGGACGTCATTCTGTGCTTGTCGAAAAGCGGCGGAAGCGAAGAGGTGATCCAATTGCTTCCCACATTGACCAACCGGGGTTGCCGCATCGTGGCGATGACCGCGCGTCCGGACTCGTCCCTCGGGAAGGCTGCCGACGTGGTGCTGGATGTGACGGTGGAAGAAGAGGCGTGTCCGTTTGATTTGGCGCCCACCACCAGCACCTCCCTGCAACTTGCCCTCGGGGACGCCTTGGCGATGGCCCTGATGGCGCGCAACGGTTTTCAACCTGACGATTTTGCCAAAAACCACCCCGCCGGAACCCTCGGCAAGGCCCTGACTTGGACACTGGCACAATTGGTGGATTCGGACCGAATGCCTGCGGTGCGTGAAGACGACGACGTGCCCACCTTGCTGAAAGTGATGTCAGAAGGCCGTTACGGAGCCACCTTGGTGTGGCACGCCGGAACGGACCACCAACTTGCCGGCATCGTCACCGATGGCGACTTGCGTCGGGCCATGGTGAAAGGCAGCTTGGAAGGGAAGTGTGCAGGAGAGTTGGCCTGCCCTTCTCCCAAAGTGCTGCCTTCGACCACCCTTGCCACGGAAGCCGCCCAATGGATGCAGGCCCAAGGCATCAGCCAAGTGATTGTCATGGATGGGGAAACTTACCTCGGCATGGTACACATTCACGATTGCCTGCGCGAAGGGTTGATTTAACTTCGCACCATGGCGATGGACCAGGCCCACGACGATGCCCAAATGGGGTTTCTCGACCACCTCGAAGAGCTTCGACGTCGGTTGTTCGTCTCGGTCGTGGCCATTCTTGTGGCGGCCATCGTCCTCTTTGTCAAAAAAGACTGGGTGTTTGATGCGATCCTGTTTGGGCCGCGTGACACCGATTTCATCAGCTACCGCGCGTGGTGCGCCCTGTCGCATGCCATCGGCTCGGGAGACGCGCTCTGCGTGGAGAAGATCTCCTATGAATTGATCAACACGACCATGCTCGGCAACTTCTCGGCGCACATCATTGTGAGCGTGGTGGGTGGGCTGATTTTGGCCTTTCCAGTGCTGATTCATCAGGGATGGGCCTTTGTGCGTCCCGCCCTCAAATCGGGGGAACGCACCGCGGCGCGCGGCGCGGGCTTGGCCTCCTCCGTGCTGTTTGCGATGGGCGTGGCTTTTGGGTACTACCTCATCGCCCCGTTGAGCCTGCAGTTCTTGGGGAACTACGAACTCGGGGATGTGGCCTCGCGCATCGCCGTCATGAGCTACGTGAAGACGGTGGCGAGCATCACCCTGGCCGCGGGTCTGGTGTTTCAACTTCCCGTCTTGGTGTTCTTCCTAAGCAAGGCGGGCTTGGTCACGGCGCCCATGCTCAAATCCTACCGTCGACACGCGTTGGTGGGCATTCTCGCGCTGTCTGCGGTCATCACCCCTCCCGATGTGACCAGCCAAATCCTGGTCTCCATGCCGGTGCTGCTGTTGTACGAAATGGGCATTTGGATTGCCCGCCGTCAAGACAAACGACGGGCCCGCTGATGCTTCGCATCCTCACGCTCTTTGCCTGGGCCCTCGCCTTGACAGGACACGCCCAAACTGCCGTGTCCGGCCGCGTGTTTGACGGCGCCACCGGGATGCCCCTTCCCTTTGTGAATGTCAGCTTCGCAGGGACGAGCATCGGCACCATGACCGATGCAAAAGGCATGTATGCCCTCGAAGCAGGAGACCGGCGCGTCACACGGGCGCACTACTCGTGTTTGGGCTACCAAAGCCAAACCATCTCCCTGCAACGCGACGTGCCGCAGGTCATCAACGTGGCGCTCGAGACCCGCAGCGTGGACCTCGAGGCCGCGGTGGTCCGGCCGGACAAAAAGGCCGTCAACCCCGCCAAGCCCTTGATGCAGCGGGTCACCGAAGCCAAGGACACCAACGACCCTTCGCGCATTCCAGCCTTGAACCACGATTTCTATGAGGTGCAGGAAGTTGCCTTCAATGACTACCCCGAAAAGCTTCCGGAGCGGCGATTTTGGGGGCCATTTTCCTGGGTTTGGGACCACCGTGATTCCTCGGAAAGCCGGGTGGCACTCCCGCTGTTTGTGACCGAAGTCGCCGGCACGATGCGCACTGAAAAGCGACGCCGTGAGAAGCGCGTCGAGGCCGCGCGCGCCACTTGGATGCAAAACGGAGAAAACACTTCGAGTGTGCAATCCGAATTCCTCAAGATCAACCTGTACGAGAACCAAATGTTGCTGCTGGACAAGGCCTTCACGAGTCCCTTGCACGACCGTGGCAACGTCCACTACCGATACTACATCCTCGACACCCTCGACCACGGCAACCGCCCGTGCTTCCAACTCGCGTTTGTACCCCGCCGCCGCGGCGAGCTCACCTTCGAGGGGGAGATGTGGATTGACACGTTGACGCTTGGCCTTCGCCATGTGGAGGCCAAAATCAGCGAAGGCGCCAACGTCAACTTCGTGCGCAACTACGCCTGGAGTCAGACCTACGACCGTCACGACGAACGCTGGGTGCTGGCGAGAGAAGAAAACCTGGCCGACGTCAGCCTGCGCGAAGGGGGCATGGGCATCTACAGCCACCAAACCATCGTCAACACCAACTTCACCGTGGCGGAAGCTTGGCCCGATTCGGTGTGGACGAGCCCCCGCGACATGAGCTTCGCCAAGGGCTCGAACGATGTGCTTGAAGAGGAATGGCGTGATTTGCGGCCCGACCCATTGACAGAGCGTGCGACCACGACCTACTGGATGGTGGACACCATTCAAAACATGCCCCAGTACAAGTTTCTCGAAGGCTTTGCGATGCTGGCCGGAACGGGCTACGTCATCCAAGGCCCCATCGAAATCGGCCCCTACTTCGATGCCTTCAGCCGGAACGCCATTGAGGGGAACCGATTCAGTTTGGGCATTCAAACGAGCAATGACTTCTCGCGCAAGGTGTGGCTGAGGTCCTTCGCGGCGTATGGCACCGTGGACCAACGTTGGAAATACGGCGCGTCCGCCGAATGGATTCTTCGCAAGTCCCCCCGCACCGAGTTGTTTTTTGAACACTCCCGAGACATTGACCAACTCGGCATGATGGGCTTCTTTGACCAAGGGAATGGTCTCAACAGCGCCCTGTCGCTCGACACCTTGGACCGCTTGAGTGAGGTCGCCCGCACAGAGGTGAGCTTCCTGCACGAGTTTGGGTCCGGCTGGGGGCAATCGATGGAATTCCGTCACCGCAGCGTGGCGCCTCGCGGCGAGGTGTTGTTTGTGCGAGAGAGTGATCCCACGGGCACCTCCCCCCTCGTCACTGCAGAGTTGACCCTCCATACGCGTTATGCCCGAAATGAAAAATTCGTCTCCGGCGCCTTCGAAAGGGTCAGCTTGGGGTCCAATTGGCCCATCCTGACGGGCACGATCACCTTGGGCATCCCTGGCATCGTGGGCAGCGAATTCAATTACCAACGCTGGAGTCTCGATGCGGAAGGAACGCGGCGCCTCGGCCCGTTGGGCCGCATCGAATGGTGGGTGCAAAGCGGGATGTACACCGGACGGGCGCCTGTGGTGCTGACCGAATTGCAGCCTGCCAACGAAACGCTGCTGAGCATCAACGAAGCCTTCAACCTGCTTCGCTTCATGGAATTTGCCAGCGACCGATGGACCCGAGGGTGTGCAGAGTGGCATGGCGAGGGACTGGTGTTGGGACGTCTTCCGGGCATCAAGCGCCTTCGCCTTCGCGAAGTCGTGGGCATCAAAGGCGTGCGCAGTGCTTGGGATCCCCGACATGAAACCATCACGGAAATGCCCTCCACCACTTCGGGCCTTGACGGCTGGTACGCCGAGGCGGTGTTTGGGTTGGAGAACATCCTGAATGTGCTCAGGGTGGATGTCCATCGTCGCGTCACGCCCTCGACAGAAGGCATGCGCGAGGCATGGGGATTGCGTGTGGGTTTGAGATTGGAACTTTGAACGACCTTTGTGGCATGGATCTCGTGGCCTCCAACCTCGTCAAAGCCTACGGCAAGCGCACGGTCGTGGACCATGTGTCCTTCCGCGTGGCCCCCGGCGAAGTGGTGGGCCTGCTCGGTCCCAATGGGGCGGGCAAAACGACCAGCTTTTATGCGGTGGTCGGCCTGGTCGAACCCGACGGGGGGCAAGTGCATTTGGGACCGGAGGAGGTGACCAAAGACCCCATGTACGTGCGTGCCCAAAAAGGGATTGGCTACCTGCCCCAAGAGCCGAGCGTGTTTCGCAAGTTGAGTGTGGAAGACAACATTGCCGCCATTTTGGAATTGCAGGACATGTCCAAATCGGAAGCCGCGGCGCGCCTCGAACAACTGCTCGACGAATTCAGCCTCCAAACCGTCCGCAAAAGCCCCGGAGACGTGTTGTCAGGCGGCGAACGCCGGCGGACTGAAATTGCCCGCGCCCTCGCTTCGAACCCCTCGTTCATCCTGCTTGACGAACCCTTTGCCGGAGTCGACCCCATTGCCGTGGAGGACATCCAGCACATCGTCGATCAACTGCGTCACAAAGGCATCGGGGTGCTCATCACTGACCACAACGTGCAAGAGACTTTGCACATCACCGACCGGGCGTACCTCCTGTTCGAAGGCAAGATTTTGAAAGAAGGCACGGCCGAGGAGTTGGCCAACGACGAGACCGTCAGAAGGGTGTATCTCGGCCAAAACTTCACGCTCCGCCAACGCCCCTCGCGTTGAGTTGGGCTTCGAGCAGACGGGCCACGTATTTGCCCATCACGTCAAACTCCAAATTCATGGGTGCCCCCACGGGCGTGCGATGCAGGTTGGTGTGCTCCCAAGTGTAGGGAATGATGGCCACGGTGAAGCGTCCCGGGGCGCTGTCGACCACCGTGAGGCTGATGCCACTCAGCGCAATGCTGCCCTTGGGCACCGTCATCCACTCCATGGAATGCGGATGTTCAATGGTCAAAATCCAGCTGCCGTCTCGCGTTTCGACGGACGCCAGCGTTCCCGTGGTGTCCACGTGGCCCTGCACCACATGGCCATCGATGCGGTCTCCCACAACGGCGCAACGCTCGAGGTTGAACGCATGACCGACCGCACAGGACCCGAGGTGGGTTTTGGCCAAGGTCTCTTCAATGGCCGTCACCGTGTACACGTCCCCCTCGATCGCAACCACCGTCAAGCACACGCCGTCGTGGGCCACACTTTGGTCGATCTGCAACGACGAGGTGAACGGGGCTCGCACGTCCAAGTGCACGTTGGTTCCCTCATGCCGCAACGCGACCAAGGTGCCTTGGGCTTCAATGATTCCAGTGAACATGGGTCAAAAGTACGCTGCGTTGGGGCGAGGCTTCTCGGAGACGGTCTGCCGGTCAGTCTGAGGTGCCTGACGGGCCACGGACCATGTGGATTTGTCCACTGAAGCGCTCGGGAACGATGCCCACCAAACGACGTGTGTACACCGTCGCCGCATAGAAATACACCCCTTCGGGCAAGGCTTCACCCGTGTCCAGGTACGTGCCGTCCCACCCGATTTCGGGGTCGTTGGTGTGGAACACGACCTCCCCCCAACGGTTGTGGATGGCCACATTCACACTGTCCACGAACTTCCACGGGAAGGCCCGAAACGCGTCATTGGGCCCATCTCTGTTGGGCGAAAAAACATTGGGGAGGAAATAGTAAGGGCAGTTGTCTACACACGCGGTGTCCAAACCGACACTTTCGTTTCGGCGCAGGTTTCCGTCGGGGCCGGGCAACAAACTGTCGAGGGCAGTGACCACGAAACAGCCCGCAATCGTGCCCAACACGTCGTCCTCATTGAACACGGCCACCGTGTCATCTGGGTTGTCCACGGCACGCCAAAGCGTCAGCGAATCTCCCAAAAAGGGGGCCCAGTAAATGTTGTAGCCCACGATGTCGTCGGAATCACATCCCGGGACGGGCGACCACCGCAGCGTGTCGCGCTCTACTTCGCAGTCGGCCGCGACCTCCAGTGCCATGGCACAGGGTGCCGTGTAATCGAAGGGCCTTGCGCACGCCTCTTGACTCAGGTTGACCAAGGGCGACTCGGTCGTCGGGTCGTCGTAGGCCCCGAGGGTCGTCACCCGGTAACAATACGTGGCGCCATTGACAAGGTTGGAATCCACGTACATGGGCACTTCGACCGTGTCGAGGACCACATAGGGTCCGCCGGTTGGGATTTGTCTTTCCACCACATAGGAAGCGACACGCCAAGGCACGTCTTGCTGCACGTCCAACCGCAACCGGTTGTCGTCTGGGGTGAAGGTCAACCACGGGGTGGTCGCGGCGGGTGGAAGGCCCACAAGCACCGTATCACTCCGCAAATGGATGGCCAAGGACCAAGCGTGGCTTTCCGTGTTCAATGCGGTCAGGACCGTCGTCGTATCCAAGCCCGAGAGCGCATCTGCAGTGGACGAGGTCCAAAGCTGGGCGGGCGCCAGGCCCGATCCGTCCATCGGTTGCCCCCAGAGCTCGTACCGATAAGGCCCAGGGAAGGCCACGGTGTCCAATTCCGTGGGAGGAGACCAGCCCGCCAACACAGACCCTGACTCCGACGTGGTCAACACCGAAGCGCGCGTCATGACAGGCACGTCCTTGCGGATGCGGCCACACACCTCCTCGCTGGCCAAGGAAAGTGCGCCGTCTCCGTAGCGTGTCACCACGCGGTAACAGTAGGTCACCCCAAAACTCAAACCCGTGTCGTCCACCCACCCCACTTCGTCCAGCGATTCAACGGACCCCACCAAGGTGTATCCGGCGTCGGCCGGAATGCCCGTCTCGCAAAGGACCGGCTCCCAATCGATTTCCTGATCAGCCGTTCGGCGATGCACCTCGTACCCGCCCAACACTTGGATTGGATTGGTCAAGTCGTCCGCGCATTCGTTGGGCTGCCAAGTCACCGACATGTCGTAGCCCACAGGGTCCACGACCAATTGCGTCACAGGGGGCGAGATGACCGTGATTTGACGGGTTTCCAAATCCACCAAAGGAATGGCGTTGCCCACATCTTGGGCCTTGAACACCACTTGGTACGGTTGGGCGCGCACCTCCGCGCATTCGGGCGACCACGAGAACACGCCGTTGCCTGCCCCCACCGAGGCAAACGTCGCCGGATGCGCCACTTCACTCAAGGCCCCGCCCACGGCAGACAGCGTCACGCCATCGCCATCCGGATCGGAGGCAAACACGTTGAACGTGAGTGATTCGCCGGCAAGCACGCAGGTGTCACCCATGGCTGCGATCTCCGGGGGTTGGTTGTCGCACAATTGGACGTCGATTTGGAGGTCGCGCGTCACCTCGCCCACCTTGCGCAGCATGCCGCCCACTTCTCTCCACTCTTCGATGCGAATGGCCACGTTGTATTCCCCGGCGATTTGTGGGGTGTTCCATGTGACATCGCCGGTGGCTTCATCGATGCTGAACACATCTGACGCCGCGCTGACTTCGTCAGGATAGATGTACGTCGGGATGAACTCGCCCCCAAAACCGCGGCTGGGTACAAGGCTGTACGTCAACACATCGCCGTCGGGGTCGTGGGCAGCTGGGTTGTGAATCCACGTCTGATTCAAGCACGCATTTTCTGTGGCGGGATTCAGCAACTGCACGCTGTTGTTGTTCCCCGCTTGGGGGTCGATGATGAGCAGAGACTGGATGGCAAAGGGCGTGTCGACCGACCCCGTCATGTTCAGCACCCCTTCGTTGCGGTTGGGGTCTTCTACGGTCAACGGGTAAATGCCTGGACCTCCGTATGTGTGCGTGCCGCGGTAGACGTTTTTTTGGATGTCTCCGGGCATTACGACAATGGGCAACTCCCGGGACAAACTGTCGAGCTGGTTCCCCACTTCATCCCCCCACGTCAAAAACAGCCACGGCCGGTCCGCCAAGGCACTGGCCTTGGTGTAGGTGGTGATGACCACCTCGTAGGTCAAACCCTGAACGTGGGTGTAGGTGATTTCGCCGGCGCGATTGTGCGTGGCTTGGGCGAATTTGGGGAGCACAAGGAAGATCAACAACATGCAAAACCCTGCGAGAACGCAACGGCGAGGCATGAAAGGAAAGATGACCTTGCACATGGGAAGACCAAGGTACTCGTCGCTACCTTTGACCTCACCCCATGAGCCCTAAGAATTCCAAAATCAAGGTCGGCATTTCCTGCGGCGACCCCAACGGCATCGGATTGGAAGCCCTTGCCGACGCGTTGTCTGACGAACGCAGCTTGTCGAGCATGGTCCCCGTGGTGTTTGCGCCTCGTCCGCTCGCTGAAGCGGCATTTGAAAACGTGCCTTGGGGAGAAGTGGAGGATGCGGGAGCTGCGCGTTCAGGCCAAATCAACCTCGTGACCTTTGAAGCCGACGACTTCGAGCACAAGCCCGGCGAGGCCTCCAAAGAGGCGGGTGCCGTGGCCATGCAGAGCTTAGAAATGGCCGTGGGGCACCTCGCAAAAACCGCGGTGGACGTGCTTGTCACCGCGCCCATCAACAAAGACACCATCGGCCAAGCGGGCTTTTCGTTCCCAGGCCACACCGAGTACTTGGCCAGTGAAGCTGGCGTGGATGAGGTGCTGATGTTGCTCTGCTGCGACGGATTGCGGATCGGCATGGTCACCGGCCATGTCGCCCTGAAAGACGTGGCTGCGGGCCTGAGCGGCGACCGCATTGGCACCAAGCTCCAACTCATGAATGACAGCCTCATTCGTGATTTTGGCCTGCCCTCCCCCCGCATTGCGGTGTTGGGATTGAATCCCCACGCCGGCGACAACGGCATGATGGGCGACGAAGAGAAGCGCGTCATTGCCCCCGCCATTCAGCAAGCGCAGGCCAGCGGCATCCAAGCCCACGGACCCTTCGCCGCCGATGGTTTCTTCGGCTCGGGCGCGTTCAAGAACTTCGATGGGGTCCTGGCCATGTACCACGATCAAGGTCTGGCTCCATTCAAAGCCTTGAGCTTTGGGCGAGGCGTGAACTTCACTGCGGGGCTGCCCGTGGTTCGAACCAGCCCAGACCACGGCACCGGATTTGACATCGCCGGACAAGGCACCGCGAACGGGGACTCTTTCCGAGAAGCCCTTCGTTTGGCCTGCGATGTCCGCCACCACCGACTCGAGCATCGGGACTTTGCCTCCAACCCGTTGGAGGTTGCCCCACCCAAGCCCGAATACCGCTCGCGCCGCTGACCTGCAACGCGCCTTGCGCGAAATCGCAGCCTGAGGTTGGCAATTCCAACCTGATTCGCTACCTTTGCACTCCCTAAATTTGGCGGACATGGATTTGTTGGCAGATTACCGCATCCCCTTTGTGGGTTTGAAGCCTGGAAAACATGAATTCCAATTGCGTGTGGACCCGGAGTTCTTTGCTTGTTTCCCCCATTCAGACGTGGATCAGGTCCATGGTGAAGTCCTTGTGGAGTTGGACAAACTCGACACCACAATGACCCTTCGCATGACCTTGGCAGCAACAATGACGGCGCCTTGCGACCGTTGTTTGGAAGACGTCAGCGTTTCCCTCGAGGGAAGCGATCGGGTGTCGATTCGCTTTGGCGACGAGACATCCTGCGACGACGAGCTGTGGATCTTGGGTTCAAATGAATACCAATTGGACTTGGCCGACGCCATTTTCCAGCTGGTTCATTTGGCCAAACCCAACCGAACCATCCATGAAAACGAAGACGATTGCGATTTGGACATGACCGAGTGGCAAGACCCTTCCTCGAATGATGGAGACAATGCAGATGACATCGACCCACGCTGGGCAGCATTGAAAGGACTCGACAACTAACGCACTATGGCACATCCCAAAAGACGGCAAAGCAAAACGCGCACGCGGAAGCGCCGCACCCACGACTCGCTGACACCAGCCAACGTGAGCACATGCCCCACAACCGGCCAGCCTCACATGTTCCATCGCGCCCACTGGCACGAAGGAAAGCTCTACTACAAGGGCAAAGTGGTGATGGAGCGCGAAGAAGCGTAACATCGAGACACTTCATGTCGACCTGTCGGTCGATTGAAAAAGGACCCGCCGGGTCCTTTTTTCTTGCCTCAACTTTTCCACGGATGGCGTTGAAGACTCCCGCATTTCTGAGGCATCGCGCCTGAATGTGGCTTCTACCTTTGGCGCTTCACCTCTATGCAAATGGCAGCTGCAATCACATGTGTCGCCGGGTATTTGCCCGAACACAAACTCACCAACGCGGACCTCGAAAAGATGGTCGACACCTCCGATGAATGGATCCGTACTCGGACAGGCATCGAAGAGCGTCGCATCCTGAAGGACCCCAACAAGGCCACGTCCGACATGGGTGCAGAGGCTGTAAAGTCCCTGTGTGCCAAGTCGGGCCTCGCCCCCACTGACATTGACCTCATCATTTGCGCCACGGTAACCCCCGACATGCTGTTCCCCTCCACGGCCAACCTCATTGGCCACAAGGCGGGTGCCACCAAAGCATGGGGGTTTGACCTGAGTGCGGCTTGCAGCGGCTTTTTGTTTGCCCTGAAAACCGGCGCACAATTCGTGGAAAACGGCTCGGCCAAGAACGTGGTCGTCGTGGGTGCCGACAAGATGAGCTCCATCGTCGACTACACGAACCGCACCACCTGTGTGCTCTTTGGGGATGCAGCTGCCGCGGTGCTTCTGCAACAAGACGAAGGCGATTGTGGCATCATCGACAGCCAGTTGTACTCCGACGGTTCTGGAGGTGATTACCTCTGCATGCCCGCAGGGGGCTCTTTGCGTCCCGCCAGCCATGAGACCGTAGATGCCAAGCAACACTTCATTTATCAGGACGGACAGCCCGTGTTCAAGTCGGCCGTGACCAAAATGGCCGACGTGAGTTACGAGGTCATGCAGCGCAACAACTTGACCGCGGACGACGTGGCTTGGCTGGTGCCGCACCAAGCGAACCTCCGCATCATTGACGCCACACAGCGTCGCGCCGGTCTTCCCCACGAGAAGGTCATGATCAACATTCACAAATACGGCAACACCACAGCCGCCACCATCCCACTCTGCCTTCACGACTGGGAGTCGCAATTGAAGCGAGGTGACAACCTCATTTTGGCTGCCTTCGGCGGTGGCTTCACTTGGGGGTCGGTGTACGTCAAATGGGCCTACGACGGGAACAAATGATGCCCGTTCATACCGCCTGAACTACCTTTCCCCCGCAAAAAACCCTCCGACATGAAACTGACGGAAATCCAAGACCTCATCAAGTTTGTCGCCCGTGCCGGCGTCACTGAAGTGGAAATCGAACAAAAAGACTTCAAGCTGACCATCAAGTCAGAGATGCCCAAGGGCCGCGGCAAAAAAGAGGAGCAGGTCGTCCAAACCATTCAAGTGCCCGCCGCCATGCCTCAAATGGTTCAAGCTGCCCCCGTGGCCGCTGCACCTGTGGCTGCTCCGGCACCCGCTTCCCCTGCGGCCCCTGCCGCCCTCGCGGCTCCTGCAGCGCCCGCGGCTGAAGACACAAGCAACCTCATCGAGATCAAGTCACCCATGATTGGCACATTCTACCGCCGTCCTTCCCCGGATAAGGACGTGTTTGCCGAAGTGGGAGACGTCATCAAGCCAGGCGACACCGTCTGCGTCATTGAAGCCATGAAACTCTTCAATGAAATCGAATCCGAGGTGCAGGGAAAGATTGTCAAGGTCCTCGTGGACGACAACTCTCCTGTCGAGTACGACCAGCCATTGTTCTTGGTCGACCCCTCTTGAACCGCGAACCCAAATTGATCCCATGTTCAAGAAAATCTTGATCGCCAACCGCGGCGAGATTGCGCTTCGCGTGATTCGCACCTGCCGCGAAATGGGCATTTCGACGGTGGCCGTGTACTCGACTGCAGACCGCGACAGCTTGCACGTTCGCTTTGCGGACGAAGCCGTATGCATCGGTCCTGCACCAAGCGCCCAGAGCTACCTCAACATCCCCAACATCATTGCCGCTGCGGAGATCACCAACGCAGACGCCATCCATCCGGGATATGGCTTTTTGTCCGAAAACGCCAACTTTTCTCGCATTTGCGGAGAAAACGACATCAAATTCATCGGCGCCAGCCCTGAGATGATTGATGCCATGGGCGACAAGGCATCCGCCAAGGCCACCATGAAGGCTGCCGGCGTGCCGACCATCCCAGGAAGCGAAGGCATCCTTGCAGATTTCGAAGAAGCCAAAGCCTGCGCCCACGACATCGGCTACCCCATCATGTTGAAAGCCACGGCCGGCGGCGGCGGCAAGGGCATGCAGGTGTGCAAAGACGACGAAGAACTTGCGGAGGGGTGGGAATCCACCCGCCGTGAAGCAGGTGCCGCTTTCGGCAACGACGGCATGTACATGGAGAAGTTTGTGGTGGAACCCCGCCACATCGAAATCCAAATCGCCTCGGACTACCGAGGCAAGGCGTGTCACCTCAGCGAGCGCGACTGCTCCATCCAGCGTCGCCACCAAAAGCTCGTGGAAGAAACCCCATCTCCCTACATGACGGACAAGCTCCGTGAAGCCATGGGGGAAGCGGCCATCAAGGCTGCGGAGGCGGTGAAGTACGAAGGGGTCGGCACCGTGGAATTCTTGGTGGACGCCAACCGCGACTTCTACTTCATGGAGATGAACACCCGGATCCAGGTGGAGCACACCATCACGGAGGAGGTCATCGACTACGATTTGATCAAAGAACAAATCAAGTTGGCTGCGGGCGAAAAAATCAGCGGCCGCAACCACTTCCCCAAGCTCCACAGCATCCAATGCCGCATCAACGCGGAAGATCCCGACCGCAACTGGGCGCCAAGCCCAGGCCGCATCACGGACTACCACGCACCGGGCGGACACGGGGTTCGCGTGGACACCCACGCCTACGCCGGGTACATGATCCCCCCGCACTACGACAGCATGATCAGCAAGCTGATTGTGGTGGCCCAAACCCGCGAGGAGGCCATCACCAAGATGCAGCGCGCCTTGGATGAGTACATCATCGAAGGCGTCAAGACGACCATCCCTTTCCACCAGCGGTTGATGAAGAACCAGCGCTTCCGCGACGGCGACTTCACCACCAAGTTCTTGGAAGAGGAGAACGTCTGATCAATCCTCCTTACGACAACCAAACGCCTGACTTCGGTCGGGCGTTTGTGTGTTCAGGAAGTTCGAATCTTCTTTATCGTGGCCGTGGTGCTCTGTCCTGGCACCAGGGGCACCGCCACAGCGTGCCCGCCCCAAGCCTTCAATTCGGCACTGCCCACCATGTAGCGAGGGTCATTCTCGTCGGTGCATGCCGCGTCGTAATCGCCCCCCTTGACAAGCACATCAGGTTGGAGGCTGTTCACCAGGGCTAGCGGCGTGTCGTCCTCAAACACCACCACGGCGTCCACACTGCGCAATGCAGCCAACACACGGGCGCGGTTGCCTTCTTCGTGGATGGGACGATCGGGGCCCTTCCTCAATCGCCGGACGCTGGCGTCGGAATTGACGCCCACGACCAGTTTTTGGCCATGGGAAGCGGCCACTTCCAGCACTTCGACATGCCCCACGTGAAGCACGTCAAACACCCCGTTGGTGAACACCACTTTCAAGCCTTGGGCCTTCCAAGACCGCACCTGTTGCGCCACAGTGTCCAGGGTGTATGCTGCCTTCTCAGCCACGTTGCATGCGGTGAAGGAACAACATGAGGTAACCCAAGCCACCCGTGAGGACAATCATCGCGGTTTGGGTCAACCATACCACATTGGCCACGGCAAACCCCACGTCGCCAGAGAATCCGACGGCCGCGAAGCCAAGAGAAACCGCCCAGTGGTAAGATCCGATGCCCCCAGGCGCGGGCAACACCATGCCAAATCCACCCGCCACCATGACGAGCACGGCGTCGGTGAATCCCAGCGCACTCACGGCAGGGATGGCCTTGAACAGCACATAGGACATCAGGAAATACATCACCCAAATGAACAAGGTGTGGAACAAAAACAATCCGCGCTTCTCCATGGCGAGCACACTTCGGATGCCCGTGCCGATGCCTTGAAGGAAGCCCGCCACTTTGCCCAACAGCCCTGATCGTCCCTGCTGTTGCGAGATCCACCACAGGGTGCCGCAACCCGCGACGCCGGCAACACCCGCACCGATCAAGGTGGGCATCGCGGGCAGCTGGGCCTCTTGCATCAACGCCAAAAAGGCGTCGAGGTTGGTCAAGAGGGCGAAGGCCACAAGCCCAAACAGCATCAGGAAATCCACCACGCGTTCCGTGATGACCGTGCCGAGCAGTTGATCGACGGGGATGTCGTCGGTTTGGTTCAAGGCTGCACACCTCGCCACCTCGCCTGATCGGGGGACAAACGCATTGGCGAAATAGGAGAAGGCCACGGCGTGAACGCTTCGTGCTGGTGACGGATGGTGGCCCATGGGGGTGAGCAAGAGGTTCCAGCGCAGACCACGCGAGACAATGGCGAGATAGCCCATGACAAACGACGCCCCGATGCCCCACCATTGGGCGGAGCGCATGTCGCGCTTCAACGCTTCAGGATCTTCGACACCTTGCATGGCCAGCCAAAACAAGCCAAGGCCAATGCCAAAGAACACCAGTGTGGTTAACCCCTTGCGCAATGTCATGTCAAACGGTTGGTCTGCGTGTCAGGGAACAGGACAGTGGGCGTGAACGTGTGGGCTTCTTCCACGGTCATCATGGCGTAAGCGATGACGATGACCACGTCGCCAGGCTGAACGCGACGCGCCGCAGGACCGTTCAAGCATACCTGACCGGTGCCACGCTCACCCTTGATGACATACGTCTCGATGCGTTCGCCGTTGTTGATGTTGACGATTTGGACACGTTCTCCCTCCGCAAGACCGGCAGCCTCGATGAGATCGGGATCGAGAGAAATGCTGCCGATGTAATTCAAATCCGCCTGAGTGACCGTGAGACGGTGTAGCTTGGCGCGCATGACGGTGATGAGCATGGCGTGAAATTACTGCAAGGAACGGACCCAACGCACCTCGACGCGGCGGTTTTGGGCCGGGTCGTTGCCAAGCGGCTCCGCGCTTCCCAACGCCTCAACCTCCACGCGTTCTTTGGGCCATTTCACGAGGGATTGCAATTGGGTCGCCACATATTCCGCGCGGGCCAAGCTCAGCGCAGCGTTCAAATCATCCGTGCCGGACGCGTCGGTGTGACCCGTCACGCGAAGGATGCCCCGCTCTGACTGTCCTTGAAGTCCTTGGGCCCAACCCTGAAAGACCCGCCAAGAGTCCGACGTTGGCGTCGGCAAACCGCGCTCGTAGCTCAGGATCGCCAGGGTCGATTTGGGCCAATCGCTCCCATCCAGAGACCCCATGTTTTCTAGAGCGGCCACTACATCCAAGGGCAACAACACAAAGGCAAAGCCATTCTCTGGGCTCAAGGCGTACCGTCGAACCACCCGCCCCTCGGGAGAGGTGATCTCA
The DNA here is from genome assembly GCA_002863145.1 of Flavobacteriales bacterium. Taxonomy (GTDB): domain Bacteria; phylum Bacteroidota; class Bacteroidia; order Flavobacteriales_D; family Sanyastnellaceae; genus UBA11663. Next base: position 31,245 of record PKDW01000006.1, read on the forward strand.
GCCATCGCAGTGATGCCGGCACCGCCGCCTTCCCACTCAAATGTCCAGGCTTGACCCGAGGGCAGGCCTCGAAGGGAAACACAACCATGCTCGTCGAGCGTCATGGTGCGAATCTGCGCACGCGACTCCACCTCCCGCACCGTCACGTGCCCAACGACTCCATCCATGCACAAGGTCCAACCTTCTGCCAAGGGACGCTCAGGTTCGGGCCAAGACACGCGGACCACCTCCATCGCTTGGTCTTCGGAGAGTCGGCGAGCCACCCATGTGAACCCCGGTCCTACCGTCACTGCGGAAAGAACTTCGCCTGGCACCTCAAGCGGATGGGGCGCGGCCCTCAAATACTGAAGCGCGGCGCGGGCTTGGAACAGCTGGAAGGTGCCGCCTCGGTTGGACGCGAATGAAATGTCTTGGCCTTGCCATTGCGGGAACACGTCATCAGCTTCTGAATTCAAGCCGTCAAGGGGAAGCGGGGAAGACCACACGTCGCGGCCGCCGGGCACACGGCTTGGGGTTCGGTGGGACAAAAAGACATCGAAATCTCCGCCGTTCCTCCGGGCCGAAATGAGCGCCTTCCGGCCGCGGGGATGCATGGCCACGTGCTGGATGTCCTGCAGTTCTTCCCAGGCTTGGACATTGCGCGGGCGCAACTGCTCTCGAGACCTCTCCCCGCCGGTGCGCGGCGCCGAATGCACCGTCCACGATTCGCGCAAGGCCTGGTCCAACGTCACCCTAGGCTGCGACACCCCGAGGTAGACGCGGTCTGAATCCAATCCGAGGACCACCACGTGGCCTTCGCACGACCACCCTGTCTCCAAGACAGCCTGAGCGTCCACCCGCATCGTGATGACAAGCGCCAAGGCCGTTGTGAGCCACGTCAAGACTGAGCCTCGCGCCATAGGGTTTGGGCTTGTTGTGCCTCCTCGTACCACGAATCACCGAACTTGCGAATGAGGGCATCTTTGCAGAAATCCAACACGGACACCTTGCCGGCTTTGCCGCACAGCCTCGCCGCCTCACAAATGGGCCAACGGTGGTAGTTCAGGGCTGTGAAGTCGATCAGTTCCTTGGCGCGGATGGGATACAGATGGCAGCTCAGGGGCTTTCTCCATTGCGTTTTGCCTTCGAAATGGGCCTTTTCCAGCCCACATTTGGCGGTGCCGTCGGCGTCAAAGACGGTGTAAGCGCATTCCTTGCCATTCACGAGCGGCGTCACCAAATCGCCATCCGCGTCGGTGAGTGCGAGCCCTTGCGCCTCCACGGCCTGGCGGCCCGCCTCCGGCAAGAGGTGCGCGACGTGCTCCCACGCCAATTCCAACTGGCCCACTTCCGCTTGTGTCAGCGGCGCACCGCTGTCGCCTTCCACACAACACGCGCCTTTGCACGCGCCCAAATCGCACGCGAAATGCTCGTCAAACAAATCTTCGCTCAGCAGCGTGTCCCCAATCCGGATCATCCCGACGAAGGTAGCGCGAATGTACCTTTCGGGAATGGGAAGGTGGGCCAAGGTCATGGACAGATGGGCGCGGGTGAGTGTGTTGACGCCTCGAAGGGCGGTCAACCTCCTTCAACTCTCCGTGAGTTACCGCACGGCGAAGCGGTCGGGCCAGCCCCAGATGCCACCCAACGTCATGCCCACGTCGCTGTCGATCGAGCCCACCACCTCGTGCAACCTCAGGTGCCCCGAATGCCCCAGTGGACTGCGTTCCTTCACACGTCCAATCGGCATGCTGAACGTGGACCACGCGTGCCGCTGGATCGACGAACTCGCGCCGTGGTTGACCTATGTGAACCTGTACTTCCAGGGCGAACCCTTGCTCCACCCCAAGCTCGACCAGCTCATTGCCCAATGCCATAGGCACGGCATCTACAGCTCCACGTCCACCAATGCCCATCACCTGACCGAAGCCAAATGCCACGCCCTCATCGACGCCGGGCTCAGCCGCCTCATCGTCTCCATCGACGGTTTGACGCAGGAGACCTACGCGTCCTACCGCGTCGGTGGTACGTTGACCAAAGTGATGGAGGGCACCCGCAACATGGTGGAGGCCAAACGTCAAAAGAGTCGGGGACCTCATTTGGTCTGGCAGTTCCTCGTTGTGGGACCCAACGAACGCGAGCTCCCCGATTTGCTGGAGGCCGCCTCGGAGTGCGGGGTGGACGAAGTGGAAATCAAAACCGCCCAACTCGACGACCCCCGAGACGGCCACCCCCTGCTCACCGAATCTGCCGCACACCGACGGTACGATCGCGACCCGCTCACGGGGGGATGGACGTTGCGCAATGCCTTGGAAGACGCGTGTTGGCGCATGTGGCAAGGTGCCGTCCTCACATGGGACGGCCGCGTGGTGCCCTGCTGCTTTGACAAAGACGCCCACCACGTCATGGGTCAACTGGGGGACCAAAGCATGGCCGAGATTTGGCACAACGCCGAATACGCAGCGTTCAGGCGCACCCTGTTTGCAGACCGTTCCGGCATTCCGATGTGCACCAATTGCAGCGAGGGCTCCCACGTCTACGCCTGACCCGCGCACCTGGTCCGGCGTACCTTCGACCGCGTGAGCACCACTCCCTCCTCCCGTTCCCAGTCTGCGCAACAGTGGCTCACCCCGCAACGGGTGTGGATCGCCCTCACTGCGGCCGTGCTCGGCTCCGCGGCCGTCGTGGCATGGTCGATCTGGAAAGGTGCTTCGTGGGAAAGCTTGATGGACGTGCAGATTGACTGGAGGTGGGTCTGGGTGGCCTTGGGTTGTGTGGCGCTCCGAGACGCCGGCTACGTGGCAAGGCTCCTGATTTTGGCCCGGGGTGAATTGACGCTCAAGCGGGCCACCTCCAGCATCGTCCTGTGGGAACTGGCCTCGGCCTTGACCCCTTCTGTGGTCGGCGGCAGTGCAGTGGCCTCGTTCATCCTCCACCGCAACGGCTTGAGCTGGGGGCGAAGCTTGGCCACCGTCATGTCCACGGCCTTGCTCGACGAACTCTATTTCCTGCTGGCCGTCCCTGTCGTCGCATTGGCGGTCGGTCTGGCTGCGTTTTTGCCCGAATCGGCGCCCTGGCTTGAAGGCTCGGTGGCCACCATTTTCGCCGTCGGGTACGCCTTCATGGCGACGTTGGCCGCGCTTTTGAGCACCGCGCTTTTCTTCGCCCCAGATCGAATGCAAGCCCTCTTGACAGCGCTTGTGCAAGGCCGACGGCTGCGCCAATGGCGCGAATCGGTCGTGCAGCTGGCCGCCGACTTGCGGCAGGCATCCAAGGACCTCCGCACGATGTCTTGGACACGATGGACGGCCGCGGCGGGGGCCACCGGGGTCAGCTGGACCGCGCGGTTCCTCACCCTGAACGCCCTGTTGATGGCCTTTGTGGTCCCACTGGCGACAACGCCTGTGGGGCAATTTGGCATTTGGGCGCGGCAATTGTCCCTGTGGACCGTGTTGATGATCAGCCCCACGCCTGGCTCCTCCGGTCTGGCCGAGCTCGCCCTGCCCACCTTCATGGACGACGCGCTGCCCCTCGCCCTCTCTGCAACAGTGTGGGCGGCTGCCGTTTTGATGTGGCGCTACCTCACCTACCACCTCTATGTCTTGGTTGGAGGGGTTTTGATGCCCATTTGGCTGGCACAAACCACCGCCCAACATGGCCCGTCGTGGCGTAACTTTCGACGACCATGAGTGACATGTCCCCCCACCACGGCCGCGGCACCCTCGCAGTGCACGCCGGCGTTGAACCCGACCCCACCACAGGAGCCATCATGACTCCGGTTTACTTGACGTCCACCTACGTCCAAGATGGTGTGGGCAACCACAAAGGGTTTGAGTACTCGCGCACACACAATCCCACGCGCTCGGCACTCGAAGCCGCCTTTGCGGCCCTCGAGCACGGCAGCCATGGGCTCGCTTTTGCCTCTGGCCTGGCGGCCATGGACACCGTCCTCAAGACCCTGCAACCCGGGGATGAGGTCATCTCCACCAACGACCTGTACGGCGGGAGCTACCGCCTGTTCACGACGGTCTTTGCGCACTACGGCATCACGTTTCACTTCGTGGATTTGGGCGACCTCGAGTCCTTGAAGGCCAAACTCAACGAGCACACGCGCCTCATTTGGGTGGAAACCCCCACCAACCCCATGATGCAGATCACGGACATCTCGGCGGTGGCGGAGGCGGTGAAAGAGGCCGAAGCCCGCGTCGTGGTCGACAACACGTTCGCCTCTCCCATGCTTCAAAACCCGCTCGACCTAGGCGCAGACATGGTGATGCACAGCGTGACCAAATACCTCGGAGGCCACTCTGATGTGGTGATGGGGTGCCTCATGACGTCGGACGACGCGTGGGAGGAAGAGCTGCGGACCTTGCAAAACTCCTGCGGCGCCGTTCCAGGTCCGATGGATTGCTTCCTCGTGTTGCGCGGATTGAAAACGCTGCACCTTCGCATGCAGCGCCACTGCGAAAACGGCGAGGCCATTGCCCATCACTTGGCCCAACACCCTGCCGTCGCCAAAGTCCACTGGCCTGGGTTTGAAACGCATCCGGGACACCAAGTCGCCGCTCGCCAAATGCACGGATTTGGGGGTATGGTCGCATTTACATTGGCCGACGACAACCTCGACACCGCCAAAGCGGTGGTCGCCAAGACCAATCTGTTCACGTTGGCCGAGTCGCTCGGTGGCGTGGAAAGTTTGATTGGTCACCCTGCCACGATGACACACGCAAGCATCCCCAAAGAAGTGCGCGAAAAAACAGGCGTGACGGACGGATTGATTCGCCTGAGCGTGGGCATCGAAGACGTCCAAGACCTGATTGCCGACCTCGACCAAGCTCTGGCCCAAGCCCATGGGTAAGGTGGCCATCGTCGGTGCGGGACTGGTGGGCAGCCTGTGGGCCCGCATGCTCGGCAACCGAGGTCATGAGGTCGTCGTGTACGAGCGACGTCCTGACCCGAGAAAAGGACCGCTTCACGGCGGACGAAGCATCAACCTCGCCCTGAGCGACCGCGGCTGGAAAGCGCTGGAACGCGCAGGAGTCGCGGAACGGGTGCGAGACATCGCCCTGCCCATTCGCGGTCGGCGGATGCACGCGGTGGACGGCACCCGCACGTTTCAGCCTTACGGTATGGAGGGGCAATGCATCTACTCGGTGGCCCGTGCAGGGCTCAACCGCATCCTTGTGGAAGCCGCTGAAAGCCTGCCCAATGTCTCGTTTGAATTTGACCACTGTTGCCATGGGTACACGCTGGCGGAGGACCATGTTGTCCTGCATCTCGAACATCAAGGCGAAGCCCTGAATTTGGAAGTGGACAGAATTTTTGGAACGGACGGGGCGTTCAGTGCCGTCCGTGGCCGCATGATGCGGAACGACCGGTTTGACTTCGAGCAACGTTACCTGCCCCATGGGTACAAGGAAGTGCCCATGATGCCTGGGGCCGACGGGGACTTCCAAATGGAAGCCGACGGCCTCCACATTTGGCCACGCGGCACCTTCATGTTGATGGCCTTGCCCAACCCCGACAAGACGTTCACATGCACGTTGTTTGGGCCGTATGAAGGTCCCGAAGGGTTGAATCACCTCACCAACGATGCTGCGGTGCAGGCGTTTTTTGAGAAGCACTTCCCCGACGTGATGCCCCTGTTGCCCAACTTGTTGGACGATTGGAATGCGCATCCTGTGTCCTCCCTGGTGATGACCCGTTGCTTCCCTTGGAACGACGGGTCGCGCGTGGCCCTCATGGGGGATTCCGCGCACGCCATCGTCCCCTTCTACGGCCAAGGCATGAACAGCGGCATGGAAGATTGCACCGTGTTGGACGCCTTGCTTGAAGCGGACGACAGCTGGGATCAAATCATGGCCCGCTACACCGAACTGAGGAAACCTGCGGGGGATGCCATTTTGGAATTGGCACTGCAGAACTACATCGAAATGCGTGACCTGACGGGAGATCCCGGTTTCTTGCAACAAAAGAAGCTCGAGGCGCGTTTGCAACAAAAGCACCCCGACCGCTGGCTCCCGCTGTACTCGCAGGTGACGTTCAGCCACACACCGTACCACGAAGCCCTGGCACGTGGACGGCAACAGCAGAAGGCCATGGAAACCATCATGGAGGCACCTGAACAATGGAATCACTTCGAAGACGACCTCTGGATGGACGCTGTGCTCCGGGAACTCGAATCCCTGCACGCCGCCGACGCGTGACGCGATTTGCACAAGCCTCGCTCACATGGGCTTTGGTGGCCTCGAGCCTTACCGCGTGGGGACAAGGCGTGTTGGACAGCCCCTTTGAGTCAACGTTGCGCACCTACGAACGCAAAGCGTGGACGTGGTCTGGCGGCGCCAGCATGCTCATGAGCATGCCTTCTGAAGTTCAAAGTGCGTGGGTCCTCAACCACGGAACCTTGGAAGCGCCGGAAATGGACACCTTGCATCAGGGCATCTGGCGGGCGGAACCGCTTGCCGGGTGGCAGATGGGACTGGGTCACCTTTGGTTGCGGGAGGACGCCCTGTGGGCAGACCGACTGTCCGCAGGAATCCACGTCAGCCAAACGCGAAACACAGAATCGTTTTTGGGTGTGGTGAAGGGAACGGAGCCCGACACCTCCGTGGCCTTTGTCGACAGCCAAATGCGCACCCAAGCCTCTGCCTTGGCCGTGGAGTTGCGGCTGCAGAGCATGCGCGCCGTGGCCACAGGACCTGACGGGTTTGTGGAAATCCGGACGGGCATGCGCGCGGCGTACACCCTGTCCCAGACCGCCCTCGAAAACCGTCCCCACTTCTTCAAACCCATGGCTTTGCCCGAATGGCATGTCGCTTGGACGGCAGGCATCGGTTGTGGACTGAAAATCTATCGGGGACGGATGGTCCGATTGGGCGTGGATGTAGACGTGCTTCAACTTGCCCAAGCCCCTCAAGACATGACCTTTCGAGCCGTGAATTCCGACGTCCGCGGCTTGGATTGGATGCAAAGCGGGTACCGACCGTGGCGCGCCATTTTGAATGTCGACTTGTACCGACGCAAGCCGGAGGAAGGATGCGCCGCGCCGACGCGGAGCCCGGTGTCCAAAACGCTGTTTGACCCCAAGATGAAAGGCGTCGGCAAGGCCAAGAACAAAGGCCTCAAAAAAGCGCTGAAAAAGCGCGACTCCTAGGTCAGATGTCCTCGCAGAGTTCGACGAGGACCTTGGCGGTGTCAGAGGGATGCAGGAAGGCAATGCGCTTTTGGTCGGCCCCTGGCTTCGGCCCGGAGATGACGCGGTAACCCTCGGCTTCCAACCGCGCCATTTCCCCTTCGAGGTCGTCGACCAAAAAGGCGATGTGATGCAAGCCTGGACCACGTTTGTCGATATGGCGCGCAATGGGGCCATCAGGGGTGGTGGATTCCAGCAACTCGACTTTGGAGTCCCCTGTTTGGAAAAAAGAAGTCATCACCCCCTCGTCCTTGACTTCCTCTCGCTTGTAGGGTTTTACCCCAAGGACATCGGTGAAAATGCGCTCTGCTTCCGCCAAGTCTGCCACGGCAATGCCCAGGTGATCCAATCGCTTCATGGGACCAAAATAGGCCTGCCTACCTTTGGCCGCATGAGTGAACAGCATGTTCTGCCTTTGGATTTGAGCGGCAAGCGCGCCCTGGTGTGCGGCGCCTCGCAGGGGATTGGTCTCGCCGCTGCACAGCAGCTCGCGGGACTGGGTGCGCAAGTGACCTTGCTCGCACGCAACCTTGAACGCCTCGAGGCCGCCTTGGCCACGTTGCCTGGGAACGGTCACATCGTTGCCGTGGCGGACTTTCAAGATACCGCCGACGTCTCGCGGGCCGCAGCCGAAGTGCTGGCGGCCGGGGACGTGCACATCCTGGTGAACAACAGTGGCGGTCCCGCGGGCGGACCCATCACGGAAGCGCAAGAAGACGCTTTTCGCGCCACGTTCAACCAGCACTTGATCAACAACCAAAACTTGGCCAAGGCCGTCCTGCCCGGCATGCAACGCGCGGGCTGGGGACGGATTGTCAATGTGATCAGCACGTCGGTGAAGGCCCCGCTCGCGGGATTGGGCGTGTCCAACACCATTCGCGGTGCCGTGGCCAACTGGGCCAAAACCTGGGCCACCGAAGTTGCCATTCACGGCATCACGGTCAACAACGTCTTGCCCGGCGCCACCCAAACGGCGCGTTTGACAAGCCTCGCAGAAGCCAAGGCAAAGGCCGGGGGCACCACGCCTGAAGCGGTGCTGGCCGGAATGGCCGCCAAAGTGCCTGCGGGACGCGTGGGACAACCCGAGGAAATCGGACACGCCATCGCCTTCCTTTGTTCACCGGCTGCTGGGTATATCTCTGGCATCAATTTGCCGGTCGACGGGGGTCGAACGCCTTCCCTCTGACTTAAATTCGTCCTTCGAACGTCAATACATACGTCGATGAATTCAGAACACCACGCCGCAATCCAGGCGTTCATGGATCGGGTTGCCGAACGCAACCCCAACGAACCCGAATTTTTGCAAGCGGTAGAGGAAGTGGCCGAGGCCATCGTTCCCTTCATGGAAGACAACCCCAAGTACAAGGATTCCAACATCCTTGAGCGCATCGTAGAACCCGAGCGCGTCATCATGTTCCGCGTGCCGTGGACCGACGATGCCGGGAACGTGCAAACCAACCGAGGGTTCCGCATCGAATTCAACAGCGCCATTGGTCCCTACAAGGGAGGATTGCGCTTCCACCCCACAGTGAATTTGAGCATCCTCAAATTCTTGGGATTTGAACAAATTTTCAAGAACTCCCTGACCACCCTGCCCATGGGCGGTGGCAAGGGCGGATCGGATTTCGACCCCAAGGGCAAGAGCGACAATGAAGTCATGCGCTTCTGCCAAAGCTTCATGACCGAGCTCGCCCGCCACATCGGACCCAACACCGACGTGCCTGCTGGAGACATCGGCGTGGGAGGCCGAGAGATTGGCTACATGTTTGGCCAATACAAGCGTATCCGCAACGAATTCACCGGCGTGCTGACCGGCAAGGGCATCAACTGGGGCGGTTCGCTGATCCGTCCTGAAGCCACGGGCTTCGGCTGCGTGTACTTCGCGGAGGAAATGCTCAAACACAAAGGCGACAGCATGAAAGGAAAGACCGTGGCCATTTCTGGCTCCGGCAACGTCGCCCAGTTTGCCGCCCAAAAGTGCCTGCAACTCGGTGCCAAAGTGGTGACCATGTCTGACTCGCAAGGGTCGATTTACGATCCCGAAGGCATCGACGAGGAGAAGTTGACCTACATCATGAACCTCAAAAACGTGGTGCGCGGCCGCATCAAAGAATACGCTGCGGCGTACGGCTCGGCCGAGTTCATGGAGGGTCAGCGTCCTTGGAGTGTGAGTGTGGACGTGGCGTTGCCTTGCGCCACCCAAAACGAATTGAACGGCGACGAAGCTGCGGCATTGTTGGCCAATGGCTGCGTGTGTGTGGCCGAAGGCGCCAACATGCCGAGCACGCCCGAAGCCATTGAAGCCTTCCACGAGGCAGGCATCTTGTTTGCGCCTGGCAAGGCCTCCAATGCCGGTGGTGTGGCCACCTCGGGATTGGAAATGTCCCAAAACTCCTTGCGCTACAACTGGACGCGTGAAGAGGTGGACGCCAAGCTGCATCACATCATGAAAGACATCCACGGCCAATGCGTGGCTTACGGGACCAACGAAGACGGTTCAGTCGATTACGTGCGAGGCGCGAACATCGCTGGGTTTGTCAAGGTCGCGGATTCCATGCTTGACCAAGGTGTGGTGTAACTTCGCTGCATGAAAGCTCACATCGTCAGCCTCATCCACGCCGTTGCCCTCATCGGATTAGGCGGTTATGGATACCTCAGTTCAGACACCCCATCTGTCACAGCCTTGATTCCTGTGGTCTTTGGGGTGCTCTTACTCGCCATGAACAATGGTGTCAAGAAGGAAAACAAAGTGATTGCACACATTGCCGTCCTGTTGACCTTGCTCATCATCATCGGGCTCATCAAACCCCTAACGGGGGCCATGGGACGCGGAGACTCTGCCGCCGTCGCACGGGTGGCCACCATGCTCGTGCTAGGTGTGCTTGCCATGGTGTCTTTTGTTCGCAGCTTCATCGCCGCGCGCAAAGCACGAGGCTGATTGGGTTCAATGCGACATTTTGAAGGCCTCACTGGCCCCAAGGGACTTGTGTTTCTGGGGGCGGTGTGCCTCGTTTTTTTGCTCGCGCAATGTGGGTCCTCAAGTGACGAGGATACACCCCACCCTGCCAAAGACATGGGCGAAATGGGAGTCGATTTGGCCAACGCTTCCCGGCAATACATCTTGAAATGCTCGGTGTGTCATGGCGAAGACGGCGCCCCAGTCCTCGCCTCTGCCCCCGATTTGCAGACAAGCACACTGTCGGTGGAAGAACGCGTCGCCATCATTGCGTACGGCAAGGGCACCATGCCCCCTCACCGCGACATGTTGGACATGGCCACCATACGCGGTATCGCCGTGTACATCGAGAAATTCCGGAACTGAGACCGCGCCATGGCCAAGAAACGCGAACCCCTCTCCACGGCCAAGCCCGCCGAAACGTGCGTCCTCATCGGACTCGCCACCCGGCACCAGCGTCGCGAACAACTCGAAGAGTACTTGGAGGAGTTGGCCTTTTTGGCAGAAACGGCCAAAGCGGAACGGCAACGCACCTTCATTCAAAGCCTGGACAAGCCCGACGTACGCACGTTTGTCGGTTCGGGTAAGCTTCAGGAGATCAAGGAATACGTAGAGGAAGAGGACATCGACATCATCATCTTCGACGATGAACTGAGTCCCATCCAGCTGCGCAACATCGAGAAGGAAATTCCCGAACGCAAAGTCCTCGACCGGACCAACCTCATTCTGGACATTTTTGCCCAACGGGCCGCAACCGCCCATGCGAAAACTCAGGTGGAACTCGCCCAGTACCAGTACCTGTTGCCTCGCCTCACCAACATGTGGACCCACCTTCAGAAGCAGAAGGGAGGCATCGGCATGAAGGGTCCTGGGGAGAAAGAGATTGAAACGGACCGCCGGGTCATCCGCGACCGCATTGCACTCTTGCGGAAGCAATTGGCAGGCATCGACAAGCAAATGGCCACCCAGCGAAAGAACCGGGGCCAGATGATTCGGGTGGCCCTCGTGGGCTACACCAACGTGGGCAAAAGCACGCTCATGACCCTGATGTCCAAGAGCGACGTGTTTGCCGAGAACAAGCTGTTCGCCACCCTCGACACCACCGTCCGAAAGGTGGTCATCGACAACCTTCCTTTCCTGTTGAGCGACACAGTAGGCTTCATCCGCAAACTGCCCACCCAACTGATTGAGAGCTTCAAGAGCACGTTGGACGAGACGCGTGAAAGCGACATGCTTCTCCACGTGATTGACGTGAGTCACCCTCAATTCGAGGACCACATGGCCGTGGTGGAACGTACTTTGGCGGACATCGGCAGCGACAGCAAGCCCACGATGGTGCTGTTCAACAAAATCGACCTCCTGAAAAATCCGGATGGCGAACGCACGCCTGCGGACTTGGAGCGCGGCATTCGCGAGCGTTTCGGGGCGCTCGGATACGATGTGATGTTCCTGTCAGCCAAGACCAAGGTGGGGTACGACGCCTTCCGCAGCACCCTGTACGAGCGGGTGAAGGAGCTGCACATCAAACGCTACCCCTACAACCAATTCCTTTACTGAACGCGCCCTTCCGCCCGACATCCCTACCTTCGAGACATGGCGAGCATCCGACAAGAACGCGTGGCAGAACTTCTCAAGCGCGAGTTGAGCATCCTGTTCCAACGCGAATCCAACACGTGGTTTGGGGGGCTGTTCATCACGGTGACCCAAGTCCGCATCGGACCCGACCTCGGTCTGGCCAAAGTGTACCTCAGCTTCATGGCCACCCCGGACAAAGAGAAGGCGTTGAAGGAAGTCGAAGCCGAAGGATGGCGCGTGCGAAAGGCACTGGGTGCCAAAGTCGGCAAGCAATTGCGCCGCGTTCCCGAATTGAATTTTTACCTGGACGACAGCCTCGACTTCGTGGATGAAGTCCAGCGGGCCCTCCATTCATGAGGCTCCCCGTCCGACTGGCCTCGAGGTACATCGTCAAGCGACGGTCGGGCACTTTGGTGCACGTCATTTCTGGCATTTCCGTGACCGTCATTGCCGCCGTGGCCACCGCCATGGTGTGCATCTTGAGTGCCTTCAATGGCATAGAAGACTTGGTGAAGGATCTGTTTGGCACCCTCGATGCCGATCTGGCGGTGATGCCGCAATCGGGGGCCGTGATTCCACAAACTTGGGGCGATCACCTCGCTGACATTCCTGGCGTGGCCACATGGGCGCCAGTCCTGGAAGACGAGGTGGTGGTCCGGGCAGACGAGGCCGCCAGGGTCGCGACCGTCTTGGGGGTCGATGCCCGTTACCGCGTGGTGTCCCAAATTGACCGCGCCATCGTAGAAGGGGCTTATGCCGTGGAAGACAGCTCCAAGACGTGCGGATGCCTCGGCTTGGGGGTTCGGTCGGAATTGGCCCTGAAAAGCGACAACCTCGACCCGCCCCTGTTCTCGGTGAGTGCCCCGATTCGGGGCCGAAAACTCTCCCGTCATCGGGAGCGGGCCTTCCGTACGGAAGCCGTCCATGCATGCGGTACGTTTTCCATCAACGCCGACCTCGACACCCGCTACCTGCTCCTGCCCCTGAGTGATGCGCAAAACCTGTTGGACCGAGAAGGGCACGTGTCGCGGATCGAAATCAAGGCCCTGCCTGGATGGACCCAAACCGAGGTAGCCGAGGAGGTGGAGCGTGCCTTGACCGAACGACTCGGCGAAGAGGCCACCGGCATGACCACCCTCACCCGAGACGACAAGCACAAATTCATCACCCAAACCAACCGTGCTGAAAAATGGGCCACCTTCGCCATTTTGAGCTTCATCCTCATCGTGGCCGCGTTCAACATCATGGCTTCCTTGACCATGCTTTTGCTCGACAAGAAAAAAGATTTGGAGGCCCTAGACGCCTTGGGGATGCCCGTGCACATGATGGAACAGGCGTTTGGGCTTCAAGGGCTGACAATCAACGTGATTGGCGGGTTGGTCGGCGTGGGGCTCGGTTCTTTGCTCGTGATGGGACAAGCCGCCTTTGGGTGGTTGCAGTTGCAAGGCTCGGTGGTGCCGGCGTATCCCGTTCGACTCGATGCGCTCGATGTGCTTGGAACCCTTGCCGTGGTGGTCTTTGTCGGGGGTCTGGGCTCCTCGGCCATGGTGCGGCACTTGATTCGCCGCCAAACGTCACGCGTCCCCTGACCCCTTCGCTCAGGCAAACACATGCTCGCCAAAGCGCTCCGCAATCTCGGAGAGTTTGGCTTCCAACGCCTCGGGGTTGTCGAGCGTGACCAAGGCGAGCCGGTGCTCCTTGAAGTGGGGCAATCCACGGAAGTAATTCGCGTAGTGACGACGCATCTCCACAATGCCGAGGCGTTCGCCCTTCCACTCGATGCTGTGCCGCAGGTGGGTCCGGACCGCCTTGATGCGCTCGGACATGTCGGGAGGACTTCCCGCATCGCCTGTGGCGAAGTAGTTCTTCACCTGTCTGAAAAACCAAGGGGCACCGATGGCGCCACGGCCAATCATGATTCCATCCACCCCATAGCGGTTCTTGTATTCCAAGGCCTTTTCTGGACTGTCAATGTCCCCATTCCCAAACACCGGAATCGTCACCCGAGGGTTGTTCTTGACCGCAGCGATCAAGGACCAGTCCGCTTCGCCTTTGTACATCTGAGCGCGGGTCCGACCGTGGATGCTGATGGCCTTGATGCCCACGTCCTGCAAACGCTCGGCGACCTCGACGATGTACTTGGTGTTGTCGTCCCAGCCCAAACGCGTCTTGACGGTCACCGGCAACGAGCACGTGTCCACAATTTCCTTGGTCATGGACACCATCTTGGGAATGTCCTGAAGGATGCCGGCACCTGCGCCGCGACACGCCACCTTCTTGACGGGGCAACCGTAGTTGATGTCTACCAAGTCCGGACCGGCCGCCTCCGAAATCCGCGCGGCTTCCCTCATCGACTCGATTTCCGAGCCAAAAATCTGGATGCCAATGGGTCGCTCGTAATCGAAGATGTCAAGCTTGGCCACACTTTTGGCCGCATCCCGGATGAGACCCTCCGACGAAATAAACTCCGTGTACATCATGTCCGCCCCGTATTCCTTGCACAAGGCGCGGAACGGCGGGTCGCTCACATCCTCCATGGGGGCGAGCAGCAGCGGGAATTCTCCCAAATCGATGTCTCCAATGCGGACCACGTTCGTCAAAGTTTCCGCAAATTTACAGCGCGACTCCACGTCCCCTTCAACCTCTGCCCATGAGCTTCATTCGCAACGCCTTCCAAACCATGCACCCGGCCGCCCAGGTCGTCATGCTAGGTTGCATCGTTATGACCTTCATGGCGCTCGCGGCGGGCGTGGGCGTGTTGTGGGCCTCTGGGGGCGATGCCGCCAAAATGCAGACCCTCATGCAACAAGGGGCCACAGGCGAACTCGACCGCAGTGCTGTGCTGGCCATGAACAACGCCAACCAAATCATGGCGTTCCTGGGCGCCTCCTTGGCCTTTGCCGCGTTGGTGGGCAAGTCTTTCTTGGGTCGGTTCTTTCTTCATGCACCCGCCCTCCAGATGTTGGGCCTCGCGGTCGTCATTGCCTTGGGCATGAGCCCGGTTCTCGACTTCACCTACCGCCTCAACGAATGGGCCCTCGTTCCGGGATCCGATCTTCACCAGTGGGCTGGGGCCCTCGAAGCCCAAGCCATGGTGCTCACCAAGGCGCTCCTCGCCTTTTCAGGCGCCTCCGAAGTATGGGCAGTGCTGTTCTCGGTCGCAGTATTGCCTGCGCTGTGTGAGGAGTGGCTGTTCCGCGGCACGTTGCAACCCATCTTGATTCGCGCCGCGGGCAACATCCATGTTGGCATTTGGGTTTCTGCGGCCCTGTTCAGCGCCATCCACATGCAATTCTTTGGCTTCGTCCCACGGATGCTCCTCGGCGCAGGTTTTGGCTACCTCGTCGTGTACAGCGGAAGCCTCTGGCCCGCCGTCTTGGGTCATTTCGTGAACAACGCCGGCGTGGTCATTGCGGCGTGGTGGATGGGGAGCACGTGGTTGGAGGAAGGCCTCGAACCACAACCCCTCAGTTCATGGGCTTGGAGCGATTGGGGCACGGCTTTGGTCGCATTGATGGCCCTGGTCTGGGCGCTGGGCAAGCTTCGAAGAGACGGCAGCCCCGCTGGGTATTTGGACGCGCTGTCCAAGGAGGGCTGACCCTTCGCATAGGGCCTGAATCAGGAGTTGGGCCAAGCGGCCTGCACAAACGCCTTGGCGATGATCAGGTCCTCAGGCGTGGTGACTTTTACATTCCATGGATCGCCTTCGCACAGTTGGACTTCGTGTCCGGCGGCTTCCATCACACTCGCGTCGTCCGTGAATTCCGGCCGGTAGTCGGTCTCAAATGCCGCCTTCAACGTGGCAAGGTCAAAACACTGAGGCGTCTGCACGGCCCTGAGGACGCTGCGGTCCACCGCTTGACTCGACGCCCCTTCGCGGTCCATCTTTCGGATGCTGTCTTTCACAGGCACCACGGGCACTGCACTTCCCTGCGCCTCGGCCTGAGCGAAGCAGCGTTGGATGGTTTCCACCGAGGGAAAGGGGCGCACCGCATCATGAATGCCGACCACGCCGGTGTCGGGCAAGGTGGCCAGGCCGGCCAAGACGGAATGGAACCGTTCTGCCCCACCTGGAACGACGTGGGTGGCGCCAGCGCTGCCGTGTTTGGCCTCGAGCACCGCGAACTCTTCAAACAAACTCTCGTGCAAGACCAAGGTGACCTCGGCATCGGGCAGGGCTTCCCTGAAACGGCGAAGGGTCCACCACATCAATGGCAGACCCTCCACATTCAAAAATTGCTTCGCCGTCGCCAGACGCATGCGGGTGCCAGTGCCCCCGGCCACCATGACGACGTAGTCCTTCATGAGGTGCGCGACGAATCAGCCGTTGAAACGCGCACCCACCGCGTTCCAATCCACCACGTTGAAGAACGCGTTGATGTAGTCTGGACGACGGTTTTGGTAGTTCAAGTAGTAGGCGTGCTCCCACACGTCCAAGCCCAAAATGGGGTTGCCTCCGCATCCCACACCGGGCATGAGGGGGTTGTCTTGGTTCGCGCTGCTGCAGACCTCGAGCTTCCCGTCTTTCTCACAGAGCCAAGCCCATCCTGATCCGAAGCGCGTG
>PKDW01000171.1 GCA_002863145.1 Flavobacteriales bacterium
TTTGGCCCTGTTCTTTGACACAGGCCGGTGTAGCTCAGTTGGCCAGAGCAGCTGATTTGTAATCAGCGGGTCGGGGGTTCGAATCCCTCCACCGGCTCCATACACCGACCACATGACCCAAAATGGGGGTACGCCGGAGTTGGAGAGCCGGGGCAGACTGTAAATCTGTTGTCTATGACTGAATAGGTTCGAATCCTATTACCCCCACTACACTACACTCAGTTGTGCAAGCGGAAGTAGCTCAGTTGGTAGAGCATCAGCCTTCCAAGCTGAATGTCGCGAGTTCGAATCTCGTCTTCCGCTCTCTTCAGCCGATGTAGCTCAGGGGTAGAGCGCTTCCTTGGTAAGGAAGAGGTCACGGGTTCAATTCCCGTCATTGGCTCCTTAAAATAAAGAAATATCATTCATCAATTAATCTTTCCAGACCATGGCAAAGGAAACTTTTGACCGGTCGAAACCCCACGTCAACATTGGCACAATTGGCCACGTTGACCACGGGAAGACCACCCTTACGGCTGCAATCACCAAGGTGATGGCCGACGCTGGTTTTAGCGAGGCTCGCTCGTTTGACCAAATTGACAACGCTCCTGAAGAAAAGGAACGCGGAATCACCATCAACTCTTCACACGTGGAGTACCAGACAGACAAGCGCCACTACGCGCACGTCGACTGCCCTGGTCACGCCGACTACGTGAAGAACATGGTGACGGGTGCTGCCCAAATGGACGGCGCCATCCTTGTTGTGGCCGCAACCGACGGCCCCATGCCACAAACCCGTGAGCACATCCTGCTCGGCCGCCAGGTTGGTGTGCCTCGCATCGTGGTGTTCATGAACAAAGTGGACATGGTTGACGACCCCGAATTGCTCGAGCTCGTCGAAATGGAGATTCGTGAGCTCCTCTCTTTCTACGAGTACGACGGAGACAACGGTCCTGTGGTGCAGGGTTCTGCCCTCGGTGCATTGAACGGTGAGCCCAAGTGGGTTGAGACCGTTATGAACCTCATGCAGGAGGTGGATTCTTGGATCGAAATCCCACCACGTGAGAATGAAAAGCCTTTCTTGATGTCCATCGAGGACGTCTTCACAATCACGGGTCGTGGAACTGTGGCTACGGGCCGCATCGAGACTGGTGTCATCAACACAGCTGACGAAGTTGACATCATCGGCATGTCTGAGGAAAAGCTCAAGACCACCATCACTGGTGTGGAGATGTTCCGCAAGATCCTCGACCGTGGTGAAGCTGGCGACAACGTTGGTTTGTTGCTCCGCGGCATCGACAAGAAGGACATTCGTCGTGGCATGGTGATCGCAGCTCCTGGCAGCATCACGCCCCACACCCACTTCAAGGGTGAGGTCTACATCCTCAAGAAAGAAGAGGGTGGCCGTCACACGCCTTTCCACAACAAGTACCGTCCTCAGTTTTACTTCCGTACCACGGACGTGACTGGTGAAATCACTTTGGAAGCTGGCCGCGAGATGGTCATGCCTGGTGACAATGTGACGATTGACGTGAACTTGATCGCACCGATCGCCATGGACAAGGGTCTCCGTTTCGCCATCCGTGAGGGCGGCCGTACGGTGGGCGCTGGCCAGGTGACTGAAATCCTCGCTTAAACGCGGATTTCACCACAATCTGAATTCAAAGGAAGAAGGGCCCTTTCGGGGGTTCCTTCTTCCTCCATCTACGGGCGTAGCTCAATTGGTAGAGTAGTGGTCTCCAAAACCATTGGTTGCAGGTTCGAGCCCTGCCGCCCGTGCAAAAACTGACAACAATGTCTTCGTTTACTGAATACGTTCAAGCTTCATTCCAAGAATTGCAAACGAAAGTGACCTGGCCTACATGGCGCGAGTTGCAGGAGTCTTCGGTGCTTGTGTTTGTGGCGAGTCTCTTGATTGCCTTCATCGTGTCTGCGATGGATTGGGTGTTTGGTGTCAACGCATCAGACTCAATGTGGTCTGGTGTGGTTGGACTTTTGTATCAACTCCTCTGACCTTACCCCACAGCCTCCAAACCATGAGTGAAATCGACAAGAAGTGGTATGTTGTCCGAGCCGTTAGCGGTCAGGAAAAGCGTGTTCAAGAAACCGTGGAAACTGAAGTCGCTGCAGCAGGGTTGCAAGACTATGTGGGCCAAGTGTTGATCCCAATGGAGAAAGTATTCACCATTCGGAACGGCAAGAAGGTGTCCAAAGAGCGCAACCTGTTTCCGGGATACGTCTACATCGAAGCCGCTTTGGTGGGTGAGGTGCCTCACATCATCCGAAACGTCACCAACGTCATTGGATTTCTCGGGGCGGAAAAGCGTGGTGAGCCCATGCCTCTCCGTCAAAACGAGGTCAACCGCATCCTGGGTGTGGTTGACGACATGGCAGACAGTGAAGAGGAAATCAACATCCCGTATGTGGTGGGAGAGTTGGTGAAAGTGACCGATGGTCCTTTCAACGGCTTCCACGGCAACATTGAGGAGGTGAACGAAGAAAAGAAAAAACTCAAGGTGATGGTCAAAATCTTTGGGCGGAAGACGCCTGTGGAGCTTGGCTATCTCCAAGTAGAGAAAGAAAGCTAAAAACTGGAACAGACAGCCGAAGCCTATCCGCAATGTCCCTAAATGCTTCCCTTTGCGCGGGTGGAGGACTGTTCAAATACATGATCAATGGCTAAAGAAGTAGCTGGACTTATCAAGCTGCAAATTCGCGGTGGAGCGGCCAACCCGTCACCTCCTGTGGGACCCGCCTTGGGTGCCAAGGGTGTGAACATCATGGAGTTCTGTAAGCAATTCAATGCGAGGACTCAAGATAAAGCGGGCAAGGTCCTTCCAGCGGTCATCACGGTCTACAATGACAAGTCGTTTGACTTTGTCATCAAGACCCCACCGGCCGCAGTTCAATTGATAGAGGCCGCCAAGCTCAAGAAGGGTTCTCCGGAATCCAACCGCAGCAAGGTGGGCAAAGTCACTTGGGACCAAGTGCGAACAATTGCAGAAGACAAGATGCCTGATTTGAACTGCTTTTCCGTCGAGTCTGCCATGAAAATGGTGGCAGGTACGGCACGAAGCATGGGCATCAACGTCATTGGTGAATCTCCCTTCTAAGTCACAAACCGCGCAACATGGGACGACTAACAAAGAACCAGAAAGCGGTCGCTGAAAAGATCGATACGGAAAAGCTCTACAGCTTGGAAGAAGCCTCTGCCCTCGTGAAGGAGTGCTCGACCACCAAATTCGATGCAACAGTAGACCTCGCTGTGCGCCTTGGCGTAGACCCCCGTAAAGCCAACCAAATGGTTCGTGGAACGGTGAGCCTCCCTCACGGGACAGGCAAGAACGTACGTGTATTGGTGCTCTGCACTCCTGACAAAGAGCAGGAGGCAAAAGACGCCGGTGCCGACCACGTTGGGTTGGACGAATACGTGACGAAGATCAAGGGCGGATGGACCGATGTGGATGTAATCATTACCACTCCCCAAGTCATGGGCAAGGTGGGTGCGTTGGGCCGTGTACTCGGGCCACGTGGCCTCATGCCAAACCCGAAGTCGGGTACCGTGACAATGGAAGTTGGAAAGGCTGTGACGGACGTGAAGGCGGGTAAAATCGACTTCAAGGTGGACAAGTTTGGCATTGTGCATGCCTCTGTTGGAAAGGTGTCTTTCGATGCCAAGAAGATTGAGGAAAATGCCGCCGAATTGTTGGCTACCTTGATGCGTTTGAAGCCCTCCTCTGCAAAAGGGACCTACATGAAGAGCATCGCAATGAGCTCCACCATGGGACCTGGCATCAAAATCGAACAGAAAACGGCGACTGCCTGATTCGCAAACTGAATTGCAATGACTCGAACTGAAAAAGATCAACTGATCGACGAGCTTGTCCAGGTGCTTGCGGAGAAGAATGTGGTTTACCTCACCGACGCTTCGGGGTTGGACTCAGAGGCGACCACGAGCCTTCGCCGTGAGTGCTACAAGAAAGACATCACCGTGCGCGTGGTGAAGAACACCCTTCTTCGCAAAGCCATGGAGCGCACCGAGGACCGTGATTACACGGAACTCTACGACGTGTTGAAAGGCCAAACGGCCCTTCTCTTCGGCGATGTCGGAAACGCCCCAGCACGTGTGCTGAAGGAGTTTCGCAAGAAGCACGACATGCCGCTTTTGAAAGGCGCGTACGTTGAACAAGCAACCTATTTGGGTGACAACAACCTGGAGGCGTTGACCAACATCAAGTCGAAGGAAGAATTGTTGGCAGATGTGATTGCACTGCTTCAATCTCCGATGAAGAACGTTGTTGGCGCATTGAACTCCGGTGGCAACACCGTTTCTGGTCTGGTCAAGGCGCTGCAAGAACGCGGCTGAGCTTGACATCCTCATTATTTAGAATTCGAACAATACAAACCAATCATTATGGCTGATTTGAAAGCTATGGCAGAAGACTTGGTGAACCTCACTGTAAAGGAGGTGAACGAGCTCGCTGAAATCCTCAAGGAAGAGTACGGAATCGAACCTGCAGCAGCAGCAGTTGCAGTTGCTGGCCCAGCCGGCGGCGGCGAAGGCGGCGGCGGTGCAGAGAAGTCCGAGTTTGACGTGATCTTGAAGGCCGCTGGCGGCAGCAAGCTCGCAGTCGTGAAACTCGTGAAAGAACTCACCGGACTCGGCTTGAAGGAAGCGAAAGACATCGTGGACGGCGCACCCGCTCCAATCAAGGAGGGCATCCCTAAGGACGAGGCTGAAGCCTTGAAGACTCAACTTGAGGAAGCTGGCGCCGAGGTTGAGCTCAAGTAAGCACAACCCCGAGCACTAACGGCACGGGCGGGGAACAGGTCCCCGCCCTTGTCTGCTTTCTGAATGTCTCGTTTTTTGAAGACATTCGAACCCTGACCTGTACCCCCTTGTTTGTCCTTTCCAAGACCAAACGACCATGACCCTGGCCAACCCCAACTCCAACCCCCTGCGCACGAACTTCGGTACCGTAGACCTCCCTCTGGAGCACCCCGATTTTTTGGACATTCAACTCCGTTCATTTCAGGAGTTTTTCCAATTGGAAACGAACCCTGAAAACCGCACAACGGAGGGACTGTTCAAGGTGTTTAGTGAAAACTTCCCCATCACGGACACCCGAAATCAATTCGTTCTCGAATTCCTCGATTACTTCATTGATCCCCCACGCTACAGCATTCAAGAATGCATCGAGCGCGGCTTGACGTACAGCGTGCCGTTGAAGGCGAAGCTGAAGCTGTATTGCACAGACCCCGAGCACGAGGATTTTGAGACCATCGTTCAGGACGTGTATCTGGGCACCATCCCCTACATGACGCCTCAAGGGTCGTTTGTGGTGAATGGCGCAGAGCGTGTAATTGTCAATCAGTTGCACCGTTCTCCAGGTGTGTTCTTCGGCCAAAGCCGTCACGCCAATGGAACCAAATTGCACTCGGCGCGAATCATCCCATTCAAGGGATCCTGGATTGAATTTGCGACAGACATCAACGGTGTGATGTACGCGTACATCGACCGGAAGAAGAAATTGCCCGTGACCACGTTGCTCCGCAGCATCGGCTACGAGACCGACCGAGACATTCTTGGTATTTTTGACCTTGCCGATGAAGTCA
Source organism: Flavobacteriales bacterium (assembly GCA_002863145.1). Taxonomy (GTDB): domain Bacteria; phylum Bacteroidota; class Bacteroidia; order Flavobacteriales_D; family Sanyastnellaceae; genus UBA11663. The sequence continues at coordinate 5,596 of PKDW01000171.1, forward strand.
AGGTGACCAAAGCAGGCTTGAAGCGCGTGCTTGGTCGCCCGTTGGCGGCCCGTGTTTTGAAGACGTGGGTCGAGGATTTCGTGGAAGAAGACACCGGTGAGGTTGTGTCCATTGAGCGGACCGAAGTGGTGCTCGAGCGCGAAACCGTCCTGGAGAAAGAGCACATGGATTTGATTTTGGACTCTGGGTCCAAGACCATCATCCTTCACAAGGAAGGGGTGAACCAAGGTGATTTCACCATCATCTACAACACCCTTCAAAAGGACAGCTCCAACTCGGAGAAAGAAGCGGTAGAGTACATCTACCGTCAATTGCGCAATGCGGAGCCGCCTGATTTGGAAACGGCCCGTGGCGTCATCGACAAGCTCTTCTTCTCTGAGCAGCGTTACGACCTCGGTGAGGTGGGACGCTTCCGCATCAACCGCAAATTGGGCGTGGAGGGAGAAGAGTCTCGCACGCTGACCACAGATGACATCATTCGCATCATCAAGACGTTGCTGGACCTCGTGAACAGCAACACAGATGTGGATGACATTGACCACTTGAGCAACCGACGCATCCGCACCGTGGGTGAGCAGTTGTATTCTCAATTTGGTGTGGGCCTTGCGCGCATGGCTCGGACCATCCGCGAGCGCATGAACGTGCGTGACAACGAGGTGTTCACACCGACGGATCTGATCAATGCGAAGACGTTGAGCTCAGTGATCAACAGTTTCTTTGGAACCAACCAGTTGTCTCAGTTCATGGATCAAACCAACCCTCTGAGCGAGGTGACGCACAAGCGTCGCATCTCGGCATTGGGTCCAGGTGGTTTGAGCCGGGAGCGCGCGGGCTTTGAGGTTCGTGACGTGCACTACACGCACTACGGACGTCTCTGCACAATCGAAACGCCTGAAGGTCCCAACATTGGTTTGATTTCGAGCCTCTGTGTGTACGCCAAGGTGAACCGTCTCGGTTTCATCGAAACGCCGTACCGCAAGGTGACCAAAGGAAAAGCGGCGACCAACGACAAGGATGTGGTGTACCTCTCTGCGGAGGACGAGGACAGCGCCATGATTGCGCAGGCGAACGCGCCCATCAAGAAGGACGGTTCGTTTGAGAATGACATGGTGAAGGCCCGCCTTGAAGGTGACTTCCCTATCGTGAAGCCAGAAGAGCTTCAATACATGGATGTGGCTCCGAACCAAATCGCGTCCATCGCGGCATCTTTGATTCCGTTCCTCGAGCACGACGACGCCAACCGTGCGTTGATGGGCTCGAACATGATGCGCCAAGCCGTGCCTTTGATGCGCCCCAACTCTCCCATCGTGGGTACGGGGGTGGAGGCACCTGTGGCCCGTGACTCTCGTGTGTTGTTGCGTGCAGAACGCGACGGCATCGTGGAGTTTGTGGATGCCAACGAGATTCACATCCGTCACGACATGGACGAGAACGATCTTCTCGTCTCGTTCGAAAGTGACTTGCGCGTGTACAACCTCACCAAGTTTTCTCGGACCAATCAAGGGACATGCATGAACCTGAAGCCCATGGTGGCCAAGGGAGAAAAGGTGAAGGGAGGCCAAATCCTCGTGGAAGGTTACTCCACGCAGAAAGGAGAACTCGCCCTCGGTCAAAACATGAAGGTGGCCTTCATGCCATGGCAGGGATACAACTTCGAGGACGCCATCGTGATCTCCGAGCGCGTGGTGCGTGAAGACGTCTTCACCTCTTTGCACGTCGACGAGTACGTGTTGGAAGTGCGTGACACCAAGCGCGGTGTGGAGGAGTTGACCAACGACATCCCCAACGTGAGTGAAGAGGCCACCAAGGACCTTGACGAGCACGGTTTGATCCGCATCGGTGCAGAAGTCACCGAAGGCGACATTCTCATCGGCAAAATCACGCCCAAGGGAGAGTCTGACCCCAGCCCCGAAGAAAAACTGCTTCGCGCCATTTTCGGTGACAAGGCAGGTGACGTGAAGGACGCATCCTTGAAAATGCCACCATCCGGCCAGGGTGTAGTCATCGACAAGAAGCTCTTCAGTCGCGCCGTGAAGGACCGCAAGTCCAAGGCGAGTGACAAGGCGGTGTTGGAGTCCATCGACAAGGACTTCGACAAGGAAGCCGCGGCATTGAAGAAGCACTTGGTGGAGAAGTTGATGAAGATCGTGGGGGGCAAGGTCAGCCAAGGGGTCTTCAATTACTACAAGGAAGAGCAGGTTAAGAAAGGTGTCAAGTTCACCCAGAAGGTGCTCTCGAGTCTCGACTATCTCATCATCAATGCCGATGGCTGGATCCGCGATGACGCACAGAGCGCCCTCGCCGCGCGCTTGATTCACAACTACACCCTCAAGTACAACGACTTGTTGGGTGTGTACAAGCGCAAGAAGTTCCAGGTGACCGTGGGTGACGAATTGCCCGCGGGCATTGTCAAGCTCGCCAAAGTCTACGTGGCCAAGAAGCGGAAGCTCAAGGTCGGTGACAAGATGGCGGGTCGTCACGGAAACAAAGGCATTGTGGCCCGCATTGTCCGTCAGGAGGACATGCCGTTCCTCGAGGACGGAACCCCTGTGGACATTGTGTTGAACCCGCTGGGTGTACCCTCGCGGATGAACCTCGGCCAGATTTATGAAACCGTGCTCGGATGGGCAGGAGAGAAGTTGGGACGCAAGTTCGCGACCCCCATTTTCGACGGAGCCTCCATCCAAGAAATCTGCGACTTGACAGAAGAAGCAGGTGTGCCTGAGTTTGGGGTGACCCACCTCTACGACGGAGGCACAGGCGAGCGCTTTGACCAACCGGCAACGGTGGGTGTGATCTACATGATCAAGCTGAGCCACATGGTGGACGACAAGATGCACGCACGGAGCATTGGTCCATACTCACTCATCACGCAACAACCGCTGGGCGGCAAGGCCCAGTTCGGTGGCCAGCGCTTTGGTGAGATGGAGGTGTGGGCTCTCGAAGCCTTCGGTGCCGCGAACATCCTCCAAGAAATTTTGACGGTCAAGTCGGACGACGTTCAAGGTCGTGCGCGTGCATACGAGGCGATTGTGAAGGGCGACGTGATGCCAACCCCAGGCATTCCCGAATCTTTCAATGTCCTCATGCATGAATTGCGTGGCCTTGGTTTGACTGTTTCACTCGATTGATCCCTCCACAGATGTTCCAACAAAACAACCCCCAGCAGTTGAGCAGCGACTTCAACAAGATCACGATCTCGTTGTCCTCGCCAGAGCGCATTCTCGAGGCGTCACACGGAGAAGTGTTGAAGCCCGAGACCATCAACTACCGTACGTACAAGCCTGAGCGTGACGGCTTGTTCTGCGAGCGCATTTTTGGTCCAGTGAAGGACTACGAGTGTCACTGCGGCAAGTACAAGCGCATCCGTTACAAGGGAATCGTTTGTGACCGTTGCGGTGTGGAAGTGACGGAAAAGAAAGTGCGTCGTGAGCGCATGGGTCACATCAATTTGGTGGTGCCTGTGGTGCACATTTGGTACTTCAAGAGCCTTCCCAACAAGATTGGTTACCTCTTGGGAATTCCTTCCAAGAAGCTCGACCAAATCATTTACTACGAGCGTTACGTGGTGATCAACCAGGGCATCGCAGAGGTGCCTCAGGCGGACGCCAAAGAAGCGTATACGCTTTTGACCGAGGACGAGTACTTGGACATCGTGGACACCTTGCCCAAGGAAAACCAATACCTCGACGACAAGGACCCCAACAAGTTTGTGGCAAAGATGGGTGCGGATGCCGTACACGATTTGCTGGCCAACTTGGACCTCGACGAATTGAGCTACAGCCTCCGTCACGAGGCAAACACTGAGACATCTCAGCAGCGCAAGAGCGAAAAACTCAAGCGATTGCAGGTGGTTGAGGCGTTGCGCGATGCCAACAGCCGCATCGAAAACCGTCCTGAGTGGATGGTCGTGAAGGTGGTGCCTGTCATTCCGCCAGAGCTTCGTCCTTTGGTGCCGCTCGACGGTGGTCGCTTTGCGACGTCCGATTTGAATGACTTGTACCGTCGTGTCATCATCCGCAACAACCGTTTGAAGCGTTTGGTGGAGATCAAGGCGCCTGAAGTGATTTTGCGGAACGAGAAGCGCATGCTCCAAGAGGCCGTCGACAGCTTGTTCGACAACAGCCGCAAGAGCAGTGCAGTGAAGACAGAAAGCAACCGTCCGCTGAAGTCCCTGAGCGACAGCTTGAAGGGAAAGCAGGGACGTTTCCGTCAGAACTTGCTTGGCAAGCGTGTGGACTACTCCGCGCGTTCGGTCATCGTCGTTGGTCCTGACTTGAAGCTCCACGAGTGTGGCATGCCCAAGAACATGGCCGCAGAGCTTTACAAGCCGTTCATCATCCGCAAGATGATTGAGCGTGGCGTGGTGAAGACTGTGAAGAGCGCCAAGAAGATTGTGGACGCCAAAGAGCCCGTGGTGTGGGACATTCTCGAGAATGTCATGAAAGGACACCCGGTGCTGCTCAACCGTGCACCAACGCTGCACCGTTTGGGCATCCAAGCATTCCAGCCCAAGCTGATCGAAGGCAAGGCATTGCAGTTGCACCCTCTGGCGTGCACGGCATTCAACGCCGACTTTGACGGTGACCAAATGGCGGTGCACTTGCCACTCGGCTCAGCCGCCATTTTGGAAGCACAGCTGTTGATGTTGGGCTCGCACAACATTTTGAACCCTGCCAACGGGGCCCCCATCGCCGTTCCTTCTCAGGACATGGTCTTGGGCTTGTACTACATCACCAAGGAACGTTTGTCTTCCAAGGAGCACGAGGTGAAAGGCGAGGGCATGGTGTGCTACTCTCCTGAAGAAGTGCGCATCGCGCATCAGGAAGGCCGCTTGGACCTGCACGCAGCCATCAAGATGCGTTACGTGGACATCGACGGAAACGTCAGCTTGATTGACACCACGTGTGGACGTGTCCTCTTTAACGAACATGTGCCTGCAGAGGCGGGCTTCATCAACGAGCTTTTGACCAAGAAGTCGCTTCGCGGCATCATTTCTCACGTCTTGAACAGCGTGGGTGTGCCACGTACGGCGCAGTTCCTCGACGACATCAAGGAGCTCGGGTTCACCATGGCCTTCAAGGGTGGTTTGTCCTTCAACTTGAACGACGTCATCATCCCACCTGAAAAGGAGGAGTTGGTCACCAAAGCCACGTCCCAAGTGGGCGAGGTGATGGACAACTACAACATGGGTCTCATCACCAACAACGAGCGTTACAACCAAATCATTGACATTTGGACGCATACGAACTCTCGTTTGACAAACATCTTGATGGACCGTTTGGAAACCGACAAGCAAGGTTTTAACTCGATCTACATGATGATGCACTCCGGTGCGCGTGGTTCAAAAGAGCAGATTCGTCAGCTCTCGGGCATGCGTGGTTTGATGGCCAAGCCGCAGAAGTCTTCAGCGACGGGTGGCCAGGACATCATTGAGAACCCCATTCTCTCCAACTTTAAGGAGGGCTTGAGCATCTTGGAGTACTTCATCTCCACGCACGGTGCGCGGAAGGGTCTTGCGGATACGGCCTTGAAAACTGCCGACGCAGGTTACTTGACGCGTCGATTGGTGGATGTGGCCCAAGATGTGATCATCACAGAAGACGATTGCCACACGTTGCGCAGCTTGACGGTGACGCCCCTCCGTCAGAACGACGAAATCGTGGAGGGCATCGGTGACCGCATCGAAGGCCGTACTGCGGCACAAGACGTGTTGCACCCCGCCACAGATGAGGTGTTGGCCTCGGAAGGAGAGTTGATTTCTCCTGCCACAGCCAAGGCCATTGAGGAAGCCGGTGTTCAAGAAGTGGAGGTGCGCTCTGTGTTGACGTGCGAATCGCGTCAGGGGGTGTGTGCCAAGTGCTACGGAAAGAACCTCGCCACCAACCGCCCTGTGCAGACAGGTGAGGCTGTGGGTGTGATTGCAGCACAGTCCATCGGAGAACCTGGAACGCAGTTGACCCTGCGGACGTTCCACGTGGGTGGTACCGCTTCGAAAATCTCGGACGAGAACCAAATCCGCACCAAGCACGAAGGTGTGGTGGAAATTGACGACCTCCGTACAGTGGACCGCACCAACGCTGAAGGTGAGAAAGAGGTCGTGGTCGTCTCGCGTTCTTCAGAATTCAAGGTCATGGATCCAGAGACCAACGTGGCTTTGTCCACCACGGTTCTCCCTTACGGTTCTGTGCTCTTTGTGAAGGAAGGCAAAAAGATCAAGAAGGACACAGCCGTTTGTGAATGGGATCCTTACAACAACGTCATCATCTCTGAAGAAGAAGGCACTGTGGCCTTCGAGAGCATTGAAGAGGGCGTGACCTACCGTGAAGAACTTGACGAACAAACGGGATTCCGTGAAATCGTGATAACCGAGTCTCGTGACAAGAAAAAGAACCCTGCCGTGTTGATCATGGGCAAGAAGAAGGAAGTGCTTCGCACGTACTCTTTGCCTGTGGGTGCACACCTTTCAGTGAAGGAAGGAGACAAAGTGGGCAAGGGCCTCATCTTGTGCAAGATTCCACGTGTGGCCGGCAAGTCTGGTGACATCACAGGGGGTCTGCCTCGTGTGACCGAGCTCTTTGAAGCCCGGAACCCCTCGAACCCTGCAGTGGTGTCTGAGGTGGACGGCATCGTGAGCTACGGCAAGATCAAGCGCGGCAACCGCGAGATCATCGTGGAAGCGCGTACCGGAGACAAGTTCAAGTACATGGTGCCCCTGTCGAAGCACATCCTCGTGCAGGACAACGACTTCGTGAAGGCAGGCATGCCTTTGTCAGATGGTGTTGTGACGCCGAACGACATCTTGAACATCATGGGTCCGACGGCCGTTCAGGAGTACATCGTGAACGAAATCCAAGACGTCTACCGTCTCCAGGGTGTAAAAATCAACGACAAGCACTTCGAAGTCATCGTACGTCAGATGATGAAGAAGGTGGTCATCGAGGATGGTGGCGACACCCAATTCCTCGAAAAGCAAATCATCGAGAAGGCCGACTTCTTGAATGAGAACGACCGCGTGTTTGGCATGGTCGTGGTCACAGACGCTGGTGGATCTGAAACCCTCAAGGTGGGCCAAATGGTGTCTGCACGTCGCTTGCGCGACGAGAACAGCTCGTTGGTCCGTCGCGACCTTTCAAAGGTGGAAAGCCGTGATGCCATTCCAGCGACCTCGCGTCCATTGCTTCAGGGCATCACCCGCGCGTCTTTGCAAACGAAGTCCTTCATCTCAGCCGCATCCTTCCAGGAAACGACCAAGGTGTTGAACGAAGCTGCGGTGAGCGGCAAGCAAGACCACTTGCTCGGCTTGAAAGAGAACGTGATTGTGGGTCACTTGATTCCTGCCGGAACAGGCACCCGTCAATTCTCGGATTTGAAAGTGGGTTCCAAAGAGGAGTTTGAAGCCCTCGTGGAGCACGCGTCAAGCGAAGAATGACGGCGCGAAAGCATGAATGAAAAAAGGCACCCATCGGGTGCCTTTTTTTGTGCCTGAATCTGCCGAGAAGAAAAGGGCTTAGTAGCCGTGGCTCATTTCTGCTCAATGGCGCGGGCAGCAGCCTCAGCAGGGTCTTCTTTGGCTTTGTCTTCTTCCGGCTGGGCCACTCCGCAAAAGCCAAACAGGCAGTTTTCTTTGATGATGCGGTCGACAAAGTCGGGGACCATCGCCACCCAGTCCTCTCCACCGTTCTTGATGGATTCGAAAGCTGCTCGACTGAAGATGGACAGCACTTCAGGATCGAAATCGTGAATGTCAGTGATGCGCTTGTTGAAGGTGAGGTAATCGAACAGTGGCTTGAGTCGTGGATGGATGGGGGTGGAGGTGGAGGTCCACAAGTCCCCTGATTCCTCGTCCTTCCAGGGGTAGAGCAGGATTTTGAGATCGCGCGAAAACAGGATGCCAAAGGCTTCCAAGATGCCGCCATTCAAATCGCGGTAGTAGCGCTCGTTGAAAATCTCCACGAGGGTGGATGCCCCCATGATGACCCCCATGCGTTTTTTGGTGTGGCGGGAGAAGAACTCCACCAACTTGTAGTACTTCTGGTAGTTGCTGATGAGCACCGTTTGGCCAATGCCACACAGTACATCTGCACGGTCGAGGAAGTCTTGTTCGTCAATGTCGCCCTCTGCACTGAGGTTGTTGAGTGTGATTTCGAACAACACCTGCAGGTTTTCAGGGTCGACCTTGGGCTCTTGCTTGAACTGCGCGAGGCCCTTGGCAATCATGTCGATGTTGACCTTGGTGACGGGACGGAAACTGCCTCGAATGGCCAAGATGTTCTTCTTGTACAAAACATCCGCCGCCTGTCGGTTGCGACCGTCAGGGGAGAAAATGACGGCATCCGTCATGCCTTGTTTGACGAGTTGAAGGGACATGAGACGGTTGTCGACTTCGGCGAAGTCGGGTCCGTTCATTTGGATCATGTCGATTTCCAGCTGGTCGCGACCCAAGTTGTCGTAAAGGCTCTGTAGCAGCTCTTTGGGGCGCTTGTAGAAGTAGAAGGCGCCGTAGATAAGGTTGACCCCGAGCATGCCCGTGGTTTGCTGTTGCAGCAAAGCGTCTTGCTCGTGAAAACGGGCGTGGAGCACAATCGTGTTGGGCTCGCTGGTCGCCGAGGTTTGAAACTTGATGCCGAACCAACCGTGACCTTGCGTGGTCTTGTGGTAGTTGATGGTGGCCACCGTATTCGCAAAAGCGAAGTATTGTTTCGTTGGGTGGTCGTCCCGCGTGATGCGCTCTTCAATCAGGCCGTATTCGTGTTCGAGCATCTTGTCGATGCGCGACTCGCACACATACCGTCCCTTGGCCTCCTTTCCATAAATGGCGTCACTGAAGTCCTTGTCGTAGGCGGAGATGGTCTTGACGATGGTGCCTGAAGCTCCGCCTGCACGGAAGAAGTGACGAACGACCTCTTGTCCAGCCCCGATCTCGGCGAAGGTGCCGTAGAGATCTTGGTTGAGGTTGATGCGAAGGGCCTTTTGCTTGGCCGAAAGAATGACGCGTTTCAAGTCCACAACGGAATCGATAAGGTTTTATCAAAGGTAAGGATACCTTCGTGCCATGAACGGCGCAGAGGTGAAGAGATTGTCTCGTTTGGTGTTCCTAGGTACAGGGACGTCTCAAGGTGTGCCCATCATTGGGTGCGATTGTGAGACTTGCACGTCCTCCGACCCAAGGGACAAGCGCCTTCGGACCTCGGTGGCGTTGGAGTCGTCCTCTTCGAGGGTGGTGATTGACACAGGTCCGGATTTCCGAGCCCAAATGCTGCGCGAGGGCATTCGTCAACTCGATGCAGTGGTTTACACCCACGAGCACAAGGATCATTTGGCGGGAATGGATGACGTGCGTCCGTTCAATTACCTCCAAAAGTGCGCGATGACCCTCCATGCTTCGGACAGGGTGGAGGAGGCCCTGCGACGGGATTTTTACTACGCCTTCGACGAATTCAAACACGGCGGTGTGCCCGACGTTCAAGTGTCGCGCGTCGAGGACCACCAACCGTTCGAGGCGGGAGGGATGCATTGGCATCCATTGCCCATCATGCATGGCAAGTTGCCCATCCATGGCTTTCGCGTGGACAATGTGGCGTACATCACCGACGCCAGTCACATTTCAGACGAAACGATGTCCCAATTGCATGGCTTGGAGGTGCTGGTGCTCAATGCCCTTCGTCCCCAACCTCATTACAGTCATTTCTCCCTGCCCGAAGCTTTGGAGGTGGCAGATCGCATTGGCGCCAAGCGCACCTACTTTACGCACCTCAGTCACCTGTTGGGACCGCACGAGAAGGCCGAGGCGAGCCTGCCCGAAGGAATCCGATTGGCGCACGACGGCTTGACGTTGGTACGAGAAGAGGGCATGTGGACAGAGGTGCCTTCACCTTGGACAAACCTTGTGCCATGAAGATGTTGTCTTGGCTGGGGCTCCTGCCCCGTTGGATGTTGACGTTGCTGGCGTGGAAAGTGACGGTGCTTGCTTTGCTTGTTGGAGGGTACCGCGGCAAGGTGGTTCGCGCCAACCTAAAGCGGGCCTTTCCGAACCTCTCTCGGGGAGAGCGATGGTGGAGATTTGCGGCATTCCAACGTCATTTCGCCCAATTGATGGTGGAGTCAGCCAAGCTCTTCACCATGTCACGGGCGGAAGTCGATGCAGGCATGCTTCACCATGGCAAAGAAGTGATGGATGCATTGCACGCTCGGGGCAAGCATGTGCTTGTGGCGGGAGGCCACATGAACAACTGGGAGTGGAGCGCCTTGACCTTGAACCAAAACCTGCCTTTCCGCACCATGGCCCTCTACAAGAAACTCAGCGACAAGAATGCGGAGAAGATGATGCGGGAGAGCCGTGGGCGATTTGGTCTTGAAATGGTCCGCACCAAAGAGGGCCGGGCTTGGATGAACGTGGCCCGACACGCCGATCCGGTCGCGGTCATCATGGGATTTGACCAAAGCCCCGCCGATCCAACCAAGTGCTGGTGGACCACCTTCCTTGGCACCGAGACGGCGGTCTTTTACGGGTTGGAGCAATGGTCCAAGATGTACGACATGGCGGTGGTCTATGCGAGCATTCGCCGCGTCGGACCTTGGAAATACACGTTGACGTACGAATTGATTGCGGACGAGGTCAGCGATTTGCCCGAAGGCGAGGTGTTGGACCGTTGTTTGGCCAAACTCGAACGTGAAATCCACATGGATCCTTCGCGGTGGTTGTGGTCGCACAAACGTTGGAAGCACAAACGCCCGGCATCGCAGCCGTGCCATCCTCGCTGCCACAGCGCGTCACAGCCCTAAGTTTGTCTCATGCACGGCCAAGCACCTCTTGCGGAGCGAATGCGTCCCCAATCGTTGGACGCGTATGTGGGGCAGCAGCACCTCGTGGGCGAGGGGGCAGTCTTGCGCCGCGCCATGAAGGCAGGGACGTTGCCCAGCATGATTTTGTGGGGACCTCCCGGCGTGGGGAAAACCACACTTGCCCGATTGATTGCGGCCGAATCCGACCGTCCCTTTCACGCACTAAGTGCCATTCACAGTGGGGTGAAAGACGTGCGTGCCGTGTTGGATTTGGCCAAGCGCGATGGCATGTTTGCGGGGCGTGCGTTGTTGTTCATCGACGAGATTCACCGGTTTTCGAAATCTCAGCAAGACAGTTTGCTCGGGGCTGTGGAAGCCGGGACCATCACCCTCCTTGGTGCCACGACGGAAAACCCTTCTTTTGAAGTTATCCCCGCCCTGCGGTCGAGATGCCAAACCTATGTGCTTGAATCCCTGTCCGCCGAGGTGTTGATGGGGTTGGTCCACCGCGCACTGAAGGAAGACGACAAGATGGCGCAACGCAAGGTGGAGATCGTGGAGGAAGAGGCCTTGCTGCGGGCAAGTGGGGGAGATGCCCGCCGCTTGCTCAACACCCTTGAGTTGGTGGTCAATGGACTGGAGCCCGACGAGAATGGGGAATGTATGCTGACCAACGAAGCGGTGACAGCGCGGGTACAGCAACCCCATTCGGGCTACGACAAGGCTGGGGAGGCTCACTACGATGTGGTCAGTGCCTTCATCAAAAGCATCCGCGCCAGCGATCCCAACGCTGCGGTGTACTATTTGGCCCGCATGGTGGAAGGAGGGGAAGACCCCAAATTCATCGCCCGACGTTTGCTCATCGCCGCGTCAGAAGACATTGGCAACGCCAATCCCACGGCGCTGGTGTTGGCCAACAACACCTTTCAAGCGGTGGAGCGCATCGGGTGGCCGGAGTCACGTATCATCCTTGCGCAGTGCACGGTGTATTTGGCCACCAGTGCCAAGAGCAATGCATCGTACAAGGCCATTGGACAGGCCCAAGAGTGGATCCGCACACACGGAGAAGCGCCCGTACCCTTGGCTTTGCGCAACGCACCCACGGGCATGATGAAGGACTTGGGGTACGGGGCGGGATATGCCTACGACCACGACGTGACGGTCGGATTCAGTGGCCAAGAGTGCCTCCCACAAGGCATGGAAGGCACCACGTTTTACAAGCCCGGCAACAACCCCCGAGAGCAGGCCGCGCTCGAATGGTTGAAAGCGCGTTGGGGCAACAAGTACGGCTACTGATTCAAGAAGTTGATGCGAGGTGAAGGCGCTTTAAGCCGCCGTGCGTCAATGGGTTTCCGTCCGTTCCAGGGCACCCATGTTGTAGTACTCGGTGTGCGTCAATTGCCCCGTGCTTGAATAGTGGTAGACTTGGCCATCGAGCTGCCCCGCGACGTATTCGCCTTCCCGGCTCAACTGCACGCCTTTCATGACCCTGCGCTGGAGTTGTTCTCCTGTGTCGGGATCGGTGAACGTCTCCAAGACAAACCCACCCTGGTCGTGCCATTCTCGAAAGGGGCCGTCGAGCTTCTTGTCCCGGTAGTTGACTTCGGATTCTGGACGCTCTTCGCCATGCCATGTGGTGAAGGTGCCGTTGACCCGAATCGTTTCAATCAGGTTGCCTGCGCGGTACCGGTGGATGTGTTGCAGACGTCCGTCTTCGAGGTAAAACTTCCAGCTCCCTTCTTCGGCACCTTCGAGGTAATTCCCCTGACTCAAGCGGCCTCCGCTCTCGTAGTACGCCTCAAAAGGGCCGTCCAACGTGCCATCTCGGTAGGTGATTTTCTGCCGCAGCAGGCCGTTGTCATGCCAAGCGTTCCATTCGCCATGCATTTCACCACGGCGGTGATGGCCCCGTTCACAGACGGCGCCGCTGGGCAGGTATCTCTCTTCCAGACCGTCTTTTTGGCCTTCGTCGTAGTGAATGACGGAAGTGAGGTTGCCTTTGTTTGAAAACAACGACCATGCACCGTGTCGCACAGGCGTGACGGGCCTTGATTCAAGGGCCGCGCGTTGGAGCTTGAGGGCGGGGTGCAGGTATCCGCCTTGGGCGGTCACCTGGCCATTCGCACTGAAGACGGTGGCGTCCGATTGTGTGTGGTCCTCCCTGTGCACGAGGTGCGTCAGGGCGGTGCCGCTTTCGCGGAAGTACCACCAGCTTCCCGTGGGGGTGCCGTGGTCAAATGTGCCGACGTAGTAGAGCTCCCCGGACCCGTACACCCGGACCCAAGGTCCATGTCTGAACCCTTCGTCGTCTGTGACATTGTAGTCCACCCCAAACGTTCCGGAAGGCCAAGCGTTGTGAGCCTCTAGGGGTCGATCGAACGGGGAGGCTTGGGACGTTTGGCCTGTGGACTGTGCCCAGAGTCCGTCAGAACACAGGACAATCAGGACAGACCCAGTGAGGACAAATGAGAACCAGTTGCGCTTCATGGAACAAAGATGCGTCTTGTCGTGGACGAAGCCCTGTCCTTTGGGTACTTTTGCAGTCCCAAACCGTTCTATTCATGAAAGTAACAGTCGTCGGCGCCGGAAACGTAGGTGCCACTTGCGCAAATGTGTTGGCCACCCGTGAGGTCGCCAATGAAGTGGTTTTGTTGGACATCAAAGAAGGCTTTGCCGAAGGCAAGGCCCTTGACATCTGGGAAACCGCGCCCATCAATTTGTATGACACCCGCACTGTGGGTTCAACCAACGACTACAGCAAGACGGCTGGATCGGACGTGGTGGTCATCACGAGCGGTTTGCCACGCAAGCCGGGGATGAGCCGCGACGATCTGATCGCCACCAACGCAGGCATCGTGAAGACCGTGACGGAAAATGTTATGAAGCACAGTCCTGATGCCATTTTGGTCATCGTGTCCAACCCACTCGACGTGATGACGTACTGCGCGTACCTCACGGCGAAGGTGGACAGCAAGCGTGTGTTTGGCATGGCGGGCATCCTCGACACGGCGCGCTACCGCGCCTTCCTCGCCGAGGAATTGAACGTCAGCCCCAAGGACATCCAAGCGGTATTGATGGGCGGCCACGGCGACACCATGGTGCCGCTTCCTCGCTACACCACTGTTGGCGGTATCCCTGTGACAGAACTCATCGACGAAGACAAGCTCAACGCGATTGTGGAGCGCACCAAGAAGGGTGGAGGTGAGATTGTGAACTTGCTTGGCACGTCGGCATGGTATGCGCCAGGTGCCGCTGCAGCCCAAATGGTTGAGGCCATCGTCCGCGACCAGCGCCGAGTGTTTCCATGCTGCGCATGGTTGACCGGCGAGTACGGCGTGAACGACCTCTACTTAGGGGTTCCCGTCATCCTCGGTAAGAACGGCATCGAGCGCATCATCGAGCTGGACCTCAACGACGGCGAGAAGGCGTTGTTGGCCACAAGCGAAAGCGCGGTGCGTGACGTCAAGCACGTGCTCGACGGACTCAGCCTCTGAGTCTCTCTTGAGTTCGCCCGTTCATTCGGGCAACTTGATCCAAGTCAAGGGCGTTCCCATCGGGACGCCCTCGCTGTTTCCTGGGGTGAGCACCGGGCGAATGACATAGTTGCCGGGCGCCCAGTCTGTCGTCTCCACGGCGCCTTCTCGTTGCCCTTGAACGACAACGTGTCCGACTTTCCTTCCAGTCACACTCCACGCGGTGAGTTCTCCTGACCACGGCTGGGCGCTGCGCCAGCGGAATGCGTCGCGCCCTGGATTGGGCATCACTTGCCATTCCCACGCAGGCAGGGCTGCGGCGTCCAAAATCAGGGTGTCGCTGCTGCTGCTGTACGCGAGGAGGCCGCCATTCTGGATGCCCACCAAGGCATCGAGCAATCCGTCGTTGTCCACATCGGCAATTGCAGCGGCGCAACGGAAGCCTTCTCGGCCTCCAAACACCGCGTCGTTGACTTCGAGGAGCTCGGCATCCCAATTGTCCGATGCCAAGCCAAAGTCCTGGACGGTGCCTGTTTCATTGGCCACGAAGACTCGAAGGCCCTCCGACGTGGGGGTTAGGGCAGGGACGCTGTAGCCGTTGATGCCGAGAAGGTTGTCCACGAGAATGTTCCCCCAGTTTTCTCCGTGGATGGGGGAGATGTATTCGGACCACGTGCCCACCGAGGTGCGCTCAAACAACGTGAGCGTGCCGTTTTTTTCGCCGACAACCATGTCGAGGTCGCCGTCGCCATCCATGTCGTGGAGTTGTGGCGTGGCAAATTGGCCCACGTCGATGGCTTCTCCGCTGCCATCTTCGGGAATGGACAGGGCGGTCAACGTGAATTCAGGCCACGCTCCGGCGGGAGCCACGTTCGTGAATTCGTGAATGCGTCCCAATTCGTCTCCGACGAGGACGTCCAAGTCGCCGTCGCCGTCCAAGTCGCCAAAGGCCGGGTAGGGGCTTTCGATTTGGAAGTCCTCCAGGGTAATCCAATCGAGGTCGACAAGGTCAAATTGTGGTTCTGTGGTGGTGCCGGCATTGCGGAAGACCGCCACGGCGGCGGGGGTTTGGTCCACGCCTTCATAACGTTCCTTGTTGGCCACGGCCAAATCCAGCAATCCATCCCCGTCAAAATCGTGGAAGGACGGGTAGGCACCGCGCCCCAGATCGACCATGCCGTCTTGCAAGTAGTTGTTCGTGATGAACTGCCAAGCGGGCTCGTCCTCTGTTCCTGTGTTGCGGAAGAAGTGAACACTCTCGTCGTCGTTGGTCTCCAGGGGCGTGTTGGGCGAAAACAACAAATCGCGGACCCCGTCTTGGTCCACATCGAGGTGAAATGCCGCAGGAAAACGCACCAAATTGACGGCTTGGTCGCCGTACAAGTTGCTCGGAAATGTGGGGTCCACGTGCGTGGCACTGTCCAAGGAGGAAGGGCCCACTTCGAGCACCACAGCGAGTGCTTCAGGATAGGTGACGTCGCTGATGATGAGATCCTTGGGCCCTCCGGGTTCGAGTTGAAGCGAGGTCAATGCACCACCGGCATGCAGCCCGGTTCGCGACACGTCGGAGACGACCATGCCAGGGTTCTCCACGTTGAATGAGCATTCAAAGTCGTCCCCGATGAACAGGGCATTGTTTTCCGCAGCTTCGGCGAGCATGCCGTAGCACCGGTTGGTGCATTCGAGGTCGAGCCCGCAAGGGGTTTGGCCTTCGAAGCGGTACAACGTGGATGCGGTTTCCGTGAAGGTGATGATGTCCAAATCCCCGTCGTCGTCGTGGTCCATGATGGCAGGCAAATCCATGCCCAAGCAGATGACAGGCAGGTCACTGGGATCCGATCCAATCAGGTCGAAGGTGGCGAAAAGGGTGACGGGTTCAGGATCGAAGGACGGGCCCTCCCCGGACTGGGTGGTGTTGGTGAACACCCGAATGCCGTTTTGGTGGCTCGTGAAGATGTCTGGTTTGCCGTCGCAATTGTAATCGCGAAGCAAGCACCAATCCACCATGTCAGGCCAGCCCTCGGTCCAGTCCTTCCGCAGGGTCAAATCCTCGCCAGGAATGCGCTCGAACATCAGCACCCTGCTGCCATCCCGGTCGAACGCGAACAGGTCGTCGTCACCGTCGAGGTCGGCGTCAAACGCCGACCACTGCGGCGCCGTCAATCCGCCGACCCATGGATTCGACAAGGCCACATCATCCAGAACCACAGACCAAGTGCCGGGTTCCCAACTGGGAGGCAAATCTTGGGCGCGCGAGAGGGTTGACACAACGGCCAACATGGCGAGGAAAAGAAGACGAAGGTTCATGGGCTTGAAACTGGGTCAATACAACCGAAATCTAGGCGGAAAGGTTGTCTGCACTCATCGCAATGTCCGGGGGACGTACGCCAGGTCATCGAGGCCGATCACGGAACCATTCTCGGTGATGACATGGCCACTCCTCACGCGCGCTTCATTGGCCGTGATGCCGCCACGAGTGGAGATTTCGAGGGTGGTTCCCGCAAGCGTGGCGTGCGTGTCTTTCGACTTGAGGTCGTCGTAGGTCAGCGTCATGGGGATGACGTGGTTGCCCACAAAATCGTCGATCTCGTATTGGTTTCCTTCCTTGATCAAACGCAACCAAGGGACCCAGTTCTCAAATGCGTCATCTGTGGGACAGAGAAGTGTCACCCCACTTGAGTGGATGGTCCGGCTCAGGCTTGAAGCCTTGACCAATTGCCCAAATCGGCTGTGTCGTTCCGTACTGATGACGTAGCGATAGGGACTGATTTTGTTCTCGACTTTGACCTGGTTCATCTCCTGGAAACGATCCATGTCGCGGCCTTGACGCTCCATGTTGAGTCTTCCTGCGGGGCTCATTTTGGAAGCGGGATGGGGCAGGGCATCTGGGGCGGAATCGGTGCACCCCGTCAGGCAAATAAGAGCCACGAGACAGACGGCGATGGAGGCATGGAAAAGAGGTGTCTTCATGAGGGTAAGGTAAGGAGGCGAGGTGGGTCCGTGGATGGTTTGTGAACAACGCATTGAACCGCAACGGTGACCGTGCTGTAGATTTGGCATCGAGGATGCAATGATCAAACCTCGGACATGATGAAACACGTTGGAAACACCCCCTTCGACGCGCGTTTGGATGCCGTCGGACTCCAAGGAGTGGGCCGAGCCCACTGGAACCTTCCCCCTGCCAAACTCATTCTTCAAACCCTCCTTCGTGGCGAAGGCGTCTTGACCGACCAAGGTGCGCTGGCCATTGAAACAGGGGAATTTACTGGACGGTCCCCCAAGGACCGTTTTTTGGTGGAAGACGAAATCACGGCCAACAGGGTGGATTGGGGAAGCATCAACCAACCCATGTCGTCCGAGGCGTTTCAGACCTTGTTGCAGGACGTGCAAAGGCACCTCAAGGGCCGAAGCGTGTTTGTGAAGGATGCCGCCGTGGGGGCGGATGAACGGTACCGCATTCCCGTGCGCGTGGTGGCCGAGAAGGCTTGGTCTTCCTTGTTTGTCGACAACATGTTCATTCGCCTCACCGACCAAGAGCGGTGGGTGGCCGAACCCGATTGGCATGTCATTTGTGCGCCGAGTTTCAAAGCGGTTCCCGCCAAGCACGGGTGCCGTCAAAGCAACGTGAGTGCCATTGACTTTGGCCGTAAAATCATCATTGTGGCAGGTTCCGGGTACACGGGTGAAATCAAAAAGGGCATGTTCTCGGTGATGAACTTCATCTTGCCTGTGCAGCACGACGTCTTGCCCATGCACTGTTCCTCCAACCAAGATGAACAAGGCAATGTGGCGGTGTTTTTTGGCCTTTCAGGTACGGGGAAGACCACGCTGAGCAGCGACCCCAACCGCGCATTGATCGGGGACGATGAGCATGGCTGGACCGAAGAGGGTGTGTTCAACATGGAGGGCGGATGCTATGCCAAAACCATCGACCTCAGCCCGGAGGGAGAGCCTGAAATTCACCAGGCCATTCGCTTCGGTGCGCTTCTCGAGAACATTGGATTCGAAGAAGACTGTGTGACTCCCAACTACGCGGACGACAGCATCACACCCAACACGCGTGTGAGTTACCCCATTTTTCACATTCCTGGAGCCGTGACCCCCAGTGTGGGAGGACATCCCACGGACATTTTCTTTCTGACCTGCGATGCCTTTGGCGTGTTGCCTCCGTTGTCCCGGCTGGACAAGGGTCAAGCGATGTACCATTTCTTGTCGGGTTACACCGCCAAGGTGGCGGGAACTGAAGCAGGTGTGGTGGAACCCCAAACCACCTTCTCTGCGTGCTTTGGTGCGCCGTTCCTGCCGCTCCATGCCACGGAATACGCAAGCATGCTCGGTGAACGCGTGACCCAGCAAGGCGTGCGCTTGTGGCTCGTCAACACCGGCTGGACCGGAGGTGGTTACGGCGTGGGGCACCGCATGAAGTTGTCCCATACCCGTGCCATGATTGCCGCAGCCCTTCGTGGGGACCTAGACGCGGTGGAGACCACCATCCACCCCGTGTTCAAACTCGCAGTGCCCGTGGGATGCGAAGGCGTGCCCAATGAACTCTGGGACGTGAAAGGCACATGGGGGGATGGCGCAGCGTATGACATGGCTGCCCAAGAGTTGGCGTCTCGCTTTGCGGACAATTTCACGCAATTCGAAGAAGCTGCCACAGCCGAGATGAAGGCGGGTGCGCCTCTTGTGACCGCGGTGTCGCAAGCTTGAATGTCTGCGTGACAGCAGGGTTACCTTTGCGTCATGCACACGTGTTTTCATCCTGATCTCCAGGTTGGCGTTTCGCCTCTTTCAGAAGAGGAAGCGCTGCACGTTGTCCGTGTGTTGCGGATGACCGAAGGTCAGACCGTCAGGCTCATCGATGGCGTTGGCGGGGAGGCCGTTGGAACCTTGACTGCGGTGGGAAAGAGAAAGGCGTCTGTGCACGTGGAGCACGTGGACAGGGAAGAGGCCCGGCCTCCAGGATTGACCTTGGTGGTGGCACCCACCAAGTCGTCCGACCGCTTTGAGTGGTTGCTTGAAAAAGCGACCGAGCTGGGTGTGGAGGAGGTGATTCCCGTCTGGACGCAACGAAGTGAACGTCGGGTAGACAAGCGCGAACGCTGGCGCAAGGTGGTGGTCGCAGCCACGAAGCAAAGCCACCGTACGTGGATGCCCATGTTGCACCCCGCCTGTGCTCTGGAACAGGTGTTTGACGCACATCCTCAGTTGACGAGCAGGGCAGGTGCCGTGGCCCATTGCATGACCGCGTGTGACAACACCCCGAAGCGTGTCGCCTGGCCATTGTGGCAAGAAGGCCAAAACCACGCTTGGATCGCCATTGGTCCCGAGGGGGATTTCACTGCAGAAGAGGTGCAGTGGATGACCTCCCAGGCTGCGACACCCGTCCACCTGGGCGAGCTGAGGTTGCGGACTGAAACGGCAGGGATGGCCGCCGTGGCTCAGTTCATGTGATCGGCCCCGCCCGTGCTTTCGAGCCCCGCTTATCTTTGATGGAATGTGGTCTCTCCGTCCGTTGTTGCGTGCAGCCCTCCTCCTCATCGGTTGGTGGGTCTGGTTGGGCCATGAAGGTGCCCTGGGCCAAGGGACTACGGGGGACCTTGACTTGGACGTGATGGTTCCGCCTGGTGGGGTGTTGGACGACGGAGCACCTGCAGGTTGGCCTGTGCAGTCGGGTGATTTGCTGCTGTCACTGGTCCAAAGCCCCACAAGCATGTTCGCCACGCTCGTCGACGACGAAGCCAACTTGACATGGGCTTCGCAAACGCCGTTTCGTGGATTTTACATGAAACCATGGGGTCCCGGTGAATTCGTGTGGTACAACTACACCTTGCGAAAGTGGACCGTGGTGGACGCCGCGTTCAACCCGCTGGACACCTTGACCCAAACGTTTGCCCCAGACGACGATTACCACGATGTTCATCGCTTCGAGGACGGGACCTATCTCGTGGTGCTGCTCGAGGAGGTGTTTGAAGATTTAACCAGCATCGGGGGCCTTTCGAACGCCAAGATTCTCAACCCTCGTCTGCTGCATTTGGACCCGCAAGAACAAATCCTCCAAGAGTGGAGCGGCCTTGACCACATGCCTGTGGATCCCAGTGTCGACAACCTCGATTTTGCGGTTGTAGACCACTTGCATTGGAACGCCGTGCAATTGGATGAACACGGCGGGATTCTTTTGAGCATTCGCAACCGAAACCAAATCGTGCGCCTCAGGCCCGAAGATTGGTCCATTCATTGGAAACTTGGGGGAGAAGACAGCGATTTCAGCCTCAACGATCCGGGGTGGGACGGTTTCCACCTTCAACACGACGTTCACGACGTGGGCAACGGTCGGATTTTGATGTTTGACAATGGCGTGTTGGACAACAATGGATTTTTGTCGAGGGCGCTGGAGCTCACCCTCGATACCGTGAATTTCACGGCCCAGAATACTTGGCAGTTTGCCCATCCAAGTGACCTTTACGCCGCTGCACAGGGCAGTGCCATTCGCCTTGAAAACGGCAACACCCTCATCGGTTGGGGCACGGCAGAAACGAGCGAATTCGGGACCCGTGTCACGGAAGTGACGCCCGAAGGCCACATTGCATTTGAAGTGCGTTTGACCGACGGCTCGACGTTGTACAGGGCGAGAAAGTACGCCACGGGGATGCTCTCCGGCTGCACCGCAGAAAGCGCCGTCAATGTGTCCAATTCTCCGTGGTTGCTCGACGCAGACGATTGCACGTTTGACCTCGACGAAGATGGATGGACCGACGAAGACGGCGACTGCGATGACGCCGATGCCGCGGTTTATCCTGGGGCCAACGACATTCCGCTCGACGGCATCGACCAAGATTGCGATGGGGTGGACGCTGTCCCAGGATGCACGGATGCCGCCGCAACCAACTTTGATTCGGAAGCGTCGGTCGCCGACGGCTCATGCACCTACTTGACGTTGTTCAAGGTGGACATTTCCAATGAGGAGGGCGGAGGATGGGACGTCTTGGCATGTGGACTGGAGTGGACGTCTGTCTCCGACGCTGGTTTTGAAAATGCGTCCACGGTGATGCCGACCAATGCGGCATGGGAAACGGCGCAATTTTCCTTGGCACTGGGCTTGGGGTTGCATGCCTATCGGTTTGTTCGACCCGATGGGGTTGCCGAAGTGGACGCGCGAACCCTCGCCATCGAAGGCGGGGCGAGTCTGGTCGATGCAGGGGTGGTGTGTTTCAACGAGGAGTTCGTTTGCCCGGGATGCACAGACCCGATGGATGTGGCTTACAATCCTTGGGCAGTGACCGATGAAGGGTGCGAAGGATGGTCTGTGGCTGGCTGCACCTATCCCGAGGCGACCAACTACAGCACAGATGCGAACGACGACGACGGCACGTGCACCTTTGAACAAGGCAGTGCTTGCACCGGGGATTTGGATGGAGATGGCAGCGTGAGCGTGGGCGACCTCATGGAGATGTTGGTCGCGATGGGCAGCACCTGCGATTGATCACAGTTCTTGCGAAGGGCCTCCAGGGATGGGACGCCAGTGCGTGACATCGCTGAAAAAATGGTTGCTGTTGCCTTCTCCCGCCCAAAAGTGAATGCCGTGCTTGGCCCGCTTCTCCGCATTCTTTGCGTAAAAGTCTTTGCAAAATCGCAGAACGACCACCTCCCGGGTTTCAAATTGAATGTCTTTTCCTGGCAAGTAGACCTTGTTCCCAGGAATGAAGCCCAAGACGCGTTGGTCGTCGTCAGGCAACATGACGTTCACATCCATCCAGTCCTCACTCATGTCCCTTTGAATTGGGGTTTGCGCTTTTCCAAAAAGGCTTGCACGCCCTCCGCGTAATCGTCGGTTTCTGCCGCTTCGAATTGCAAGTCGAGCTCCAATTTCAACTGCGAGTTCAAGTCGTGGGTCATGGCGGCATGCAGGGCTTTCTTGGTCAGTCCCAAACCCCGCGTGGGCATGTGCGCAAGTTTGGAAGCGAGGGTGCGGACGGCTTCGTCGAAGTCTTCCTCTTCCACGGCGTGGTGGATCAATCCAATCTCCTCGGCTTCCGCGGCAGGGAGTGGGGTGCCGAGCATGGTCAACGCTTTGGCGCGGGCCATGCCCACGAGCCGAGGGAGCCAGTAGGTTCCACCACTGTCGGGGATCAGTCCAATGTTGGCAAACGCCTGGATGAACTTGACCGACGACTTGGCCACCACAAAGTCGCACGCCAAGGCGATGTTGGCCCCGGCGCCTGCAGCCACCCCATTGACCGCAGCCACCACAGGCTTTTCCATGTCACAAATGCGTCGAATGCTGCGGTTGTAGGTCTCTTCCACGATGACTTTGAATCCGGGAGAGTGTTCCGAGGTGACCTCCTTCAAATCTTGTCCCGCACAGAAGGCGCGTCCCGCTCCGGTGAGGACGACGCAGCGCACCGCCTCGTTTTGGGCCGCTTCGTCCAAGGCGGCTTGGAAGGCACGTCCCATTTCTTGGTTGAAGCTGTTGAAGACATCAGGGCGGTTCAGCGTGAGGGTCATCACGCCCTCATTCAACTCGGTGATCAAGGTGTCGGACATGCATGCAAGGTCCAAGAAAAAGCCCGGGCACAGGGCTCGGGCTTAGGGTTGTTTTCAAAGGGTTTTCCCCATTTAACGCACGACGTGCAGATTCCGCGAGTACCGCATTGCGCCATGCTGGAATTGAAGCACATACGTGCCTGCGGGCAGCGCGCTCAGGTCCAAGGTGGTACGCGTGGACGTGAGGGTGGTCGCCAACACCTCGCGTCCACCGAGGTCTGTCAGGGTCAACGCTCCTTGACCAGGGGTGCTGAGGTTGACGTACAAAAGGTCATTCGCCGGGTTGGGGAACACATTCCACACGACGTCGGGTGTGGTCAAGCCGTCCAAGGCGTCAATCACAAAGTCCGCATTGCCAATGCATCCGGTGCTGTCCACCGCAAGGACAGAGTACTCCCCGGCCAAGAGGCTGTCCACACTCATGCCATCGGCGAAGGAATCTTCACTGTCTCCCTCAAACCAAGCGATGGCGTAGGGCTCCGCGCCGCCAGTCACCGTGGCCGTGGCTGACCCATTGCCCACACCCGCGTCGGAGGTGGTTTCGACGTTGATTTCCAAGAATTCACAGAGGTCGAAGTCGTACAAGGCGCAGGGATCGTAGTTGCAGGCAAACTCGAACCCGCACCCAAACCCGAAGTTCTCGGCAGGGGCGAGGTAGCCGTCGTAGAAGTCATAGATGTACCCCGTGCTGTCGTACTGCAGGGTGTATGCGTTGCCAAACGAATCCAACACATTCATGTCGCTGCCGCACAAGCTTAAAGCTTGGGTAGTCAAATCCGACACCACAATGTCAAAGCCGTTGTCAATGAGGGTTTGGGCCACGTCATCCGTGAGCACCCACGTCATGGCGGAGTCTGTCGCCGTCAGGGTGACAGGGAGGCTTTCGGACACGGCATACCCGCCGTTGCATCCGAGTTCGGGCTCGAGGCTGCCCAAGACAAAGTCCAGCGAAGTCCCGTAGTCCGGTGCGAAATAGATGCAGGAGTCCGCAGCGGTGGCAGTGCTGTCGTAGTTGCACGCAAAGCTGTCCATGCATCCCAACACGGGCGGAATGCAAGCATCCAGTGGGGAGGGGTCCAATTCAATGACACCTTGGGGCATCAAAGCCACTCCGTCGAACGCTTCGAAATCCGCAGGGTAGCGATGGGCACGGAACGTCATGTTTTGGTTGATGCTGGGTTCGGAACCTTGGGATACTGGCGACGCCACCCCGCCAGCATTGATCAAGGGTGTCTTGTACCGCCACGCGACATCGCCCTCGGGCGTGATTTCTCGGGTGTCTCCCCATCGGCCATAGCAAATCAAGCTGTTGCCGTTTTCCAAGCGCTGGAAAGAGGACAGGCCTGAGGAGTAAATGGAATCGGGGGCCACATAGGTCCAATCAAAATCGTTGGGGAGGTATGTGCTGTCCGCAATGTCCGTGGCAAAGCTGTTCTCGTAGTCCGTGTACGCAGGATTCAACAAATGAATGGCACTGTAGGCGCTTCCATCCTCTGCAGGCACACGGTTGTTGAACACCGCAATTTTGCCGAAGTCGGGGTTGTTCACGGTGACGTGGTCGTAGACCCAGTGACAGTCGTGCTGATAAAAAAGCTGTTGGTCTTCTTCCGTCCCCATGTCATACGCTTCGGGGTTGCCCCAGCGCCAGAGCAGCTTTCCGGGCGTGAAATTGTTGTAGTCGACAATCCAAAGCTCGTCAAACGTGGGCACGCTGAGCAGCAGGTGCTCGAAGTAGGGGTTGTAGTCGATGGCGTTGATGTGCAACCAATCGCTGGGTTGGCTGCTGGGCGTGCCGTAGTTCACGTCAATCTTGTCCACGCTTTCACTGACCACGCCAAAGTTGTCTTTGCTTGCATCCAATTCTTGCACGAGATGGTCCCAGGCGTGCCATTCCCATGCCACGTTGGCGCTTCCGTTGCCGTCAGGCGAGAGCTCTAGAATCATTTCGGACCAGAGTCCATCTTCAGGAACCAACGCGGAGTCGCGTCCCTCCTGAATGGCTTCGTCAGCGCTGAAGTGCTCCCAAGCGATGGCAAACACGTTGCCATTGGGTTTGACTTCGATGTCGTGGTGGAAGCGGCCTGCGCTGTCGTTCAAGGTGTACGACCACAGGACATCGTTGTTCCAAGTGCGACGCTCGATGGTGGCGCCACCTCCGCCTGCCCAAATGGGGTCTGAAGAGAACACCTGAGGTCGGTAGGTCATCACAATGTCCCCATTTTGCTGGAGATATGCCACGTTGCCAGGCCGCAGGGTGTCCGCATTGGTCCATGTGTGAACCACCTCTCCGCACAAGTCCAGCAGGTACACGTTGGGTTGGTTGTGGGGGTAGAGCAAGGTGTAGCCTTCCTCGACCAAGTCAGGCTGGACGGCCGTCACACCAATGGTGTTTTGGGCGAAAGCAGACAACATGAAAAAGAGGCTCAAGGCGGATGAAAAGAAGCGCAAGTACATGATTTTGGGGTGTGAATTGACACGTGGTAAATCGAAATTAATGGGAGATGGACACTTTCAACGTGCTGGGGGCAAAGTCATTTCGACGCGGGTGAAAGGCCACGACGTACAATCCCTCAGGCCACGATGCGCAATCCACAAGGGTGGAGGAATGGTGGGTGGTGCGCGTGAAAACGAGTTGCCCGGTGTTGTTGTAGATGTCCCAGGTGCCAGGCTGTGGGGTGGACAGCGTCAAACGAGATATGGCTGGATTGGGAAAGGCTTGGATGGCAGGGCTGGCCTGCAACACGGGACCCAAGGCCGAGGTTGAATCTTGCGATGGGTACAATTCACACCCCCAGACGTCGGGTCCCTCAAGGGGTTCAGAAGGGGTCATGTCGCGACCTTCAAACCCAGGAAAAGACGGTCCGTAACGGTACGTGCGGAAGACATTGTTTTGCTGGGGGTTGTTTCCCTGCGAGACCACCCCAAAATTGCCTTCGGGATTGATGTACTCCCACACCATGTCTCCTTCCTGCGTCACTTCAAAGAGTCGGCCGCCGGCGCCTTGACAGATCAAGAAATTACCGTTGGGTTGGGGTTGAACCCCACTGATGTTCGAGCTGAAAAATCCCGGATTGGGGGTGCTTGGATACGTCCATGACCAAGTTTCGGGGCCAAAAGGCGCATCGCCCTCTAGCGCGTAGTTGCCATCTTTGAGCAAAGGGGGGTTCCACACGTCAATGGTGGAACATTCGCAGCCCGGCCTGCCGGCCCCATTGTTGTAAATCACCAGCGCACCTTCCTGGGGATGTCCATCGGGAATCCATTGCACGTCGTGCTGTCCAAAAAACACTTGATCCTCCGCATCTCCGCGGCCGTATGCTTCCGGATTGCCGTAGCGGTAAAGGATGTCACCGGCAGGGCCCGCAGCTTCTTCCGTGGTGGTGCCGTGGTCGATGATCCAAATCTCTTTGAAGCGTCGTGCGCTGATCGCGATTTGGTCCAGGGTTGGATTGTAGTTCACCGCATTGGCATGCATCCAATCGCCGCTGTTCGCGCTGCCCGGACCGCCCCCGCCGCCGACATTGGCAAAATTGACGTCCAACCGGTGCGGGTGATCGGCCGGCTCGCCAAAATGAGGAAGCGAGGCGTCCACGTTTTGCACGAGGTGGTCCCAGGCATGCCACTCCCACACCACGGTGCCGCCTTCACTGCCTTCCGGGGCAATTTCCGTGATGGATTCGGGCCACATCAGTTGGGGATTCACTCGGCCGGCCGCCGCGGCTTCTTCGTTGGTTTTGAGCTCCCACGCAAGCACCAAGACGTGGCCGTTGGGCATCCAGGCGAAGTCGTGGTGGTGGTGTCGTTCGTCGTCGGCCCAATCCAGGACCCAAATCAAGTCGTCGTCCCAGTTTTTACGCTCCAACCGACCGCCTATGCCGCCACCCGCAAACGCACCATTGACCTTGCACCCCCGAGCCAAACTGCCATCTTCAAGCAAGTAGCAGGCCCCTCCGGAATTGAAGTCGCTCGTCCAGGTGTTGATCACCTCTCCACAATTGTTGATCAGGTGGGTGTTGCCCGTGCCCATGGGGTCGACCAGGGTGTATCCGTCGAAAGCGAGTTCCGTGTTGAGCAGGGTGCCCACGGTTTGGCCTTGGATTCCACCTTGGAGTGCAAAAAGGGCCAGCGAGAGAAGAAGGTGCTTCATGAAGATGGGTTGTCCCAAACGCCCTCAATGCGCGCCCGGGGAATGAAAGACGCTTCACGCGCCCATTCGTTGCATTGCGCCAATGTTTCAAGAGAAATGCCGAGGTGGCTCATGACGTTTCGGCATTCGTCCATCAGGTGGATGTCCATGACGCCGGGGTCGTCGGTGTTGAGGGTCGTACGTACGCCGCGGTCAAGCAATCGCTTGAACGGGTGGCCCGCCAAGGAGGGAACGGCTTGGGTCAGGACGTTGCTCCAAGGACACAATTCGAGGGGGATGCGGTCGCGCACCAAACGTGCGATGACTTCCTCGTCATGAATGGCTTGCACGCCATGACCAATGCGGTCCGCCCCCAGGTCGTCCAACGCCACGAGGACGTTTCGCGCACAGCCCATTACCGCAGGTTCTCCTGCATGTACGGTGATGCCCAAGCCTTGCGCCTTCGCCTTTTGAAACAAAGGCGCAAAGGGTTGGGCGGGGTAATTCACCTCGTCGTCGGCCAAATCCAACCCTACAAAATGCGCTTTCCGTTCCAAAATCCAGTCGCACCAGCGCGCATTGTCCTCCACGCTCTTGATGCGTTGAAGCAAGCCAATGAGGCCGACCACCATGGGGAATTCACGCTCCGCCCGGGCCACCCCGCATTGAATCGCTTCGAGCATGCGGTCGGCATCCATCCGAGGGTGGGCGTCGAGAAGGAAGGAGGGAGCGTAACGCAGTTCAAGCACGCGGACGTTGCTGATTTGGTGCATGTCCGCACACACCTCATACGTCAATTGCTCCACTTTGTCTTCCGTGTCAATGACATCGCGGGTGTTCAAGAATTTGTGGAGGACGGAGGGCAAATCTTCCATGGGGGACTTCACCAAGAAGGCCTCGTCAAATGCCGCGTCGTCGCTCACGTCCATGCCGCGATCCACGGCCCAGCGCTTCAGGGTTGACCGGCGAAAGGCCAACTCCAAGTGGCAATGCAATTCGACTTTGGGCAACGAGAAAAGGGCGGCATCCGACATGTGACGAAGTTCATTCCCAACGCCTGCGCTTCCAACCCCCGGGTCGTAACTTTGCTTCATGGCTGTGGAGATCAAGAACAAGAAGGCATCCTACACGTATTTCCTGACGGACGATTTCACGGGAGGATTGGTGCTGTCCGGTTCGGAAATCAAGTCCATTCGCCGAGGCAAGGCGAGCATCACGGAATCGTATTGCCGCTTTGAAAAGGGAGAGTTGTGGGTGTACAACATGTACGTCGCCGAATACCCCAACGCCGGGTACATGCCGCAAGACCCGCGCCGCAAGCGCAAACTTCTGCTGCAGCGCACCGAGCTCAAGAAATTGGAGAAGAAGGTGAAAGATGTGGGGGTGACGCTCGTCCCGACGCTGCTTTTCATTGCAAGCAGTGGCTATGCCAAGCTCAAATTTTCTGTGGCGAAAGGCAAGAAGCTGCACGACAAGCGGCAAGCGCTCAAGGACAAGGACATTTCACGCGACTTGGCGCGCATGACGAACTGAAAGGCCGCAGAACATGTTGGGAGGCTCAGGCCTGCTCCTCAGAGGGCGCCAACACCACGCGGTACTGGTCCACGAAGTCTTCCCAGTCCCAGAGGAAGTGCTCCATCAATTCGCGCAGGTTCTTCTGCAAAATGGGGTTGGGCACGTTCATGTCACGGAAGTAAGGCTCCTGGTGGGCAATCACACCGTACTTGTAGCAGACGGCTCGGGTCATCGCTGTCAAGGTGTTTTTGCTCGGACGGTTGATTTCCTTCATGAAGTTGCGGAATTCCTTCACCTTGCGGGCAAAGGATTCAGGTGGAAGGCCAAGGGCAAACCCAAACTTCGCGCAGCAACGCTGAATGATGGCACGGTCCACGCCCGGATCAAAATGCTTGGGGATCAGGCTGAGGTTGGCCGAGACAACAATCATCAGGAACTTTCCGTAGTCGTCCTCGTTCAATTGGGGACAGCTGTCAAACTCGGGGGCCGCATTCAAAAAGGCAGCCACCTGGGGCCAACCTTGCTCGACTGTCTCGAACGAGGTGTTGACGAAAATGTTCGCCACCTGTTCGTCGGTGAGTTTTTTCTTTGAAAGCCAGCTGAGTAGTCCCAGGTTCTTCATCCTTGGGATTCAAAGCTAGGACTCGGTTTTGAGGCTGGGAAGGGGGTTTTCGTGAACGCTATCCACAGGGTTATTCACATGGTGGGAGGCTGGGCGGGGCCGCGAATTACCTTTGCGCTGTGTACGAAAAAGTCCTCAAACCCCTGTTTTTCCTGATGTCTCCGGAGCGTGCGCACTACGCCGCCATGGACCTTCTCGTGTTCGCGTCTCGCGTCCCGGGAGTGTCGTGGTGGATGAAGCGGCGTGCGGCAAAACGCAACGAAGGACGCGAGGTGACGGTGGCGGGTCTGACGTTTCCCAACCCCGTCGGATTGGCGGCGGGCTTCGACAAGGACGCGCGCTGGTTGCCGGCGTTGGAGATGCTTGGGTTTGGGTTTGTGGAGATCGGCACCCTTACCCCACGTGCCCAAAGTGGCAACCCCCAACCCAGGCTGTTTCGACTGAAAGAGGACCGCGGCATCCTCAACCGCATGGGATTCAACAACGACGGATTGTACCCTGCTGCCGGGCGTTTGGTCCGCCGTCCCAAGGGACTCGTGGTCGGCGGGAACATTGGGAAGAACAAGATCACGCCCAACGACAAAGCGGTGGAAGATTACCTCGCATGCGTGGATGCGCTCCATCCGCACGTCGATTACTTCGTAGTCAATGTAAGTTCGCCTAACACACCGGGATTGAGAGAGTTGCAAGACAAGGAACCGTTGGCGAAGTTGTTGCGGGCCGTGGTGGAACGCAACCATTCCCATCCCGGTCATCGCCCCGTGTTTTTGAAGATTGCACCTGACTTGACGGATGGTCAGCTGGACGACATCGTACAGATCGTCCAAGAAGAAAAGGTGGACGGCGTCGTGGCGACCAACACGACCATCTCACGTGCGGGACTTGTGACGCCTGAACAAGAGGTCGAAGACATGGGGCCTGGGGGTGTGAGTGGCGCACCTGTGCGGGCCCGTGCCACGGAGGTGGTGCGTCATCTCGCCGAGCGCAGTGAAGGTCGTTTCCCCATCATTGGTGTGGGCGGGATTGACAGCGCGGAAGCGGCCCAAGAGAAGTTGGATGCCGGGGCTTGTTTGGTGCAAGTCTACTCGGGCATGGTTTACGAAGGGCCTGGTTTGCCAGCCCGGATTGTCGCGGGGCTCTGAGCTGGGCGTCGAAACGGGCTTAGCCCATCAGTTCGTTCCAAGAAGGCGCCGCTTCACGAAGTCGTACGCCTTTTTCTGTGTGCTGAACGGTGCACGCCGCATTCACGGCATCGTGCTCCAAGAAGAGCACCCATTCCTCGTCGGCAGCGGTGTCGAGGAACAGTTTCTTTTCTTCGAGCGTAAGCAGGGGACGGGTGTCGTAGCCCATCACGTAGGCCAGTGGGATGTGTCCTGTGCTCGGAAGGAGGTCGGCCATGAAGGCCATGGTTTGGCCTGAGGGATGGCGCAGCAAGGGAATCATCTGGCTCTCGGTGTGGCCATCTGCGAAGAAGATGTCCCAGCCTTGGATGCCGAGGGCATTGCACGTGATCCGGCTTTCGCGCTTCACCATGCGCAACTGGCCGCTCTCTTGCAGGGGGAGCAGATTCTCGGAGAGGAATGACGCTTTTTCGCGGGCATTTGGTTCCGAGGCCCATTGCCAGTGCGCGTCGTTGGACCAGTAGGTGGCGTTGGGGAAGGCGGGAACGAGCATGTCGTCACCGCGACGAATCACGCCACCGCCCACATGGTCAAAGTGCAGGTGGGTGAGGAAAACATCGGTGATGTCCTCTTGGGCAAACCCGGCTTCGCGCAGGCTGCGATCCAGGGAATGTTCGCCATGCAGGTGGTAATGGCTGAAAAATTTCTCGGATTGCTTGTCGCCGATGCCACAATCAATCAAAATCAACCTCGAATCGACTTCCACGAGGAGCGAGCGCATCGCCCAAGTGCAGAGGTTTTGGGCATCTGGGGGATTGGTGCGCGACCAAAGTTGTTTTGGAACCACTCCAAACATCGCGCCGCCATCCAACTTGAAATTCCCCGTGTGAATCGTGTGCAATCGCATGGGGTGAAGGTAGCCACAGCTGCGCGCAGTTGAGTACCTTTGGGCTTTGATTCCAGCACATGCTTGACGCCATTTCTCCCGTCGATGGACGCTACCGTCGACACACTGCTTCCCTTTCTCCTTGGATGTCTGAACTCGGCTTGATTCATCACCGCGTGGAGGTGGAGGTCGAGTACTTTTTGGCCCTCGTTGCCATGCCACTTCCCCAGCTGGCCGATTTCCCCCAAGACAAGGTGGAGCCCTTTCGCGACGTCTACCGAACGTTTTCAGAGGCGGATGCGCAATGGGTGAAGGACAAGGAGCGCATCACCAACCACGATGTCAAAGCGGTGGAGTACTTCGTCAAAGAAGCCATGGAGCAATTGGGCGTGGGGGCGTGGAAGGAATTTGTCCACTTTGGCTTGACGTCACAGGACGTCAACAACACGGCGGTGCCGCTGTCGTTGAAGCGCGCCACCGAACAAGTGGTGTTGCCGTTGCTCGACGAGACCATCGCGGATGTGGCGCGCCTCGCCGTGGAGTGGAAGGAGGTTCCCATGTTGGCGCGTACCCATGGTCAGCCCGCCTCGCCGGTGACGTTGGGAAAGGAATTTCAAGTGTTCGTGAATCGCTTGCGTGGACAGCGCGACGCCTTGGCCAACGCGACGTACGCCGCCAAGTTTGGCGGGGCCACGGGACAATTCAACGCGCATCACGTGGCGTACCCCGAGGTGGATTGGCCCGCCTTTGGCACGCAGTTCGTGGAAGGGGTGCTGGGATTGACCCGCACCGCGGTCACGACCCAAATCGAGCCCTACGACCACCTTGCAGCTTGGTGCGACGCGTTGCGTCGGGTGCACACCATTCTGATGGATTTGGACAAGGACGTTTGGACCTACATCTCCATGGACTACTTCAAACAAAAGATTGTGGCAGGTGAAGTGGGGTCTTCTGCCATGCCGCACAAAGTGAATCCCATCGACTTCGAGAACAGCGAGGGCAACCTCGGCGTGGCGAATGCTTTGTTGGCGCACTTTGCCGAAAAACTGCCCATCTCCCGTCTGCAGCGTGATTTGACCGACAGCACGGTGCTGCGCAACCTCGGTGTTCCTCTCGGACACAGCGTGATTGCGATGAACGCCACCCGCAAAGGGCTGGGCAAGTTGGTCTTGAACGAGTCCAAATTGGCCGCCGACCTTGACGCCAACTGGGCCATTGTGGCGGAAGCCATCCAGACGATTTTGCGCCGCGAGGCGTACCCCGAGCCCTACGAAGCGCTCAAGGCCTTGACCCGAACCAATGGCATCATCAACGCCACGGTCATGGCCGAGTTCATTGACGGGTTGAATGTAGGAGAAGCCGTCAAGGCTGAGTTGCGTGCCATCACGCCGGACAACTACCTCGGGTATGCTTCCAAACTCTCGCGCGGATGAAGGCCGTTTGGGCCTTGCTTCCTTTGATCAGGCACCACCGCGGAAGCGTGGTGCTCATGGGGGTCTTGCACGCCTTGAGCGCGGTGTTGAACCTCTTCACCTTCTTGTCGGTCGTGCCGTTTTTGCGCATCCTCTTTGGGGCATCCGCCCCCATGGAAGAGGCGGCACAGGAGGGTGTCATTGCGGCCGTCAGTCACGCGTTTGACACCTTCGTCCAAACCCAAGGCGCGTCCTACGCCCTCGGCGCATTGTGCGTGTCCATGGTGGGGCTTGCGGTGTTGAAAAACGCGGTGCACTATGCGGCGTTGTATGTCATGGCGGGCATCCGAACCGGCGTCAGCAGGGACCTTCGCCAGGATTTGTACGAAAAGCTTCTGAGGATGCCCATGGGGTGGTTCTCTGAATCCAAGCGTGGGGACGTCATGAGCCGATTTACCCACGACCTGATGGAGGTCGAGCACTCCGTCATTGGGTCGTTGGAGGCCCTGCTGAAAGCGCCTTTGCTCATCCTCGTGAGTTTGGGAACGCTGCTGGCGCTGAGCTGGCAGTTGACCTTGTTTGCCTTTGTGCTGCTGCCTCTTTCGGGTTGGTTGATCAGTCGTTGGTCCAAGAGGTTGAAGCGCCACGCTCAAAAAGGCAAGGAAGAACTCGGTCAGCTCGTGTCCGTGCTGGAAGAGACGCTCCTGGGCATGCGCATTGTCAAGGCGTTCAATGCGGAGTCGCAGTTCACCTCGGCCTACGCCGAGCGCAACCATGGCCACTTCAAGGCCATGCGCCGAATGCACCGTCGCGAGAGCATGTCTTCCCCCATGAGCGAGGTCATTTCTCTCACGGTCATGGCGGTGTTGCTGGCCTTTGGAGGAAGCCTCGTGCTGTCCGGAGACTCGGCGTTGTCTGGCGATTGGTTCATTGGGTACCTCGTGGTGTTTTCGCAAATCATTCCTCCCGCCCGTTCCCTGTCTGACGGGGTGTTTCGGGTGTCCAAAGGTGCGGCTTCGCTCGAGCGTTTGGAAGCGCTGTTTGAGAACGCACCTGACATGGAGGGTGACCTTGGAGAGGAAGGGGCCGAGGCGCCACGTCTGACAGACACCTTGACGTTCAAGGATGTGGTTTTCCGCTACCCGGGTCAAGAATCGGCGGCACTGCAAGGCTTCAATTTGACCATCCCTGCCGGCAAAGTGGTCGCGTTGGTGGGCCTTTCTGGATCGGGAAAGACGACGGCAGCCCACGTCCTCAGCAAATTCGCCAACCCGGAGTCTGGATGCATCTTGGTGGACGGCGTCGATTTGCGTGAGGTGTCGGGGTCATCCTGGCGTCAACGTCTCTCTGTGGTGACCCAAGATGCGTTGCTCTTCCACGGGTCCATCGCCGACAACATTGTGCTCGGGGACGCCCAACCGGACAAGGCGAGGATGTCGGCGGCAGCCGAGGCGGCCCATGTCCTTGAATTTGCCAACAGGCTGCCCGATGGGTTGGATTCCAAGGTGGGGGACAGCGGTGGCAAGCTCAGTGGGGGACAACGTCAACGCGTCGCATTGGCACGGGCCCTTTACCGGGATGCAGACTTGATTCTCCTGGACGAAGCGACTTCGTCGCTCGATGCGAGTTCCGAATCCATCGTTCAGCAGGCCCTCGAGCGCTCAATGCACGGACGGACGGTGTTGGTCATCGCCCACCGCATGTCCACCATTCGCGATGCCGACTGGATTGCCGTGATAGACGAGGGGCGCGTTGTGGAGGAAGGCGACCACGAGGCGCTGATGGCTTTGGGCGGACGGTATGCCGAATTGCACCGTCTCCAGCAAGGATAAGCGGTTGCGTCACCTGGGTTGCGCTGTGCAGGGTGAATTGAAAGACCTTTGTCGCATGCCCAAACTCTCGTTTATCCTGCGAAACCGCTGCCCCAAATGCGGGAAAGGCACCTTGTTTGTCAAGCCCAACGCCTACGACTTGCGGCACACCGCCGCCATGCATTCGGCTTGCGAGTCTTGTGGGGAGGATTTCGCGCGGGAACCGGGATTCTGCTTTGGGGCGGCCTATGTCAGTGATGCCCTGACCGTGGCGCTGTGGATTGCTGTGCTTGTGGCGTTGATGTGCTTTGACGCGTGGGGGTGGATGGAGTTTGGGATGTTCACCCATCCAGGAACCTTCTTGACGACAGGAATCACGTTGTTGGTGGTGTTGATGCCGGTTCTTTACCGATTGAGCCGCTCCCTTTGGATTGCGATGTTCACGAAATCAGACGCATGAAAAAAGGGGCCCTCACGTTTGAGGAGCCCCTTCAACCAAATCGCCTGATTCATGCGCTTGTGTAAGCGCGGTTAACCAAAACCAAGGTCCTATACGCCACCACCTCAAAAGAGGTTACGTTGGGGCACAAAAAAACCTGCATGTTGCAGGCTATGTAATTGTTAATGAATATGTTGTGGGGTCTATTTTTTTTGCTTCGCACGTTGTTCGTTGGCCTCGTCACCTTGCACCCGGATGCTTTCTTCGTGCACCGAGGTCAAGATTTTGGACAGGAATTCGCGGCTGAGTCCCAATTCGCTTCCCCAGGCCGTTCGGCTTGCGATGATCTCTCGCCAACGGGCGACACTCAGCAGGGACCAACGGTTCTTGTGCTTGATGGTGCCGATGGCTTTGGCGAGTTCCATGCGACGGCCGAGCAATTGCATCAGCTGTTCGTCGACGCTGTCAATTTGCAAGCGCATGCCTTCCAAGGCGTCGCGGTCGCCGTTGCTTTCACTCCCCGCAGAGGGCACATCCAGGGTTTCGAGCAGACGGTGCAGCGCGTCTGGCGTGATCTGTTGCTCGGCGTCGCTCAGGGCACATGAAGGATTGGGGTGGGATTCCAGCATGAGGCCGTCCATGCCCAAATTCATCGCGCGCTGCGCCACGTCTTGCAACAGGTCGGGACGTCCCGCGATGTGAGAGGGGTCGCACAGCATTGGCAATTCGGACATCTCGGCCTTCAAGGCAATGGGGATTTCCCACATGGGGGCATTGCGGAAGTCGTTTTTGCCGTAGCTCGAGAAGCCTCGGTGCAAGGCGCCCACTTCGCCTTCCACGGCGTGTTCGATGCGCTCGATGGCCCCCATCCAGAGCTTCAAATCGGCGTGCATGGGGTTCTTGACGAGCACCGTGGCTTGAACCCCGCGAAGGGCGTCGGCCAAGGCTTGGACCGCGAATGGGCTCACGGTCGTACGCGCCCCAATCCACATGGCGGTCATGCCCGCTTCGAGCACGGCCTCCACGTGCGCTGGGGTGGCGACCTCCGTCATGGCGTGAAGTCCCGTCTCGCGCTGGGCCTCCATGAGCCATGGAAGGGCTTCAATCCCTCTCCCTTCAAAGCTGTTGGGCCGGGTGCGCGGCTTCCACAAGCCGGCGCGCAGGAAGTCAACGTGTCCCTGTTGCGCCAGGGCACGTGCGACCTCCAGGACTTGTTCACGTTATTCGGCGCTGCAAGGGCCACCAATGACCACAGGCTGACCCTCACGCTTGAACAGCGTGGGCACTTGCCCGGAAGGGGCACTGAAGAGTTCTCCTTGAACCACGGCTGAAAAATACACTTGGAGCGAACAGCGCGGCCTCGATGGGCGCGGTTTTGGGTGGAATGAGGTCATAAAAAACCTCACTCTGAAGGAGCAAGGTTTTTTCAGTACCCGGAACTGGACTCGAACCAGCACGCCCGAAGGCACAGCCGCCTGAAGACTGCGCGTCTACCAATTTCGCCACCCGGGTAAGTGGGGGCGCAAAGTTAGAGAAACAAATGTGCTCCCCAAGGTGGGCGCAAACTTATTTCAGCGTACTTGGGCAGACGCAATCCGTGAGAGGTGCATCCGTCGCCGCGATGGCCTTGTATCCCCCCAGCACGTCAATCGCATTGTGGTAACCGCGCGCCTTGAGCATGGAATGCGCAATCAGGCTGCGGTAGCCGCCTAAACAGTGCAAATAGAAGGGCTCGTCCTTTGGGATGCGGTCCATGTTGCTGCCCAAGAATTCCAGGGAGGCATGGATGGCTCCGTCCACATGTGCAGCGAGGAATTCTCCGTCTTTGCGGACGTCCACCACCTTGGCTTCGGGAGTGGTCTTCAGGACGCTGGCAAAGGCCTCGGCATCGACAGTTTCAATGCTGTCCGTTTCCTTTCCAGACGCGGCCCAAGCTGCCATGCTGCCCTCGAGGTAGCCGAGCACATTGTCGAAGCCCACGCGGGAAAGGCGGGTGATGGCTTCTTCGATTTGGTCTTCGTTGGCAATGAGCAAAATCGGCTGCTTGACGTCCACAATCATGGCACCCACCCACGGTGCAAATCCTCCAGCGAGGCCAATGAAGGTCGAACGTGGGATGTGGCGCTCCACGAATTCATGCGTGGCGCGGATGTCGAGCATCACCGCATCGGTTTCGTTGGCCGCCGCCTCAAAGGCATCTGGCGAGAGCACCCGTGTGCCGCGCTCCATGACGCGGTCGATGCTTTCGTAGCCCTTCTTGTTCATGGCGACGTTCATGGGGAAGTAGCCCGGAGGCGGCAGCAGGCCGTCGGTCACCTCGGCAATGAATTCCTCGCGTGTCATGTCGGCCCGCAAGGCGTAGTTGGTCGCTTTTTGGTCTCCGAGGGTGCCCACGGTTTCCTTGCTCATGTTTTTGCCACACGCCGAGCCCGCCCCGTGCCCAGGATAGACGATGGTGTCTTCGGGCAAGGTCATGATTTTGTTGCGCAGGCTGTCAAACAGGTGCCCTGCGAGGTCCTCGATGGTGAGCTCGCCTTTTTGGGCCAAATCGGGACGCCCCACATCCCCCAAGAACAGGGTGTCGCCTGAGAAAATGGCGTGAGGTTTGCCCGCTTCGTCACGCAGCAAGTAGGTCGTGCTTTCCATGGTGTGGCCAGGGGTGTGCAAGACCTCGATCGCCACGTTGCCGAGTTGGAGTTTTTCTCCATCGGTCGCAGCGTAAGTCTCAAATTCCGGGGACGCATTGGGTCCAAACACAATCGGCGCACCCGTCTTCTCAGAAAGGGTCAGGTGACCCGACACGAAGTCGGCGTGGAAGTGCGTTTCCAACACATATTTGATGGCGGCACCGCGGTCCTTCGCCAAATCGAGGTAGGGTTGGACCTCACGGAGGGGGTCCACAATGGCGGCTTCCCCATTGCTCTCGATGTAGTACGCGCCTTGGGCAAGGCAACCGGTGTAAATCTGCTTGACTTCCATGGGGTGAGTTTCGACTTCAAAAGTAGGGTGGGAGACGGTCATTGAAACGGACCCAAGTCACACATGTTTGCAACCTTGATGGCAGGGGTTCAGGTGTGCTGTTGTGCCTGGTCTTGGTGCCCTTGATGGAAGGGCAAGGTTGTGCCCAAGATGGTGCGCGACGAAGACAAAATTCAAACGCCGTTGTGCAACTTGAGTTGCAAATAAAAAGCGAGCGCTTTGCAGCAACTCGCTTTTCGTGCCCAGGGTGGGACTCGAACCCACACGCCCTAACGGACACATGGCCCTCAACCATGCCTGTCTACCAATTTCAGCACCTGGGCGGTGCAAGGCTTGATGCGCCTTTTGTGACCCGGCTGGGACTCGAACCCAGGACCCTCTCATTAAAAGTGAGATGCTCTAACCAGCTGAGCTACCAGGTCGTTCTCCTTCGTTAAGGGGGGCAAAGATAGACAGATTTTTTCTCAGACAAACTTTTGTCTTTGACAAGTGCGCTGCTTCATTATGGGGCAGCCCTTAACTTGCAATCGGTTTGTATAAAGAGAACCAGCACCACAAGAACCACTAAGATGACAAATGCTTGGATTAAAGGAGCCATGACCTTCGCGGTACTGACCCTCATCTCAGGAGCCATGTTGGCTCAAACGGCCGTTGATTTGCCAGGAATGGATGTCGTGATTTCGGTCAATAAACTGGTCAAAGAAGATGTCACGACCCATTGGCAATCCTACGCTGCAGAAGCCACTTTGGTCAGCCAGGGATGGACGGAGGTGAAATCGTTCAAGGCGGGATTGGTTTTGAACGAATCGTACATCCTCCCTGGAATTGATGTCGCAAAAGAAATCTTAGAATTGGGCCTTGAGCCAAAGGCACAAGCAGAAGCGTACAAAACTGAACAAGGCACATTTGTCATTTTGGCATCCCGAGCGATGATTGACAAATGGACAGACCGCTACATCATCAATGCTCAAGCCCAGCTGAAGAAATGATTAAGTTCCCACTGCAAAGATTGTTTTTGTGGCTGTGCGCTGTCCTTTGCACAGTATCCTCGTTTGCCCAGACGGCCATCAACGAGACCGACTTGTTTGAGGAATGTGAAGGTTTGATCACCGACACTGGAGGTGCTGCAAATGGATATGGTGAAGGTGAGACAGAAACCATTACAATTTGTCCACCCGAGGGAGAAGAAACAGTTTGGATTGAATGGCAGGTTTTCATGCTCGACCCCCTTTCGACAATCAGCATTTACGATGGGGACAGTTCGTTTGGGCCTTTGCTTGCCCAAGGAACCAATGGTCAGCTCGATGGGCTTGTTTACGTGGCATCCGAGTCCAATCCCACAGGTTGTTTGACCGTGAATTTTATCAGTGGAGAAGGAAGCAATGTTGGCGGGGATTTTGCCTTCAGCGTCAATTGCGGCCAACCTTGCAACATTCTAACTCCTGTTGTGAATGTCGACAACCCTTCGCCATATCGAACCTGTCCTGGCGAGGAATCCAACTTTGAAGGGGCATCTTCTTTCAGCAGCGGTTTTTCCGAATTGGTGGAATGGCGCTGGGATTGGAATGGCGATGGCACGATTGACGAAACGACAGACAACGCCTACACAACCCATGTGTATGAGGATGCAGGAATCTACAGGGTGCAAATGAGCGTTCTCGATGACGAAGGATGTGAAA
>PKDW01000029.1 GCA_002863145.1 Flavobacteriales bacterium
CCGATGACGTTCTTGAGTTGGTTCAGGGATGTTTGAGCAATTTGGCTTCATGGCCCATCGAGGGCTTGACGCTTGTCGAGGGCATCGGTCCTGCCAAAGCGACGCTCGTCGCTGCAGCCATGGAACTCGGGAGGCGGCGCCAAGACGCCAGCCGGCGCGCGGGCATTCGGGTGGCATGCAGCCGAGACGTCTATTTGCATTTTGCACCGCGGTTGGCGGACCTACAACACGAGGAATTTTGGATCCTGCTGTTGCGCAGGTCCAACCACGTCCTCGCGGAAGTGTGCATTTCTCGCGGTGGCCTGACGGGAACTGTGGTGGACCCCAAGCTCGTGTTTGGCAGGGCCTTGGCGCTAAGGGCTGCAGCCATGGTGCTGGTGCACAACCACCCTTCAGGCAACCCCAAGCCAAGTGCCTCAGACCGGGAGCTCACCGCCAACCTCTGCCGGGCCGGAGAATATTTGGATTTGCCCGTGCTTGACCACGTGATTGTGGCCGGTGGTGCCTTCGTTAGCTTTGCAGATGAAGGATGGCTGAGAAGAATTCCCCCAAACGCGTGATGATCGTGATCGGTGCACGGCCGCAATTCATCAAAGCTGCGGCCTTGCACAGGGCGTTGAAAAACGCATCTGGCTGGGAAGCCACATGGGTCCACACGGGACAGCACCACGATGAGGCACTCAGCACCCAATTCTTCCAGGAACTCGAACTGCCCGAGCCTCAGATCCGGTTGTCTCCCAAATCGGACAGCCGCGAGCTTCGGTTGGGGGACATGATGAACGGGATTCGTGTGGCCATTCAAGAAGCACGACCGGATTGGCTCTTGGTGTTTGGCGACACCGATTCGACCTTGGCCGGTGCGTGGGCAGCCACGGCCGAGGAGATTCCTCTGGTTCACGTGGAGGCGGGCCTTCGTTCACATCGGTGGTCCATGCCGGAGGAGGTCAACCGGGTTCTGACGGATCGAATGTCAAGCCTTTTGGTGTGCCCCACGGATGCGGCTGTTGCCCACCTCGAGAGAGAAGGAATCTCCCACACCTCGTCCACTTCACCTCACCCTACGCAGCCTTGGGTGCTGCGAACGGGGGATGTCATGCACGACAATGCCCTGCACTATGGTGCGGCGTGGCCTGAATCGGGACGCGGTCAGGGCCGCATGTTGCTGACCATGCATCGTCCTTCCAACGTGGATCATCCCGCACGACTCCAAGCTTGGTTGGGGGCCATGGGCACTTGGCTCGAGCAGGTCGGACGCGAGGCCACATTTCCTGTGCACCCGAGGACAGCGCGTGTGCTGGACGCCCACCAACCAACCTGGCGGGAAGTGCTGCGAAGACGACACATTTTTTGCACGCCCCCCATGGGCTATGTGGCCTTGTTGGAAGCGGTGTGTGCTGCACCCCTTGTCCTGACGGACAGCGGCGGGGTTCAAAAAGAAGCGTATTCCATGGGCATCCGATGTCTCGTGTTGCGCGACACCACAGAGTGGGTGGAACAGGTCGAGCGCGGCCACTCTGTGTTGGTCCCTGAGCCTGGGGAACTGTCGCACTTGGCGGACAAAATGTTGGGACTGGGAAGATTTGACACCGACGATTTGTATGGCAACGGGCACGCTGCGGAGGACATTCTTCGTTGCATGGACCAGGCTTGACTCCACAGCCATGAATTCGCCATCCCAACTCACCTTCACCTTGCGTGGCCGAGAGGCCTCGCCTCGCCAGAGATATGCCATCGCTTGTGCGTTGGAAGACGTGCATGGCTTGAAGGTGAACTGGGAGATCGATCCGGCTTCAGGAGATCGGACGGTGCTGCTGTGGGACAAACGGGAAGTGGCGTCATGGTTCAATCATCCCTTGGCACTTGGGGCCTCCGGTCGAGACCTGCCATTGGGGTGGTCCATTTGGGAGCGCGAGAAGGGCAAGGCCCTGAGGCTGATGTTGCCTGGGTTTGTCCAA
This sequence comes from Flavobacteriales bacterium, assembly GCA_002863145.1. Lineage (GTDB taxonomy): Bacteria > Bacteroidota > Bacteroidia > Flavobacteriales_D > Sanyastnellaceae > UBA11663. The sequence continues at coordinate 1,956 of PKDW01000029.1, forward strand.
GCGACGGAAGGCGCAGGGGATTCAGTGTCCCTTCCTTTTGATCCCCTTGCAGCCACGTTCCATGCCTTGACGTGCTGGGATGAACAGCACGACAAGCTTGATCTCGACGCTCATGGGCGCCCCACCACTGCACAGTTGCCCTGGCGCAAGGAATCCGGCATGGCCCGGCTTGGATCGCGTGAAATTCCCATGTCCAGTCAGCACCATTGGCCGTGGATTGAAGTCATGTGGCATGCCATCTTGAACGACGTCGCAGACCTGCCTGCGCTGCGGATGTCGTTTCAACCGACGTTCGATGTCGACGTGGCGTACAAACATCTGGGCCGACCGCGGTGGAAGTCGTTGTTGCTTCAAGCACGTGATTTGGTGTTGGGTCGGTGGTCCCTTGTGGCCGAGCGCCTTCACACGTTGCGCGGCAAGAAGAAAGATGCATTTGACACGTACGGCTGGATTCGCGACTGTCACTCCAAGGAGTCTGTTGGGTGGTTTGTCCTCGCTGCCGAGCGGAAGCCACCCCATGACATCGGATTGGACCCCAACGGTGAAGTTCTGCCTGCGCTGGTGGAGGTCCTTGGCGAAGGAAATGACGTGGTGGGATGGCATCCCAGTTATGTTGCTGTGGACAGCCAAACTGCAAGAGAATTGGAGAAAGTGCGGTTTGAATCGTGGAGGCACGGAAACGCCCGGGTGGTGCGCACCCACTATCTAAGAGGAACACCAGGTCGGTGGTGGCATGAGGCCGTGGCGTTGGGCCTGGAGTCTGATGCTTCATTGGGGTGGTCAAGGGACGTGGGATTCCGGGCCGGATTCAGTCGGCCTTTTGTGGCTTATGACCTCGAGACGGAGTCGAACTTGCCGTTGGTGTTGCGACCTCTTGCGGTGATGGACACAGCCATGCGCGTGGGACTTGGTTGGTCTTCCCTGGATGCGCGAGGTCACATGGAGGACATGATGGAGCTGGTGCAAGAGGTCGGAGGGACATGGATGTCTTGTTGGCACAACACCTCGGTCAGCGACGAGGGAGAATGGCAGGGATGGCGCGCAACATACCTTCACATGGTGGAAGTGGCCAGACGGCTTCAGGGGGCGTAATTTGAGCGCATGGAAGCCCCCGAACTGACCTTGTGGAATCTCTTTTTATGGGGGGTGGCATCGGTCCTTAAGTTCGTGGTGACTCCTTCGGCAATGATTGCTTCAGGTCACTCCGCCTGGGTGGCCTGGGCGCTGACGACCACGGGTTCGGCCCTCGGGGTGCTAGGATTTTGGCACTTTGGAAAGTGTTGGTTTCAGTGGCTTGAGGCCCGAATGGGCCCCCGCCCTGAGCGCGGCAAACGCATTTTCACGCCACGTCGAAGAAGAATCGTCCGGGTGAAAAACGCGCTGGGTCTGCGTGGCTTGTTGCTCGCTTCTGGATTGATCTCAGTGCCTGTCGCGGCGACACTCGGAGCCAAGTATTTTCGCAGTCAACCCGCAGCCAAGTACTTGTTGGTGCTCGCGTTTGCCCTGTGGGCAGCGGCACTGACCACGGCTTCTTGGCTGCTCAAACAAGGTGTCTCATGAATCCTCGACCGCTGTTTTTTGACCTCGATCACACGCTGTGGGATTTTGAAACCAATTCGCGTTTGGCCCTGCGCGCCGGTCACGATGCGGTGGGGTTGGCGGACAAGGGCGTGACCGATGTCGAGGCGTGGATTGCGTCCTACGAAAAGGCCAACGACTGGTGCTGGGCCCAATTTCGGACGGGCCTCATGGACAAAGCCACATTGCGCTCTGAGCGCTTCAAGCTGGCTTTTGAGGGGCTTGGGCTGACACCCGACAAGGCGACGTCTCGCGCGCTGGGGGAGCACTACATCGAAACGTCTCCTTACCAAACGGCGTTGTTTCCCGGCGCCATCGAAGTCTTGCAAACCTTAAAAGTCAGAGGCCACCGCATGGTGGTCCTGACCAATGGCTTTGAAGAAGTCCAGCACATCAAGGTCAAAAATTCTGGACTGGAACCTTTCTTCTCGGAGGTGTACACAAGTGATGCGCTTGGGGTGAAAAAACCCAGTCCTCAAGCGTTCGAACTGGCGGCTACACGTTCTGGATTGTCCATGGATGCGTCCATTGTCATGATTGGTGACAGCATGGAGAGCGATGTGGATGGCGCCCAAAAGGTGGGGTGGGATGCGGTCCACTTCAACCCGCATGGACCGATTGAATCGCGCGCTTGGCGCACGGTGCGTACGCTTCATGAACTGCTCGACTTGCCGTTGGACATGTGATGTACCTTCGGCCTATGGCAGAACAAGAACAAAAGGGAAAGCTCAACATCGAGCTGTCGGAAGATGTGGCGTCGGGGGTGTATGCGAATTTGGCCGTCATCACGCACAGCCCTGCAGAGTTTGTGATGGATTTCATCCAAGTCATGCCTGGCATGCCCAAGGCCAAAGTGCGCAGTCGTGTGGTGATGTCACCCCATCACGTCAAGCGATTGCTGGGTGCGTTGGCTGAAAACGTGCAGCGCTTCGAAAAGCAGCACGGCCCCATCAAAGATCATGGCGCAGCCGATCCTGGGATGCCGTTGCCCTACATGGGGCCTCAGGGTCAGGCCTGAATCAGCCTTGCGCGATCCAGGACCGGTCGGCGTGGAACACCCCGAGGACCTGGCCCGTTTGCCCTTCCTTCAAGGGAGGAAGGTTCACCCCCTTGGTGCCGCCGTGAGAACGGTGCTTCATGTCGGGGTGGAACCAGGTGAGGTCGCACTTTTGGCCTGCCTCGAGGTGGGAGGGGGTGAGCGAGAGCACGTTGCGTGGCCCTTGGGTCATCGCAGCAACCAAGGCTTCCACTGCGGCCTTTGAATCGGAAGTGGATTCCTTCAATCCGGACAGGGCAAGGCTGAAGGCCGAGGGCAAGGTGGCCATTCCGTCGGGGCTGAGCATGAATTCCACATCGTGGTGCTCGAGGTCTTCAGGCCGATGGTCACTCACCACCATGTCGATGGTGCCATCCAACACGCCTTCTCGCAAGGCGTCCCGGTCGCTTTTGGCACGGAAGGGAGAAGACACGCGGAGGGTGCCTACAAACCCCGCCAGGTCTTCGTCGCAGAACATCAAATGTGCGGCGGTGGTGCCACAGGTCACTTGCAATCCAGCGCGTTTGGCCTCGCGAACCATGGAGACGCTCTCGGCGCACGTGAGGGGCGCGAGGTGAAGACGACCTCCCGCGTATTTCAATACATCCAAGTCTCGAGACACCCGGAGCGTCTCGGCCTCGTGTGGGATGCCAATCAACCCCATTTGCGTGCTGTACACGCCTTCGTGCATGAGTCCGCCCGCATTCATGTCTCGGTCGAGGGGAACGTCAATCACCACTTTGCCGTGAACCTTGCTGTAGGTGAGTGCACGTTGAAGCAGGCTCACACGGTCGAGTGGCGTGTCGTCGGTGAAGGCCACTGCACCAGCTTCGCTCATGTCATGCATTTCCGCCAATTGGGCGCCGTGTCCCCCTTCAGACAAACACCCGAGCGCCAAGGCCTCCGCAGGGATTCCATTGTCCTGTGCCTGGGTTCCCAACGCGAGGGTGTTGCGGACCGCGCTTGCATGGTCGACGCAAGGGGAGGTGCTCGGCAGCACCGCAACGTGGGTGAAGCCACCACGGCTTGCGGCATCCAATCCGCTGTTCATGACCTCTTTGGTTTCCAAGCCAGGCTCACGGAAGTGGGCCTGGCCGTCAATCCATCCGGGGCTGACGATGCTTCCTTCGGCGCTTAGCACGAGGGCGTCAGGGACCTTCAAAGCGAGGCCAATGTCGGCCACGTGTCCCCCTTGCAACAGGACATCAACAACTTGGTTGTGCCATGGCCCTTGGGGATCCACGACGTGCACGGAGGTTAGGAGAACAGCTTGTTCCATCGTTTTAGAAGTAGGGTTTCGAGTGCAAGTGCCACAATGGCGGCGAGGATAAAGTACCACGCAAGCCGTTCGCCTGCGATGCGTTGCTCCACCATGCGGGCCACCTGGTCTGCAGGTTGTGTCCAAACGGGAATGTCTTCCCAGCCCAAAGAGATCAATTCCTGCGTCCATTCTTCGGGCAGCCAACAGGTCAGTTGAGACTCGGATGCGCTCGGGTTCAGTCCGAATGCAGCCACGGTGATGCCATTTTTTTGAGCTGCGTAAGCCCCCGGTTCCGTCAATGCCGATCCCCAACCAAGTCGCAGTCCATCGGGGGTGGTCCGCACTTCGGGGACCACCTTCACGTCGGGCTGGCCAGAAGGCGTATGCAGTTGAACCACAGACCAAGCCACGTCGGTTTCGCGAGATGCCGCAGAGGCATCTTGCAGGGCCAGGGTCATGGCCTGATCGCGGCCGAGGAGGTAGCGCCGACCCTCGGTTTGGCGTGCGGATTCGGCGGTACGAAGCAAGGTGGGGACAAACAAGCTGTGGCGGGTCAGGTTGCCCGTTTCAAGGTTGGTTCCCAGCAGGTACACATGTCCAGTTCCGGACGTGCCGCGAACCTGACTCAAGTAGGCGGTTCCGTTGTTGGCTTCAATCAACACCTCCTCCTTGGCATGCGGTGTCCGGTCGAGGATGCGGTCGTACTCCGGCCAATCCACGCGGGAGGGAACGGCTCGGAACACCCCGCGGTACAGCGGATGGGTCCATCGGACTTCGCTGACTTGTCCTTCTTCTTGAATCCAGCCTCGAGGTGCAGCGAGGGACAGGGCAGGATACAATGCGTCGAGGCCTTGGGCTGCGCTGTCGGGAATCACAAAGACACTGCCACCCCCTTCGACGAATTGCTGAATCAAGGCACATGCACCCGGTGAAGGGGAAGAGATGCCGTCCGTGACGACAAGGTCGTAAGCCGCAAGCACCTGGGGAGAAGGCAGGGAAGTTCCACGCGTCACGTCCACCATGGGGCGCGCAGATTCAAACGCCTGTTCCACAAGTTGGGTGGCCTTGCGGAAGGGCATTCCCGCATCGGTCCAGTGGAAGACGTCGATGCCCGTTTGGACGTCGTAACCCAAGTGATGGATGTCGTCGAAACGCACAGGCGCATCTTCAAGTTCCACGGTCAAAACGTGGGGGCCGGCTTGGCCATGGGTGAACCGAAGCACCGTGTCGGAGGGCAGCCCTGGCACGAGGTTGAAAGAGCCGAGTGCCTCGGTCACCCCGTCCACTTTCAGGGTCAGGGGAAGCCCATCGACGCCCTCTCGTGCGTCGTGCTGGATGCGAATTTGAAGCGCCGCTGATTGGTCTGTCAAGGCGAGTGGGGCGTCAAACCAAATGGAATCGATCCACACATTGGGTACGTCGTTCGCAGTGACGGGCAACACATGCCAAGCCACTGACGTATCCGGAGAATTCATGGCACGCAGGTCGTGCGTGCTCTTCTGCAAGTCCGTGAGCCAAAAGCCCCGCGGCGAGGCACCTTCCGCGCGTCGGAAAGCATCCATGCTCCGTTGCACCACCGCCTCAAGCGAGGGTGCGTGATGGGAGAGTTGCGTGGCCGCGATGCGCTCCAGCGCTTCGGTTTGGGTCAAGAAGCGTTGGTCTTGACCTTCAAATTCGCTGGTGAACACGTGAAACTTGTCTGTCTCCGAGAAGGCCTCCACCAAGGCGGTGGCTTTTTGCTTGGCCTCTTGGATCAAGGGGCCTGTTTCACCCGCAGCCATCATGGAAGGACTCGTGTCGAGGTACACAGAGACGGTTTGTCGTGCGGCCTTGTTTGATCCTCCTTCCGGGGCCCGCATGGGGTCCGCAAACGCCAAAATCAATGCAGCGAATGCAAGCAGCCGGGCGAGCAGGATGAGCAGGTTGCGCAGGCGATGGCGGGACTGGGTTTCTTTTTGGACATCCTTGAGAAAGGACACGTTGGAGAAGGCCACACGGCGGTACCTTCTCAACTGCAGCAGGTGAAGCGCGATGGGAATGGCCAGCGCCAGCAATCCCCAGAGTATGTCAGGCCTTCCCCACACAATGCGAATTTAGTCCGATTTTTGCGGCATGGCACCGGAGGAAGTGAAGGAGTTTTTGCTCGAAAAGGCGGAGCGGTATGAAGTGCCTGATTTCATCCCGCAAGACCCCCTGTCCATACCACATCGTTTCACCGACCGGAGAGACGTTGAAGTGGCCTCGTTTTTCGCGGCATCCTTGGCCTGGGGAAACCGCGTGTCCATCTTGAAAAGCTTGGAGAGTCTGATGGAGCGCATGGACCACGCACCGGGGAGTTTTGTCATGGACCACGAGGAATCGGATTTGAAGGTGTTTGAGGGGTATGTGCACCGCACCTTCCAAGAAGTGGATGCCAAGGGATTTGTGCAGGCGCTGGCGGGGTTGCTTCGGACCCATGGATCGCTGGAGCAGGCCATGATGTCGGGGTGGGAGACGCCTGAAGATCCCGCGTGCTTGGCGTCGGCATTGACTTCCTTTCATCGCGCATTTATGGCCCAAGAGGGCGTGGCTCTCCGTACCCAAAAGCACGTCGCCAATCCGGCGAAAGGCTCGGCTGCCAAGCGGCTCAACATGTGGCTGCGCTGGATGGTTCGGCCTGCCAATCGGGGTGTGGATTTGGGGTTGTGGAAGGGCATTTCGCCTTCGGTGTTGCACATCCCCTTGGATGTCCACACGTCCAACGTGGGGCGAAAGCTGGGTTTGCTGACACGCACGGCCAACGATTGGAAGGCGGTGGCGGAATTGACTGCCTCGCTGCGCGCCATCGACCCTGTCGATCCGGTGCGTTTGGATTTTGCCTTGTTCGGTTTGGGGGCCATTGAGGGCTTCTAAGTCCAAATGCGCATCAGATTGGCCCTTGCGGGCGACCTTTGGCGGGTGAAATTGCGTGAGACCGGCGATGGGAGCAGGACCCTGCATCAGCAAGACCTCGATGTGTGCTACCACAGCGTGCACGGTGCGTGGACGGAGACGCAGCACGTGTTTGGAGAGATGGGTGTGATGCCGGCCTTTTCAAGAAGCGCGGAGGGCGATCTGCATGTCCTAGAGATTGGCTTTGGGACGGGATTGAATGTGTTGGATGTGTGGTTGCGCGCCAAAGCGGCCGGAAGACATGCCGTGGTTCACAGCCTTGAGCCCCACCCTCTGTCTTGGGAAGAAGCTGCGCCTTTGGATTACGCGGCATCCACCGGGGTGCCTGAGGAAGTCTGGCGTGTGATGCACGAGAAGGGAAAATGGCACGACGAGTGGATCACGTTTGAACGCGTCAAGACGGGGTTGTTTGAGGCCCCTTTGTGGGAGCAGTCCTACGATGTGGTGTTGTTCGATGCGTTTGCCCCCGCTGCACAGCCAGAATTGTGGACGGTGCAGGCCATGGATCGCATGCGTCTCGCCCTGAAGCCAGGGGGACAACTGGTGACTTACTGCGCCAAAGGCGACGTCCGAAGGGCCATGACGGATGCGGGGTTTGCGGTGGAACGCCTGCCTGGACCTCCTGGCAAGCGCGAAATGTTGCGGGCCACCAAGGCACTCAATCCGCGAGGACGGTTCAATGTCAGGGTGTACATGGTGGTCACGCGCCAAGGTCATGACGGCACAGAGGAGGTGCTCGTGTCCTACGAGCGGTTGCCCCTGGGAGGCGTCATGAAATTCCCGGGCGGCGGACTTGAATGGGGAGAGGGCACTGCAGCTTGCCTGCGGCGTGAAGCTTTGGAAGAGTTGGGACAGCCCGTGGAGGTGGGGTCGTTGATTCACTTCAGTCAACAAACCCACGTCAGTTCATTCGACGGCAATCACCAGGTCTTGGCCGTCCATTACGCCGCCGAACTCACGGGAGAGGTGATGTTTGACGACGACGGGGAGTTGGGAGATGTGTGCGGCAAGCGCGTGCCCATGATGACCCAGCGACTGGGGTGGCGCCAAGTGGGGGACTTGCATCCAGAGGATTTTCATTTTGCCTCAGACCGCGAAGCTTGGGTGACATGGAAGCAGCAGCGCTGATCAACCGAGCAGTCCGTAACGATGCTCAACGCATTCGTCGATGCGAAGGCACAGCTGTTCAGGCGTGAAGGTGCGCCAGCCCATTTCATTCAGTTCGCCGCCCAAGACGAAGTATGAATCGAGGTCGATGGCTTGCATGTCAGCCAGTACGTGTTCCCGAAAGTTGAGCAGCGCAATCCATCCGTCTTCCTCCATCACATCGTCAAACCACTCTTCGTAGTAGGCATCGTCGCTATAATGAAAGTTCAGCACGTTCTCGCCAATGAGCACAAACTTGGACACCCCGCCATCCCGAAGCGGGTCGATGACCTCCCGTTTGAGCAGCATGATGTCGTTGAAGAGGCAGTCGTTCCACTCGCCAATGAATTCCAAAATGGCATGCCCTTCGTCGTAATCTGCGTAGAGCACTTTGGTGTAGAGGGTTTGGCTTCCGAATTCATCCCACTGCGGATGGATGTAGTGGTTGTACACCTTCAGGTGGTAGGCAAATTCATTGTACACGCGGTCGTAGAACGGACTCTGAGGGTCGTTGCTCGCGATGTAGTGGTTGCGCCAGGCGTAGAATGGTTCAAGTGCGTGCATGGCCCTGTTGATGTGCGTCGACCGCAGCTCGAACGCTGCCGTACGAGGTCAAAAGCGCTTCGGATTCCACCAATCCAAGTCCGGTGGCTTCGGCCACCATCCGCGCGCCGCGCTGCATGAGTTTGGCGTTGGTCAGTTGCATGTCCACCATGCGATTTCCATGCACGTGTCCCAACTGAATCATGGTGGCCGTGGTCAGTCGGTTCAGGATGAGTTTGGTGGCGGTGCCGGCCTTCATGCGCGTGGAGCCGGTCACAAATTCGGGTCCCGTGACCGCGACGACCGGGTGGTCGCATGCCTGGATGATTTGGCTTTCCGGGTTGCATGTCACACAGCCCGTCAACACTCCCCGCAATCGCGCTTGACGCAGGGCGCCAATGACGTACGGCGTGCGGCCGCTCGCGGCAATTCCCACCACCGTATCCTGCGCTTGGATGCCATGCGCCTTGAGGTCCTTCCATCCTTGTTCGGCATCGTCTTCGGCGCCTTCCACGGCCGCGCGAATGGCTGAATCGCCTCCCGCCATGATTCCGACCACGCGGTCGGAGGCCACCCCAAACGTCGGAGGACATTCACTGGCATCCACCACACCCAGTCGGCCACTTGTGCCTGCACCCAAGTAAAACAGCCTGCCGCCTTCCCGCATCCGATCCACCAGCGCTTCAGTGAGCGCGGTCAAGGCAGGCATGGCCGCAAGCACGGCACTTTGCACGTCGTCATCGACGCGGTGCATCGCGTCAAGGAGTTCGCGCACACTCAAGGTGTGCAAATCAGCTACGGGGCCAGACTGTTCGGTGGGGGGCAGCGGTCGCTCCATGGTCAAATGTACGCCCAGCCCGTGGGGCTTAGACTCCTGAGGTCTTCCAAATCTCCCATGCCTTCTCGGCCTGCAAACGCAGCATGTCTGCGCCATTCAAGACGGCTGCACCGCACCCTCGCGCCTCGCGAAGGAAACAGGTTTCGACAGGGTTGTAGATCAGGTCCACAACGAGGTGCTCTGGCGTCAACCACGAGGTGGGAAACGGCACCATGTCTTGGTCTTGGGGATGCATGCCCACAGGGGTACAATGGACCACCAAGAGGTGGTGGTGCACGACCCATTGCGACACTTCGTGGTACCCAATGGATGCCCTTCCGAGGGCGCGTGTGCCGCGTGTGCTGTCCCCATTCCTGGAGACGCTGATTGCGTCAATGCCCAACTTGGCGAGGACGTGATGCACTGCAGCTGCACTGCCTCCCGTACCAAGTACGAGCGCCCGCTCGTGTCGGTTGGCGAGAAACGGCTGAATCGAACGTTGAAAACCCCAGACGTCGGTGTTGTGACCTTCCCAGCCTTGAGGTGTTTTGACCAAGGTGTTGACGGCACCGACGGCTTGGGCTTCTTCGGAAACACGCACCAACTTGGACATGATGGCTTGCTTGTGTGGCACCGTGACGTTCAATCCGACCAGGTTGGGATGGTCCTGCGTCAAGGTGTGGAAGTCTTCGATGTCGGGCAAGTCAAACGTGCGGTAAATCACCTCGTCTCGTCCTTCGGCAGCGAGGATGCGCTTGAACAAGCTTGGACTTTGAGAGTGTTCAATGGGATGTCCCAAAACACCCAACAACTTGGAGGCTCCGTCACTCATCCGACCTCATTCATGCCACGGGTGTTGCCCCAGCGGTGAAGCCCCCACACGACCCCACCTCCGAGGCAGGCCAGTCCGAGGGCCGCAGCGATGTTGCCCTGGGGTGCCATGTTTTCGAGCAACCATTCCACACGTCCGTCGCTGTGGGTGTAGAGGGGGCGGACCTGCGCTTTCCAAGGCCACAACGCTTGAAGTGATCCCACCAAAAAGCCAGTGAGTAAGGCCAACGTGGGCCGGCGACGTGCAGACAGCAACCACTTCAGCGCACGGCTGAACAACAACAAGCCGAGCACGGCCCCGGCACCGAAGGCTCCCATTTTCGTCAAGTCAAGGGTCTTCACTGCCAGAAGTACGGGGGCGTAGGCCCCAAGAATCAGCAGCAAGAAACTGCCTGAGATGCCCGGAAGGAGCATGGCACAAATGGCCAAGGCGCCGGCAGCCATCAACAGCGCGGGATGGTCGGTTTGGACCAAGGGCGGGATGGAAGTGACAAACCCTGCCACGGCGCATCCAAGGGCCGCCCAGACCCAAGTGTCCAAGCCCCAAGGCTTGACGTGTTTGCCCACGAGCGGCACAGACGTGGCGACCAATCCCACAAAGAATGCGCGAAGCATCACTGGATGGTGTTCGAGCAACCAGTGAAGGGGGGAGGCGAGCGTGGCAATGGCCGTGACGATGCCCACGGCCAGGGCGACGAGGAAGGAGCCATTCACGGCGTTCCAAGCCTCCAAAAGTTTGCCCTTGCGAAGGGCGGTCAGGCCTTCTCCGCTGAGGGAAGAAAGGCTGTCAAGCAAGGGGTCGTAAATGCCCGCAATGAAGGCCACTGTGCCTCCACTGACGCCGGGCACCAAATCCGCCACACCCATGGCAAAGCCTTTGGCTGTGACAGACCAGGGCCAATTCATGCCACCTCGAGGTTGGGGTCGATGTGGGTGACCCAGGCACGGATGCCGCCTTCCAGATTGTGCACATTGGTGCGGCCGTATTGGTTCGTCAAGGCGTGGGTCACAGCAGCAGAGCGCGCGCCGGAACGGCAGTGGATCACCACGGGGATGTCTTCGGGGATTTCCCCAAGTCGCTCGAGCACGTCGTCCATGGGGATGTGAACCCCATCAATGTGGCTGACTTCGCGTTCGTAGGGCTCTCGAATGTCAATCAAGGCGTGGGAGACGCCTTCCTCTCGCCAGGACACCAATTCTTGCACCGTGATGCTTTTCATCGTCAGTCGTCCAAAATTTCGTCTGCAGGAATTTGGCGAACGCCTTCGGCCACGGCCTCGGGAAGGTTGTCGAAGAACGTGTCGCCACGCAACCCCAGACGCAAGCACTCCAGTGGAATGACGTCGTGCGGTCCGATGTTTCCCAAGTTGACGTTGGCACCAAATTGCTTGAGGAACCACACTTGTTGAGGCTTTTGGGGCGCTTCCCATAGGATGTCTTCCAATTTTACCTTGGCCAAAATGCGGCGAACCAATGCGGTGTGCGCGGTGCCGTTGGGCCGGTAGATGCCCACGTTTCCGCTTTCGCGGGCTTCGGCAATCACCTTCCAGCTGCCAGCAGCGAGTTCTTGCTGCATCATGGACGTCCACTTGTTGGGGCTGACGAGGATGCCCGCTTCTTTGGAGCCGACTTCACTCAAGACGCGGTACTTCTTCGCCAACCGCGAAATCATCTCGCACTTGGCGTCCTCCTCAATCACCATGGAGCCGTCACTCACCTCGACAGTCTCGAGCCCGAGGTCGTCTACAAAGCGGAGGTAGTCGTCAAGCTGGTTGCGGATGAAGTAGGCTTCGAACAAGGTGCCCCCAGGGTAGACCATGAGGCCTGCGTCGTGGTAGAGTTTGATCTTCTCCTTGACGTTGGGAGTGACAATCGAAGTGCCAAAGCCCAATTTCAAGAGGTCCACTTTGTCGGCGTTGACTTCGAGAAAGTCTTCGGCCTGCCGCAGGCTGAGGCCTTTGTCCATGACCATGGTCAAGCCCGATTCGCGGGGCTTGGCGGGGCGCTCCGGCAGGTGAGAGAGGTTGTGGTTCATCGTTCAGGGTTTCATCCGTGTGTACCGGCTGGCCACACGCGGGTCGTCGAGCAGACCTGGGTAGGTCTCCAACAACCGATTCATGCCTTCGAAGTCCGCCATCAGCAAGTGGTCGAGAAGGCGAAGGGCTTCTCCATCCAAGCGCAAGGCGAACAGGCTCACAAATTGTTTGTACCCCAACGAGGTTGAGGTGGGTGGCAGGTGCTCGAAGGCATTGTCGAGCAAAATCAGGGCCTGATCGTGGGCCTCCAATGCTTGCATGTTGTCGATGCGTTCTTCCCAAGCTTCAAGGTGCTTGGGGTTGCGTTCGAGGAGTTGGACCAAACACGTGTCTGCGTCTTCATGGCGTTCCATTTTTTTCAAAACGGTGGCCATCATTAGCAAGGTGTCTTCGTGGTGAGGGTGGAGCAGCAGGGCTTGCGCAAAGTGCTCCAAGGCGGCGGCGTGGTCTTGACGCAAGTCATCCAACACGCCGAGTCCCACATGCGCCTCCAAGAAATGGGCGTCCAATTCGAGGCACTGCATGTAGTATTGTTCGGCTTCGTCGAGGTCGCCCAAGTGTTCCAAGCATTCGCCCATGTAGCAGAACGTGCTGGGTTGGGGCGCATCGAACATCAGGGTCTCACGGTGGACGTCCAAGGCATCTCCAAACCGCTCCATGGCGGTCAAAGCCTCTGCTTTTTGGTGATACGCGGGAGCGAAGCTGTCTTCGATGGCAATCGCAAAGTCGTAGGCGTCCACGGCTTCTTTGTAGCGTCCCAACCGCTGATGGGCGTTGCCCAAGTTGTACCACGCTGCAAAGCTGTAGGGGTGGTCGTCCAGAAATTGGGTGTAGAAATCCGCAGCCTCCTGGATTCGGCCTTCTTTGTCCATGCAAAAAGCCAACTCGTACAGGGCCGTCTCGTTGGATGGATCTTCCTGAAGCGCTTGGAGCAAGATCCGGATGGCGTGCTTCCACTCCCCGAGGTTTTCATGCTCTAAGGCCACGTCGATGTAGACATCCTTCTTCAGCTCCTCATCGGCGAACGAAAGCAAGGCGTTGAAGTGCTGAAGCGCCAATTTGTGTTCCCGCATTTGGCTGTAGATGTTCGCCAAAGTCAGGTGAATTTCCTCGTTGTGGGGCTCAAAGGAGAGCAAGTTCTTCAAGCGAGGGATGGCTTGGACGTGCTTGCCTGTGCTGGCGAGGATTTGGGCTTCCCGGAGCTGAAGCCCCAAACTTTCGGGGTACAAGCTGCTTGCATGGTGATGCACTTGCTGCGCTTTGCGCAGGGATCCTTTCTCGAGGTAATGCTCGATGAGAAGCTCGAGGTCGTCGTGGTCGAAGAACCGCGACTCACCCGCCTGCATCATGGCTTCAAAAGCCTTGGCCAGCGCGATAATCTGCTCCTCTCCCTGATGTGGACGTCCTTCTTCGTGCATGCTTGAACAAAGTACGTTGCGAAGGTCGGAAGAAAGGCCCGTACGAGGCACGGATTATGCACAGGAATGGTGGAAAAAATCCAAAACGACAAGCGCCACGACAGAGAACGAAGGGGGCAGGGCGGACCCTACCTTGCAAACATGTTGATTGCATCCATTTCAGGTATCCGCGGCACGGTCGGCGGAAAGGCCGGCGAAGGGCTGAGTCCCGCCGACGTGGTGACGTTCTCCAGTGGCTACGGCGCATGGGTTTGGGAGCAGAAGTCGGGACGCGACGCACCGCGGGTGGTGGTGGGACGCGACGCCCGAATTTCAGGACCTTGGGTGCGTGACGTGGTGTGCGGCACCTTGAACGCCTTGGGCATCGACGTCATCGATTTGGGGCTGAGTACCACACCCACGGTCGAGTTGGCCGTCCCGGGTTTGAAGGCCGACGGCGGCTTGATCCTGACCGCGTCACACAACCCCAAACAGTGGAACGCCCTCAAACTCCTGAATGCCGAGGGCGAGTTTTTGTCGGCGGCGGCGGGCGATCGGGTGTTGGCACTGGCCCGGGAAGGCGTGGCCTACGCCGACGTCGATGCCACGGGCACCACCACCCAAGACGACAGCTGGTTGACGCGTCATGTGGAGCACGTCCTCGACTTGGCGCTGGTCGATGCCGAGGCCATTCGTGGCGCAGGATTGAAAGTGGCGGTCGACGCCGTGAACTCGTCAGGAGGTGTGGCAGTGCCCTTGCTCCTGGAGGCGTTGGGTGTGGAGGTGGTTCCCGTTCACTGTGAGCCCACTGGACATTTTGCGCACAACCCAGAGCCGTTGCCCAGCCATTTGAGCGACCTGACCCAAGCCGTTGTGGAGGGGCAATGTCATTTGGGCATCAGCGTCGACCCCGACGTGGATCGCCTGTGTTTTGTTTGCGAAGACGGTAGCTTTTTCGGCGAAGAGTACACGTTGGTGGCGGTGGCGGACCACGTGCTGACCCACACGCCAGGCCCTACGGTGAGCAACCTCAGCAGCACCCGTGCCCTGCGCGAAGTGACCGCCCGTCATGGTTGCACGTACACGGCATCTGCTGTGGGTGAAGTCAATGTGGTGACCCAAATGCGCAAGACCGGTGCCATCCTCGGAGGCGAAGGGAATGGCGGCGTGATTTACCCCACATCCCACGCCGGACGCGACGCTTTGGTGGGCATTGGGCTGTTTTTGACCCACCTGGTCGGCAAAGACATGACGTGCCGTGCGCTTCGCGACACCTACCCTGATTTTCACATGGTGAAGGACAAAATATCCTTGCCTGCGGTCGATGTCGACGCTGCCCTGTTGGCGCTTCGAGACGAAGTGAGCGACGCCGAAGTGAACGACGTGGATGGGGTGAAATTTGACCTTGCGGAGGGGTGGGTGCACTTGAGAAAAAGCAACACCGAGCCCATCATTCGGATTTATGCAGAAGCGCCGACACCGGAGGAAGCCAGGGCGTTGGCCGACCGATTTGGCGGTCGCCTCGAGCATCACCTTCAAAGCTCACCGGCACAGGCCTAACTTAGGCGCCCCATGCACGCTTACCTCGACAATGCGGCGACGACCCCGGTGGCACCCGAAGTGGTGAAGGCTATGATGGACGTGTACACCTCGGTTCATGGCAATCCGTCTTCCACACACGCGCCCGGGCGAAAAGCCAAGGCCTTGATTGAAACGAGCCGGCGCACCATCGCCTCTCTGTTGGGTGTTCCGCCCCGAACCATCTGTTTCACGTCAGGGGGGACAGAAGCGGACAACCACGCCATCCAAGCCGCAGTGAGCTGCTTGGGTGTCAATCGCATCATCACGTCGGCGGCGGAGCACAGCGCGGTCATCAAGGCCACGAAACAAGCCTCGGACCGACACCACTTGGAGCTTGTTCATGTTCAGCATCACGCGGACGGTCAGGTGGACATGGACCACCTCGCCGAACTTTTGGCCGGTTCAGAGAAAACGACCTTGGTCTCCTTGATGCACGCCAACAACGAAGTGGGTGTCATGGTGGACCTCGCCTGGCTCAGTGCCTTGTGCAGGGAGCATGGGGCGTTGCTGCACAGCGACACTGTGCAGACCATGGGGCATTATCCCCTCGATTTGAACGCCGTGGATGTGGATTTCTTGGCGTGCAGTGCGCACAAGTTGCACGGACCCAAGGGCACCGGATTTTTGTACGCCAACCCCAAGCTGCGCATTGACGGCATGATTGTCGGCGGAGGTCAGGAGCGAATGCTTCGAGGGGGCACAGAAAATGTCGCGGGCATTGTGGGGTTGGCTGAGGCGTTTGCCGCTGCCTTCGAACACATGGCCGAACACGAAGCCCACATCCGCGCCATGAAAGCCCGCATGGTGCAAGGACTCAGGGAGCGCATTCCTGGTGTGGTGTTCAACGGGGACTCGGACAAAAAAGACCGCCTTTACACTGTGCTGAACGTGCAATTCCCTGAACACGCCAACGGCGGCATGGCGGTGTTTCTGCTCGACCTTGAAGGGGTGGCATGTTCAGGAGGCAGCGCCTGTTCCAGCGGTGCGACGCTCGGCTCTCACGTGCTCAGGGCCCTTCAATTTCACGACTCCAACAAGGCGAGTGTGCGCTTCTCCTTCTCGAGGTACACGTCCGAGGCGGACATCGATTTTGCCTTGGATGCTGCGCAGAAAGTTTTTGCCCCCGCGGAAGAGGTCGTTTGATTCAGGTGCTTTTGTGAGTCGCAGGCTGAGGCACCAAGGGTGCACAAGGCATGGGCTTGTGGCGTACCTTGACGTTCATGCCAGCCAATCGGATTTTTCACAGCCTGATCGGTGCGCGAATGCCTCACATCTTGTGGGCGCAATCTCGCCCCGCGGACGCACAGCGTGGGGTCTACCTCGGACTGATGCACGGGTTGGCTTCCACGGTGTACGGCAAGTCACTGGGGATTGACAAAGCCAGCGACGTGGCTCGCCGCAAGGACTTTGTGCGGCACGTGCCCATCGTGACTTACGACGCGTTGAAGCCCTGGATCCTCCGAGCCCGCGACGGCGAACGGAATGTGTTGTGGCCGGGTGTCACCCAGTGGTTTGCCCAAAGCTCCGGCACCACCAGCGACCACCACAAGTGGCTGCCGGTCACGAGCGAGTCGCTCCACGACGGCCACTACAAAGGCGGGAAGGACGTGCTGGCCCAGTTTTGTCATCAAGTCCCCCGCGCCCAGTTGTATCAAGGAAAACACCTCATTCTTGGCGGCTCAAGTGCGTTGGTCAAAGAGGGCCAAAGCGCCTTAAAAGGAGACTTGAGTGCCATCATCGTCAGGCATTTGCCACCCTGGTGTGAAGCCAGGAGAACCCCCAACCGAAGCATTGCGCTGATGTCGGACTGGGAAGAAAAGGTGGAAGCCATGGCCCGGGCCACCGCAGTGGAAGACGTCAGGATCTTGGCGGGCGTGCCCAGTTGGATGTCTTTGGTGACGCAACGCGTGCTCGAAGTCACGGGCAAATCCAACCTGCGCGAGGTTTGGCCCAACCTGTGGCTCTACATGCACGGCGGGGTGGGATTCAAGCCCTACCGTGAGACCTTCACCAACATGATTCCCGACGTGCCGGGACTTCCCCCGATGCACTACCTCGAGACATACAATGCCTCGGAGGGCTTTTTCGCCTACCAAGAAGATTTGGGGCGCGACGACATGGCGCTCTTGATGGATCACGGCATTTACTACGAGTTCATGCCGCTGGAAGAAGTGGGGCAGCCCCAGCCTCGGGCATTGGAGTTTCGGGAAGTGGAAGTGGGCCACACGTACGCCCTCGTCATTTCCACCAACGCGGGGTTGTGGCGCTACTTGTTGGGGGATTTGGTGACCATCACCTCGAAGGTTCCGCTTCGCATTCACTTGGCAGGGCGCATTTCGTCTCACTTGAATTTGGTGGGCGAGGAGGTCATGGAACACCAAACGGACCAAGCCGTCGCCAAAGTGTGCAAGGCCCTGGGGACGGAGCTTTACAACTACATGGCGGGGCCTGTGCTCGACGATTTTGGCAAGCCTGTAGGCCACACTTGGGCCTTAGAATTTCAACGCGGATGCATGCAGCCCTCCGAAGCGGCCTTGGCGAAGCGGTTGGATGCCCAGCTTCAGCGTTTGAATGGCGATTACAAGGCCAAACGCACCGCCAACCTCGCCTTGGACATGCCCACCGTTCGGGTGGTGCCCTCGGGAACGTTCGATGCGTGGCTCGAAGGCAACCAGCGTTTGGGGGGACAGCACAAGGTGCCGCGTTTGACGCACGACGAGGCCACACTCAGGGCTGTGCTCGACGCATCCAAGCAAGAGTTATCCCCAACCTGTTGACGTTGCTTGGAAGAGCGCAGTCGCCGACCTACTTTGGCCTTCCATTTTTGCATTCAACCCCACGACGAAGACCCCATGCATCTCGCCATTGCAGGCAACATTGGATCAGGGAAGACAACCTTGACGACGCTGTTGGCCAAACACTATCGCTACACGGCTCACTTCGAGCAAGTGGACGACAACCCCTACCTGAACGACTTCTACAAGGACATGACCCGGTGGTCCTTCAATTTGCAGGTGTATTTCCTAAAGTCTCGGTTTGCGCAGCTGATCGAGATGAAGGCGAAGGGGAAGCCCGTCATTCAGGATCGGACCATTTACGAGGACTCCAACATCTTTGCGCCCAACCTGCAGGCCATGGGGTTGATGACATCTCGCGATTTTGAGAACTACCTGTCTTTGTTCGAGTTGATGGAAGAGTTCGTCACGCCGCCGGACCTGCTCATTTACCTGCGCGCGTCTGTGCCCACGCTTGTGGCTCAAATCCAAAAGCGCGGCCGCGAATACGAGGAGGCCATCCGTCTGGACTACCTCAACCGATTGAATGAGCGCTACGAGGCATGGATCAGCACCTACAACAAGGGTGAACTCTTGATCATTGACGTGGACAACAACAACTTCCACGAGGACAAGGAGGACCTCGGAGGCATCATCACAGCCATTGATGGCAAGCTGAACAACCTGTTCAGTTGAGCCTTCCTCTCCGAGTTTTTCGGAGTGTCAGGACACAAAAAAGGCCCGCAACTGCGGGCCTTTTTTGATGTTTGTTAGTGGATTCAATCACATGGTGGGCACACCGAGGACCGAGAATCCGAGTTCCACTTCGTCCTTGATGAACCAATCGAGCTTGTCGTCGAAGGTCTCAGAGCGGTACGTGATGTTGTGCTTGGTGCGGTCGAGCCTGAACTTGCCTTGGATGGCCAAGCCTTTGGTGTCCCCAGGAATGTCTGCGACGACGACCTCCACCGGAATGGTGTAATCCACCGCTTCTCCGTTCATGGTCAGCGTCGCATTCAATTGTGCTTTGCCGTTGGCTGCTTCAGTGACGTCACTGACGCTGAGGACCGCTTGGGGGTGGGTTTCCACGTTGAAGAAGTCGCCTGAACGCAAGTGACCTTCGAGGCTTTCCTTTTTTTCTCCCTGCAGGTCGGACACCGCGATGCGCT
This sequence comes from Flavobacteriales bacterium, assembly GCA_002863145.1. Classification (GTDB taxonomy): domain Bacteria; phylum Bacteroidota; class Bacteroidia; order Flavobacteriales_D; family Sanyastnellaceae; genus UBA11663. The sequence goes on from PKDW01000029.1 coordinate 21,056, forward strand.
TCATGTCAAAAATGACCATGCCTTCGGCAATTTGTCCGTCCTGTACGCGGAACTTGCCCGTTTCGATGTGCAGGGTGCCGTTGTGGCCGTCTCCAGTCAGCTTCTGGGCAGACCACGTCACCTTGGGCTTCACTTTGTTGAGGACGTACACGCCATCTTCAACAGAGGTTTGGACGGTTTCGCCTTGTGTTGCGGAGGCCTTGGGGCCTTCTTGCGTGGTTTCTCCGCAGGCCACCAACAAGGCAGCTGCTGCAAAGAGGGGGAGGAGGAGATACTTCATGTTGTTCATTCGTTCACGGAGGCAACAATTTCAGTGCGCTCTGTGTTCGCTTCGACATCTTCGGCGTGACCTTCGCCGTGTCCACCACCCAAAATGGGTGCGATGACCAAGCCGACGAGGCACGTCAACTTGATGAGGATGTTCATGGATGGACCCGAGGTGTCCTTGAAGGGGTCACCCACGGTGTCGCCGGTCACGGCTGCCTTGTGGGCGTCAGAACCTTTGTAGGTCATCTCGCCGTTGATTTCCACGCCAGCCTCAAAGGACTTCTTGGCGTTGTCCCACGCACCTCCAGCGTTGTTCTGGAAGATGGCCCAAAGCACACCGCTCACGGTCACACCGGCCATGTAGCCACCGAGGGTTTCAGCAGCCCATGCTGCTTCTGCGCCCAACATGAGGGGCAACAAGCCGATGACCAAGGGGAAGAGGATCGTCATGGCGCCTGGGAGCATCATTTCCTTCAATGCAGCTTGGGTGGAGATGTCCACGCACTTGCCGTATTCAGGAGTGCCCGTGCCTTCCAGGATTCCAGGAATTTCTTTGAACTGGCGCCGGACTTCCTGCACCATTTCCATGGCGGCCTTTCCAACGCTGTTCATGGCCAAGGCGGAGAACACAACGGGCACCATGCCACCGATGAACAATGCGGCAAGCACGTTGGCCTTGAAGATGTTGATGCCTTCAATGCCTGTGAACTCGACGTACGCTGCAAACAAAGCCAAGGCCGTCAGTGCCGCAGAGGCGATGGCAAAGCCTTTGCCGATGGCGGCCGTGGTGTTTCCGACAGAGTCGAGAATGTCGGTGCGCTCACGAACTTCTTCAGGGAGTTCGCTCATCTCCGCGATGCCACCGGCATTGTCCGCGATGGGGCCGAAGGCATCAATCGCGAGCTGCATGGCCGTGGTGGCCATCATGGAGCAAGCGGCGATTGCCACCCCGTAGAAGCCGGCAAACTCGTAGGCTGCGTAAATGGCCGCAGCGAAGAGAAGGATGGGGCCAAACGTCGAAATCATGCCTGTCGCGAGACCTGCGATGATGTTGGTCGCGGCACCCGTCGAAGACTGCTGGACAATGTCGAGGACGGGCTTCTTGCCGAGGCCGGTGTAGTACTCTGTCATGTAGGAAATCGCACCGCCCACCACGAGACCGACGATCACCGAGTAGAAGACGTTCATGGAGCTGAAGGTGCGGGCATCTTCACCAAAGAACTCCATGGTGAGTTGCTCAGGGAGCATCGTGTCCACCAAGAAGAAGCATGCGATGGCTGTCAAGATGATGGACCCCCAGTTGCCACGGTTCAAGGCCGCCTGCACTTGGGCTTCCTTGGCGTCGTCATCCACGCGGATCACTTGTGCGCCGAGAATCGAGAACACGATGCCGAGGGCAGAAATCACAAGGGGCAACAAGATGGTGGACATGCCTCCAAAGTTGTCGGAGATGCTGCCACCCATGTCGCTGATCACGTAGTTGCCGAGAACCATGGCCGCCAACACGGTGGCGACGTAAGAACCGAAGAGGTCTGCACCCATGCCGGCCACGTCACCCACGTTGTCGCCCACGTTGTCGGCGATGGTGGCGGGGTTGCGGGGATCGTCCTCAGGAATGCCTGCTTCAACCTTGCCGACGAGGTCCGCGCCGACGTCTGCAGCCTTCGTGTAGATGCCGCCGCCCACACGGGCGAACAGGGCGATGCTCTCTGCACCAAGTGAGAAACCAGCGAGGGCTTCGAGGATGACGGTCATTTGGTCCACAGAGGTGCCTTCTGCTCCACCGCCCATCCAACCGAGGAGAAGGATGAAAAGGGCACTCAAACCGAAGACTGCAAGGCCGGCCACGCCGAGGCCCATCACCATGCCGCCCGTGAAGGAGACTTTCAGGCCCTCGCTCAAGCTCGTGCGAGCCGCTTGCGTGGTGCGCACGTTGGCTTGGGTGGCGATGCGCATGCCTATGTTGCCTGCAAGTGCCGAGAACACGGCACCGATGACAAACGCGACAACGATGAACCAGTGGGTGGTTTCCACCATGGAGGACACAAGGCCAAGAAGGGCTCCTGCCACGACGACGAACACCGCGAGGATGCGGTACTCAGCGCTCAAAAAAGCGAGGGCGCCTTCGTGAATGTGCTGCGCGATTTCGCTCATACGAGCTTCGCCGACACTTTGCTTGCGCACCCATGCGGCTTGGACGGCCATGACAATGAGGCCGAGAATGGCCAAACCTGGAACGAGGTAGAGCAGTGATTGCTGCATGAGGTTGAGATTGTGGGGCCGCCAGTCGGCCCGATTTGATCAAAAGTTGTTTTGTAAAGTCTTTCTTAGGCGACGTAAGCTACGTCTTTGCAAGCCTCCACGATGTCCTTCGCTTGTGGAAGGGCTTCCTCAATGAGGCTGGTGGAGAAGGCAAATGGGGTGTCACTCTGGCAGAGGCGGCGGATTGGCGCGTCGAGGTGATCGAACGCGTGACGCTGCACCCGGTAGGTGATTTCAGTGGCAATGGACGCCACAGGGAAGCTCTCCTCCACAATCACCAGACGGTTGGTTTTCTTGATGCTCTCCAAGATGGTGTCGAGATCCAAAGGGCGAATCGTGACGAGGTCGATGATTTCTGCTTCGATGCCTTCTTTGGCGAGTTCGTCGGCCGCGGCGTGCACGTCCTTCAGGATTTTGCCAAACGACACAATGGTCACGTCTTCGCCTTTGCGGCGGACGTTGGCTTTGCCAATGGGCACGAGAAATTCTCCTTCTGGAATCATGCCCTTGTCGCCGTACATCTTCTCAGACTCCATGACGAGCACAGGGTCGTTGTCGCGGATGGCTGACTTCAAGAGGCCTTTCGCTTCATATGGTGTGAACGGGGTCACCACTTTGAGGCCTGGCATGGAAGCGTACAGGCTTTCGTAGCTCTGGCTGTGCGTGGCCGCGAGTTGGCCGGCGGTGCCGTTGGGGCCGCGGAAGACGATGGGCACGGAGAACTGCCCCCCGCTCATCTGGAGCATTTTGGAGGCGTGGTTGATGATTTGGTCTGAGGCCAAAACCGCAAAGTTCCACGTCATGTATTCCACAATGGGACGCAACCCATTCATGGCTGCACCCACCGCAATGGCACTGAATCCGAGCTCGGCGATGGGGGTGTCAATGACACGATCCTCACCAAACTCATCCAACATGCCTTTGGAGGCTTTGTAGGCGCCGTTGTACTCAGCCACTTCCTCCCCGAGGAGGAAGACTGACTCGTCCCGACGCATCTCTTCGCTCATGGCCTCGGCCACGGCTTCCCGGAAAGTGACTTCACGCATTGTAGGTCCGATTTGGGCGGCAAAGATAATTGATTAAGCAATGCCAAGTCCAAAAGGGGGGATTGGATGCAATATCGGGGCATCGAATCGTTCGTGCTGACCTACCTTTGAGACTCCTTCGACGCGGTCATTTGGGCCCTCGAAGTCATTCATTCAATGACCATGAAGTTTCTCGTTTGCATCAGCAAAGCCCCGGACACCACGAGCCGGATTGCCTTCACGGAAGGCGACACGCAATTTGACGCCAATGGCGTTCAATTCATTGTCAACCCCTACGACGAGTGGTATGCCCTTGTCCGTGCGCTCGAATTGAAAGAGCAGCACGGAGGCAGCGTCACGACCATCACGGTGGGTGAGGCGGATTGTGACCCCGTCATCCGCAAGGCCTTGGCCATCGGGGCAGATGATGCGGTGCGCATTGACGCGAATCCGCAAGACGCCCTTCACACCGCGTCGCTCATCGCCCACCACGCCAAGCAGGGAGGGTACGACGTTGTGCTGTGCGGAAAGGAAACCATCGACCACAACGGTTCTGTCGTGGGAGGCATGGTGGCTGAAATGCTCAATGCGGCCTACATCTCACTCGCCACGTCACTCGATCTCGACGGCGGCAAGGCACAGGCCAAGCGCGAGGCAAGCGGCGGTCTTGAAGCGGTCGAAGCCACGCTTCCCGTGGTCGTCAGCGCGGCCAAGGGCATGGCGGAGCAACGCATCCCCAACATGCGCGGCATCATGGCTGCGCGCACCAAGCCATTGAACGTGGTGCCTGCCGAAGGTGGCGTCCAAGCCACGGCGGTGGCGAAGTTCGAGCTTCCCCCTGCGAAGGGAGATTGCAAAATGGTGTCTGCCGATGCCCCTGAAGAACTCGTGCGTTTGTTGCGCGAAGAAGCCAAAGTCCTCTAACCCCAGAAATTGAAAGACATGAATTGTTTGGCGTTTGTCCCTACAAAGAATGGCCAGGCCACCAAGGCTGGCCTGGAAGCCGTGTCCTACGCACAACGATGTGGGGCGACCGTCACCGCATTGGTGGTGGGTGAACTGAATGGAGATGGCGGCGCCGGAGCCGCGGGTGCATCCAAGGTGTTGCACATAAGCGACAACCTTCAAGACGAAGGCCAAATCGCACGTGTTGTGGCCGCCGCGGCAGATGCGGAAGGGGCCACCCTCGTGGTGGCGCCTCACGACCACATCGGTCGGGCTGTGGCACCCCGTGTGGCTGTGCGCATGGGCGCAGGCATGGTGCCTGGCGTCACGGGCTTGCTCCAAGGTTCAGAAGTGAAAAAGAACGTGTTCAGCGGCAAGGCCATGGCACACGTGAACATTGAGACGGACAAGAAAGTCGTGACCACCACGCCCAACGCGTTTGGGGTGGCGTCGGACGGTGCGGCGGCCTCGGTCGAGGCATTCTCAGCGGACGCAGGCGAGGCCCGACTCACCGTGAAAGGATTTGAAGCCTCCAGCGAGGACGGCTCTGTACCGCTTCCCGAAGCGGTGCGTGTGGTCTCTGCTGGACGCGGCTTGAAAGGCCCTGAGCATTGGGGCATTGTGGAAGAGCTGGCCCAGGCCATGCAAGCCACCACGGCATGCAGCCGACCAGTCAGTGACATGGGATGGCGCCCTCACCACGAGCACGTGGGACAAACGGGCATCACCATCCGCCCAGACCTCTACATCGCGGCAGGCATTTCTGGCGCCATCCAACACCTCGCAGGGGTCAACCAAAGCAAAGTCATCGTGGCCATCAACACCGATCCAGAGGCGCCGTTCTTCAAGGCGGCCGACTACGGAATCGTGGGGGATGCCTTTGAGGTTTTGCCTAAATTGGCCGCGGCGATGAAGACGTTGGGCTGATGCCAATTCACCTCGCAAACTGATGAAGAAACTCGACCTTGAAATCTTGGACATCGCCTTGAGCGGTTCATCCTCAGGGGCGTACGCACTCGTCTTGGGTGAGGTGAACGGCAAGCGTAAGCTTCCCATTGTCATTGGAGGGGCAGAAGCACAATCCATCGCCATCGAGCTAGAGAACATGAGGCCGAGCCGTCCGTTGACGCATGACCTCATGAAGAACACGCTGTCGGCGTTTGGCATGGAGGTGACGGAGGTGCTCATTCACAAGATGATGGAGGGCATTTTTTACGCCCAATTGACGGTGACCGATGGGATTCGAGAAGAAAAGATCGATTCGCGCTCCTCGGATGCCGTGGCGGTCGCGGTTCGGTTCGGATGCCCCATCCGGTGCAGTCAGCAAGTGATGGACGAAGCCGGAGTGGCCCTCGATGGTTCGGAAAGCGAGACGCAAGGAGAGGAGTCCCCGAAGGCGAAGAAGCCCAAGGCACCCAAAAAGGTGTCGTTGAAGGACTTGCAGCGCCAATTGGAGGAGGCGATTGCCACCGAGAACTACGAGTTGGCCTCGGAGCTGAAGAAGCGGATCGACAAGTTCGAGGGCTGAGTCCTTGCGATCGCTTTTTGTCATGAGATGCCGGACGAAGGGCAGTATCTTCGTGGCATGAACAAATCTGTAGGCATCATCATGGGCAGCGCAAGTGACTTGCCTGTGATGGAAGGTGCTCAGCGCGTCCTTCGCAAATTGGGTGTGACGTGTGAAATGACGGTGGTGTCTGCGCACCGCACCCCTGACCGCATGGTGGACTACGCACGCGGCGCTGAAGAACGCGGCATAGGTGTGATCATCGCTGGTGCCGGTGGAGCTGCACATTTGCCAGGCATGACCGCGTCCTTGACGCCGCTTCCTGTCATTGGCGTGCCCATCAAGAGCCGCAACAGCATTGACGGCTGGGATTCGGTCTTGAGCATTCTTCAAATGCCCTCGGGCGTGCCCGTGGCCACGGTCGCGTTGGATGGCGGGACGAACGCAGGCATCTTGGCCGCACAAATCCTCGGCGCCACTGACGACGCACTTCGCGCGCGCATTGCCGCATTCAAGGAAGGTCTGAAGGACAAGGTCATGGGGTCGATTGACGCGGTGGAATCTCACGACGCGAAGTGATGTCCACCCACGTGACTTATCTGCCTTCCGAGCTGGATGCCAAGAAGCTGCACGGATGCCTGCTCGGCGGCATTGCGCCCCGCCCAATTGCCTTTGCCAGCACGGTCGATGGGCAGGGAAGGGTGAACCTCGCCCCGTTCAGCTACTTCAATGTGTTCTCGGCGAACCCGCCCATGGTGATTTTCTCTCCTGCGCGACGGGGCCGAGATGCCACGACCAAACACACTTGGGACAACGTGCAAGAGGTGGGGGAAGTGGTGGTGAATTTGGTGGACCACGCCTTGGTTCACGCATGCTCGCTCGCAAGCACGGACTTCGCCGAGGGGGTGGATGAATTTGTCAAGGCAGGTTTGACCCCAGTGCCTTCGGAAGCGGTTCAGCCTCCACGGGTGGGGGAATCACCGGTTCAACTGGAATGCAAGGTGATGAAGTTGGAGTCGCTCGGAGACCAAGGAGGTGCCGGACAGCTGGTGTTTGCCGAAATCGTGCGCATGCACTTCCGCGAGGACGTTTTGAACGAGACAGGAGTGCCCGACGCAACCAAGTTGGATTTGGTCGGACGCTGTGGAGGGGCGCATTACGTTCGTGCCCACGGCGACGCGTTGTTCACGGTGCCCAAGCCCTTTGGCTTCGTGGGCATGGGAGTCGATGCCTTGCCGGAGGACATTCGCACGAGCCGGGTGTTGACCGGAAACCACCTCGCCATGTTGGGGGGAACTGAGACCATGCCGGACGAGACCGACGTCAATGAGCACAAGCTCTTGGAGCTGGCTGAGGCGTTCATGGAGCACGAGAACGACGGCGCGAAGTTGGAGGAAGCCTTGCACCACATGGCGGCGGACTTTTTGGACAAGGGCATGGTGGATGAAGCGTGGAAAACCCTCCTCGCTTTCAACGCCGGTTGACGCGGAAAAAAGAGGCCCAAGGCTTATCTTCGTCTCATGGCATTTGAAGTGAAAGGCACCCTCAAGAAGCTGTTTGACCAGCAAGATTTTCCCAGTGGATTTTACAAGCGCGACTTCGTCGTGACCACCATGGAGCAGTACCCCCAGGACATCAAGTTCTCGGCGCTCAAGGAAAAGTCAGAGCAGCTTGGTCAGTGCGCCGAGGGAGATGTGGTGAATGTGAAATTTGATCTGCGTGCCGTGAGTACAACGGCCAATACTACGTGGACTTGAATGCATGGCGCATTGAGCGCGGCGACCAAGCCGGTGGCGCAGAGGCGGGGCAACAGCCTGCGGCTGTGAGCGCAGCTCCGATGCCACCTGTCCAACCGATGCCCGCCGCCGCACCTGCGGACGACGACGATCTGCCCTTCTAAGCGGCCTGCATGGCTGGCAAGCACGTCCAAGAATCCGCGCTTGAGCGTGCGCTTGACGCGTACGCCCGTGGATTTCAACGTTGGTTGCCCAGTCCGTTCACGATTGCGGTGATGTTGACGGCCTTGGCGGGTTGCTTGGCCTTGCGAGAGGCCACCCCCCACGAAGTGCTCGATGCCTGGGCCCAAGGCTTGTGGAATCCCGGGCTCATTCGATTTGGCTTTCAGGCCATGTTCATGCTGGTGTTGGGCCACGTGTTGGCGTTGGCGCCTCCAGTGTTGAAGGCCCTTCGCAGGGCCATCGATTGGATTGTCTTGACCCCTGCGCATGCCCCTGCCAAAGTGGCGTTGCTGAGCATGACGTTGGGATGGCTCAACTGGGGCCTTGGCTTGATTGCGGGCGCGATATTGGTGCGTGGCGTCATGGACCGGCGCCGGGCTGAAGGGGAAGCCTCTTCCTTGCGTAAGGTATCTCTGGGGGTGCTGGGCGCCGCGGGGTACACTGGGCTGTTGGTTTGGCATGGAGGATTGGGAGGTTCGGCGCCTTTGAAAGTGGCCGAGAAAGGGCACTTGGCGTCCTTGGTGCCCAATGCGACGTGGGCCGCAGAATTGCCTGACGCGTTGACCTTGAGTGAAACGGCGTTGACCGGGTGGAGCCAAGCCGTGACTTGGACCACGGTGGTCGTTGTGGTCCTCACGTTTTTGTGGCTGGGTCGACGACTTGGTGGCGGTTCAGACAACGTGTTGCCCGAGGTGTCGGAGGCGCGGCGTGCGCTCAAGAAGGCTGAGGCACGTGCGGAAGGATTGGCTGAGCGTCTGGATCGAGGTCGGGTCATCCCGTGGGTTCTGGGAGTGGCATGTGTGGTTGGCGCCACGTCATGGGCGTGGGCGTCGGGTCCCTTGTTCGAGTTGGCGTTTGTGACGCCCGATTGGATCAACATGGTCTTGCTGGGTGCGGCGTTGTTGGCCCATGGCGAAGTGCGTGGTTTGCTCGGTGCCTTGGATGAAGCCATTTCTGGGGCTGCGGGTATTTTGGTCCAATTTCCTCTGTACTTCGGCATCATGGGGATGGTTTCTGGCACGGGATTGGGTGCCTGGCTCGCCGTCTCGTTGGTGGGGGCGACCTCTGCCAATTGGCTTCCCGAGGCGCTGTTTGTGTCCTCAGGGGTCTTGAATGTGTTTGTGCCCAGTGGGGGTGGCCAGTGGGCTGTGCAGGGACCGCTCGTCTTGGAGGCGTGCCATGCGTTGGGGGTGCCCCTGGAGCGGGGCATCATGGCCATGGCGTTTGGGGACGAACTGACCAACATGCTGCAGCCATTTTGGGCGTTGCCGCTGTTGGGCATCACTGGACTGTCTGCCCGCGACATCTTGCCGTACACCTTGCTGGTGATGGGGGTGGCGGGCGCAGTGATGCTGGTGTTTCTGTCATTTTGGGCTTAAGCATGCGGGCCATCGCACCACGCTTCGTTTTCCCACCGACCTTTGCATGGTGAACCCAGAATTCCAAACCCACGTTCTGCCCAATGGCTTGCGAATCATTCATGCTTGGATGCCGCGGGAAGTGACCCATTGTGCCCTTGTGGTGAATGCGGGCACGAGAGACGAGGGCGAGGGGGAAGCGGGTTTGGCCCATTTCATTGAGCATGTGCTCTTCAAGGGGACGCAGAAGCGCAAGGCGTTTCACATCCTGAATCGGATGGAATCGGTGGGGGGCGAAATCAACGCCTACACCACCAAGGAGGATACTTGGATCACGTCCTCTCAGCGCAGCAAAGACACCGAACGTGCCATGGAGTTGTTGGCGGACATCGCATTTCAAAGTGTGTTTCCTAAGGCGGAGATGGACAAGGAGCGGGATGTGATTCTCGATGAAATTGCGGGCGTTCAGGACCAGCCCGGCGATGTGATTTTTGAGTCTTTCGAAGCGGGACTGTATCAGGGGCATCCACTGGCGGCACCGATTTTGGGTGCTGCAGAAAGTGTGAAGCGGTTGTCGCGGAAGCAGGTGCAAGACTTTGTGTCACGCCACTACCGACCCGACAACATGGTCCTCGGTGTGGTGGGGGCGGTCACCTGGGAGGCCGTCTTGAAGTGGGCTGAACGACACTTCGGGGCCTTTTCTTCAGGGCCCAAGTCGGCCGCTGTTGGCCGCGTCGCGCCGAAGCCGGCAGGCGTGTTTGCGCAAACGCTGCCCAAGGGCATCCACCAAGTTCACCACATCACAGGATGCGTGGCGCCGGGGGGCAACAGCAAAGACAAGTTGGCGATGACGGTGCTGGCCAATCTGTTGGGCGGTCCAGCCATGAATTGCAGGCTAAACCTCAACATTCGGGAGAAGCACGGGATGGCGTACCACATCGAGGCCAACCACGTGGTTTACCAAGACACGGGGGTGTTCAATGTGTACTTCGGCACCGACGCACGATTCCACAAACGGGTTGAGCACTTGGTCCGAAAGGAACTGGATGTCATCCGGACCAAATCCCTGGGCACCCGTCAACTTCATGATGCCAAGCAGCAACTGTTGGGCCAAATCGCCTTGGGCCACGAGCATGGAGCGACGGTGCTTTCTGGCCTCGCCAAGACGTATTTGATGTACGACCGTGTGGAGACCTTGGATTCGTTGGTTCAAGCAATTGAAGCTCTCCAGGCCTCCGACTTGTTGGAGGTGGCCAACGCGTGGCTGGCGCCGGAATCCCTCAGCAGCTTGACCTTCTCCACACCCTCCTGAATCCGTCAGTCTCGGCCAAAGCTGTGCCAGTCGTTGTGACGTTCTTCAATGCCGTTTTTGATGGATCGAATTTTCAGCGCCAGGTTGGCCCAAATGCGGTCGTGACCTTGAATCAACTCCCTCATGGCATCGTCGTCGTTGTCCGCGGCCAACGCCATCAACGCGAGCACAGGGTGATTGTGGTTGCGCAACCATTGCACGGCGCGCGGGTCGCCTTCTGAGCCGCCACAGAGCGCCATCAACTCCGGAAACCCTTCGTTGATGAGCCACGTCCGCGCTTCGGATTGGTTGTGCATCGCATGAACAAAGAGGCCAAGTTCGGGATAGCCGTGGCCCAAGAGCCATTTTCTGAGTTCGCCATTTCCGGAAATGGCTTCGCCCCAAGCGATCAATACTTTCGTGGGATACCGCCGTGCCATGACTGAAAGGTAGGGACGAGCTCGCGGACTAACTTCGCGTCCTTGGAAACGCCGCTCTTCACCCGAACCTTTTGGTTGCTCTGCACGGGGACCGTGTTGTTCATGGCCAGTTTTGGCATGCTGTTGCCCGAGTTGCCTGGCTATTTGGCCCAAATGGGCGCACACCATTTGATCGGTTGGATTGTGGCGCTGTTCACCATTGGCGCGTTTTTCAGTCGATTTGTGTCGGGACGCATGGCGGATCGGGCGGGACGCAAGCCGGTGATGCTTTTTGGCACTGCGGTCACGGCCTTGGCGGGGTTCGCGTACATTGGTGCGGCGCGCATGGACAATGTGGCCATGGCGGTGACGGGCTTTTTGGTGGTGCGACTGCTCCACGGCCTGTCGACAGGTTTCCGACCCACGGGCACCAGCGCACTCTTGACGGACATCGTCCCAGCCCAAAGAAGGGGAGAGGCCCTGGGTTACCTCGGGGTGGCAGGCAATGCCGGCATGGCTTTGGGCCCAGCTTTGGGCAGTTGGTTGGCAGTGGAGTTTGGCTACGATGCCATGTTTTTGGCGAGCAGCGCGTTGGGTGTGGCCGCCTACGGCATGACTGCGTTGTTGCCCGAATCCCTTCCTCACCCGAGGAAGGTTCAATGGGGCGACCTCAATGTGTTTGAAGGAGGAAGTTTGGAGCGGGCTGCGTGGCCGTCGTCGGTGTTTTTGTTGCCAGTTGCATTGGCGTTTGGGGCGTTCTTGACGGTCACCCCTGACCTTGTGGAAGGGCTGGGGTTCAAGTACAAAGGGTCGTTCAACACGGTGGTGGTCGCGGCCTCCATTGTGGCACGGTTGATCGCAGGAAAGGCCTCGGATCGACATGGGCGGGTGGAGCTGATGATGGTGGGCGCCGTGTTGTTGGCGGTGGGCATGACGTTGTTCTCCAATGCCACGTCCGTTCCCATGCTGCTCACGGCGGGCGTGGTGTACGGGTTGTCCATCGGCATCAACATGCCCGCCATTTTCGCGTGGACCGTTGACCTCGCGCCAGAGGGAAAAGCGGCCACGTCGTTGAGCACAATGCTGATGGCGCTGGAGGTGGGCATCGGCGGAGGCGCCTACGTTTCAGGGACGTGGTACGCCACCAATCCTGAAGTCTTGTTGTCGTTGTACGGCGGTTGTGCCTTTTTTGGATTGGCGGGGTTTGCCTTTCTGTTCTGGTGGCGGCGCGTTCACAAAAACGGAGGTTTCGCCCGTTGATAACTCCGGTGAGTTGTGCCCCCTTCAGGGACCTTCAACGCTATCTTGTGGGCCATGGAGATGTTGCTCGAAAAACAGTTGCAGGCGGCTTTGACAGAACGCAAAGCGGTCATGGGCGAATTCTTGCGATTGAAGGCAGAGTTGGCGCGCACCCAGCAACGCAACGATGACCTGAGATCTGAGAATCGCGCCCTACGCGAAGCGCTGCATGCAGCTGAGCACGAGGTGAGCAATTTGTTCGCCTACGCAACCCAAGTGGGTGACGAAGCGTCTTCTTAATCACCTCCACTCCGATTCACAACCGACACGAAAAAAAGGCCATCCGCGCGGATGGCCTTTTTGATGCGGCAGAAGAAGCGCAGTTATGCCACTTCCAATCCAGCAGACTGGGTGGGGAAGGCGCGATCGACCTTCTTGAACAGGCCTTGCAGCACCTTGCCAGGCCCCACTTCGGTGACCTCGGAAGCCCCGTCCGCAATCATGGTTTGCATGGTTTGCGTCCAACGCACTGGCGCGGTCAATTGCGCCACCAATTGTTGACGAATCAAATCTGGGTCGCTCGTGGGCTCCGCACTGACGTTTTGGTAGATCGGACAACGCGGCGCTTGGATGTCTGCCTGCGCAATGGCAGAAGCGAGTTCTTCGCGGGCAGGTTCCATCAAAGGACTGTGGAAGGCACCCCCCACCGGAAGCATCAGTGCACGCCGTGCACCCGCCTCACTCAATGCGGCGCAGGCGGCCTCCACAGCAGGTACTTCTCCTGAAATCACGAGTTGTCCTGGGCAGTTGTAGTTGGCAGCAACCACGACACCGTCGAGGGTGTTGCAGATGTCTTCCACCACGTCGTTGTCCAGGCCAAGCACCGCAGCCATGGTCGACGGCTGCAACTCACACGCCTTTTGCATGGCGTTGGCGCGGGCGCTCACAAGGCGCAACCCATCGGCGAACTGCAAAGCACCTGCAGCCACCAACGCGCTAAACTCACCCAAGCTGTGGCCTGCGACCATGTCCGGTTGAAACGCCTCCCCCAAACACTCGGCAAGGATGACCGAGTGCAGGAAAATGGCAGGTTGTGTCACCTTGGTCTGTTTGAGTGCCTCGTCGCTGCCTTCAAACATGATGGAGGCGATGTCGAAGCCAAGAATGTCGTTGGCTTCTTCGAAGCGTGCACGGGCTTGTGGTGAAGCGTCGTACAGGTCTTTCCCCATCCCGGAGAATTGGGCGCCTTGGCCCGGGAACACAAAAGCTTTCATGTCAAGAAAATTTCAAGGACAAACCTACAGCAAGGATTTGTTTCAGCTGGACGCCGGGACCCATTTCACCGTCATCTCCGGGAATGTCGGGGTCGGGTTCTCGCAAGACGAGTTCGACATCTTTGTCGTAGATCAAGGTGAGGCCCAAGGTGGTCGACAGCCAGTCGTTCACCTTCAGGGTCAAGACGTGGTCGGAAAAGATGTCTACGGCTTCGGGCTCTTCGAGGTAGTTGCTGAAGAGGTCGAGACGGACCGCGTAGGTCACATTCTCGGTGACCTGCTCCTTCAATCCAAGGCGGATGTAGCCCCCCACCTCGTGTCGAGCCTGTTCTCCAGGGGCAACCCCAAACATCCCTGCAGCCGAAAGCGACTCATCCAGAACGTAAGTGGATTTCGAGGTGAAAGGGGCGAGGAACACGGTGGTGGTGGGGGTCGGTTTCAAATCCAATCCGAGGGCCACCACGAGGTATCCGGGAGCCATGAAGCGAGACGTCACTTGAGAAGGGTCAGGGACCCCGTTGACCGCGGCAAAACCAGGGGCCATTTGGGTCCGGAAACTCCCGAGTGCCGTGAGTGCGCCTTTGTCTTTGAGTCGGTATCCGATCTTGGAGGCCAATTCAATGCGGTCGTCGGTTTTCAGGATGCTGTTCTCATCGGGGCGGTGGAGCAGACCAAAGGCTGCATGGAGTTCCGTGTCCCATCCAAGGGTCGTGCCGTCGTATTCCCAGAACTGGTCTAGCTTGGCAATGAGGCTCGCCGAGCTTTGTCCACCGGCGGCCCATTGGCTCAACTGAACCTGGCTGAATTGGACATTGATCAGGGTCTCGTGCTTCTGGTAGACGGTGTCTGCATCGCTGACAACAGGGGCCCGCAACCGCGTTTCCTCGCCGCTTCCCAAGGGCGTGACAATCGACTGCGCCGCGAGGTTGCCCCAAGCGAGCGCCACCAACCCGATCACCCATCGCATTCGCATCTCGTTCGAATCAACGAATCATGGTCACTTGCCCTGTGTATGTTTTGGCGCCTTGGCCATCCTTCTTTTTGATGAGGATGCGCCACGCAAAGACCTCTCCACCACTGCTGTAGTGGACACCCTCCCCAGACAAATCGTTGCCTCCAATCCAAGCCTTGTTTGGATCGGTGGTGTAAAAGACGCGATCTCCTGAACGCGTGAACACAGAACACTCGTAGGTGGCGATGACATCTTGACCAATGATGGAGGGAAGCCAAGCGTCGTTCAACCCATCGTTGTCGGGCGTGAAGGCCGTGGGCACGTAGATGTACAAGTCAGTGTAGACCTCAATTTCCTGGGAGTACACGTCGGTGCAGCCATACTCGTTGACCACTTGCAACTGGGCGTTGTAGAATCCAGCGGCCTCGTATTCCACTTCAGGGTCCAATTCGCCGGAGCCTTCGCCGTTTCCGAAAGACCAAATGTTTTCGATTTGTCCCTCAGAGAGGTTCACGAACTCAACCACCGGATTCACAAATTCGATGAGGGTGTCTGGCAACACGGCGAATTCAGCCACGGGTGGGGTGCGTCCTTCGAAGGCATTCACGTATTCCGTGTCCACCGAGCACGTCAGCTCATGGCCATCGATGATGTGGATGTTGGACACCGTGAATTCTGCATTGTAGTACCCCGGGAATTCCACGTCGAGTTCCAGAGGCGAGAGGAAATTCTCATAGGTCGGGTACCCTGGAATGGACATGGAGAAGTCGGCAGCCCCCGAAGAGGAGTTCAAAATCGACACCGTCGTGGGCAGGCAGATGGAAGGCTGCTCGAAGGTCAGTTCCGGCACAGGCAGGCCTCGGACCGTGAAGGGCACATTGGAGGTGGTTTGCGCGCATCCGTAGCTGTTGGTGATTTCCAGCACCACGTTCAACACACCTGCAGTGTCCACACAAATCGATGGGAACGGGGTGGTCAATTCGTCCGTGACCAAGTTGTTTTGAATCAAGTCCCCCAAGGGTGTCACAAACCACTCGTAGCTCAGGCTGTCTCCTTCGCACACGCTGTAGGCCGCGGTGTCATGAAGGACAGGGACGCAGTTCAGATTCTCGAGGTCAAGGCAGGACTGAGGCGCTTCCAATGAGAAGTTGGGAAGCGGGGTGGGGTTGACCATCGTGCTTTCGACGGCAGAATTCTCGCAGAACACCGTTTCGCCATTCACCAGCGTGTGCTCGTACCGGACGGTGACTTTGGTCGAGTCGGCAAAGGGGCACTCCGTCGGATTGACAAAATTGACGCAGATGCCGTCGTTGTTGCTGCCCGCTTCGTTGTCCCAGAAGTACAACACGTCCACCCCCGTCAAATCTTCGTTCAACAGGGCGACTTGCATGCAATCTTCCGAAGGGGAACATTGGTCATCCGTCAATCCGTCTGTGATGTCAAGGATGGGCGTGGCCACCACCTGCATTTCGTACGACACCGTTTCGGAGGTGCATCCGTTGTCATCTTTCACATACACCGAGAAGATGAGATTGGGCTCAGAGGCAGTCGTGACGCCGTTGGCAGAGGCGACATCGAGGCCAAATGACGTGGCGCCCAGGTTGACCACGGAAGTGTTGGCATTGGCCGAGGCCGTCCATGTGGGCGTGTACAAGAAGGCGCTGTCGGGGTCGCTGACCTCACACACGACAGATCCCAAGCCATCCTGACATATGCCAGCATCGCCGTCAACGGCAATGACCGGGTTGGCGATTACGTCGAAACTCTCTGTGCCGAACGTGCTGCAGTAGATGGTTTCTGCTTGGGCAAAGTACGCGCGGGACTTGGTCACTTCAAACGTGGTTTCCTCGCTTTGCAGTGAGAAGGAGACGGTGTTGTTCACCTCGTTCATGACATCCAAGCCGGCCGAAGTCCAGTAGTCGTACGTCACGTTTTGTGGCATGTCAACGTTGAGGTCCTGGAACGTGAGAACGTCGCCATCACAATAGGGCGCAGGATCTCCCGTAAAGCTCATGTCCAATGCAGGTTCGTCAAAAATGACAAGGAGGATGTCTTCTGTGGCTTCACAGGTGACGGTCTCGGTTTCACTCACTTCATAAACCAATCCTCCGGTCACCTCGATGACGTCGCCGTGGGTTGGGTTGAACAACACCAAGCTTTGGATGGAGTCTCCTGTCGCCGCGTAGCTGGGGAAATAAACGGCATCTTCAATGTACCCATCGACGGTGGCCGTGTCGATACTCCAGGTGTACACATCGCCTCCCTTGGCCAACACTTGAAGCGTGTCGTAGGAGCAAGCATAAGGGCGCTCCAATCCAACCTCAGCGCGCTCCAGTGCGGTGATGGGAATCACCGTTGGAGGTGTGGACAGGCAGCCGTAGCTGTCGGTGACCGTGACATTGAAGTTTTGGTCAAACGTCCCATCTAACGTGCTCTCGTATTGCGCCTCGACGGCGACGACATCCGAAGGGGAGGAGGTGGCCAAGGTCTCGTTGATGGTGCTTCCGCTCCAGGCCCAATCCCAAGTGACACCAACGCCATTGAGTGTGGTGGCCCCCGCATTCAAAGTCACGCTGACCTCCACATCGTCTTCGTCGCAAACATGGGATGCAGACGCACTCCACGAGATGACCGGCGTGGGCAACACTTGGAAGCTCCAGGGCTCCTCCACAACGCATTGGAAATCGGCAGGCGTGGAAGCTCCGTAGGTGTAGGTCACGGAAGCAACCCCTTCTATCAAAGTGGGCGCATCCAACGGGGCCGAGGCTTCCACATCCACGAAAACGACGTCTTCGCCGGTGTTTGACATCGACTGCAAGGTCAAATTGCCCGAGCCGTCGTCGACGAATTGCGCCCACTCGTAAGCAATGCCACCCCCGAAAGTGACGTCAGCCTCCAAAATCAGGTCGGCCCCCTCGCACATGATGAGATCATTGGCAGGCCCACTGTTGTCGTCCCCCGCAATGGAGAAGGCAGGGGCGCTGCGTCGCTTCATCTCAAAGGGCGCCTCTGTGAAGCAGGTCAGTCCTGGATCCGTATAGGTGACGCCTCGATAGAATTCGAAAGTAGAGTCCGTTTGAGAGCCTAAACCCTGAAAGTAATCCGGACTCAACGAGATTTCGATGCCTGTTGCAGGGTCAGTGGTGACCCAAGTGGAGTCTGGGAGTCCGTTCTGACCGTACACGGTGAGGACCTCACATCCCGTGATGGTGGACTCCCAATTTTGGCCGATGCACACGTATTCGTTGTCGACTTCGGCAAGTGGATTGGGGTAGACCTCCGCCACATCGTCCCATTCGGCCGTGGTGGCGCAGCCCGCAACGGATGCGGTCAACTGCAGGCTGAGCAATGCAGGCCCCACAAAATCTTGAAAGGGGACGTCATCGATGGAAGGAGTCGTGGTGACATTCAATCCCGTTCCATCGACGAGAAGGTTCGCACCGTTCAAATCTGCACTCCATGTGTATTGCACGTCATTGCTGTCGAGGCCACCATCTACCGTGATGCCGGTCAAATTGACGTCAAACGTCGTTCCCGAGCAAACTGCATCCGGGAGGACCGTCAAATCACCCAACACAGGAAGCTCGTGGATGGTGATGGTGCTGACGGGAGAAACGCCCACACAGCCCTCTTGGTCTGTCACCGTCAACAACACGCTTCCCGCGTCGGGAATGACGCCGTCCACATGGACTTCGAAGTCGGTCACTGCAGCGTTGGGTGTGGCAATGTCAAATGCTTCTGGATTGTCCTCGTTGCTCCATGCGTACGTCAGTCCGCCTTGTCCCGTGCCTGGCTCATGCACTGCCGTCAAGGTTTCCACGGAACCCACACAGATGGCGTCTGTCGAAGTGATGCTCACTTCAGGATTTTCCAACACATCCAATGTCATCTCAGAGGTGCTTGTGCACTGAACCACCCCGAAGTCGGATGCGACATCCAAAAGAAAGGAAACGGGGACCGAGTCGTCTGTGGCCAAGGCCAATTCGCTCCAAGGCAAACTCAAGAACAGGCTGTCGTCGATCAGCACGCCGTCATAGGTGGTTTCTGAGCTCGACGTCCAAGACAGGGTGGAAGCACCGACCAATGCACCTGCCCAATCGGAGCCGTCACAGACGTCGTTGTCTGTCACCAGTTGGACTTCCGGGTTGGGATACACGGCCACAACGTCATTCCAAGACTGTTGGCTTTGGCACGTGCCGTCGTCCATGTTCAGCACCAAAGCCAGAGAGACCGGACCAAGGCCTGCATCAAACGGGGCATCCGGAATGACCAAGTCATTCACCTCGTCCTCAAAGGTGTCTGCGTTGGACACGGTGTAGGATTCACCATTGCTTCCAGTAACGCTCCACGTGTAGGTCGACGGATCTGTCAATGCAGCATCTGTGGTGATGTCACCCAAGTTGAGCGTCAGCACTTGGCCCGAGCACAAAGCGGTGTCAGACCAAGTGGCGTTGACTGCCACAGGCAAGTCCAAGATGTCAATGGTCGTCGAAGCCTCAGCCATGCAGCCCAATTGGTCGAATGCCGTCAAGGTCACCTCGCCCAAACTGGCCGACGTACCGTCCACCACAGTCACCATGGCTTCTGAGCTTGCAGGTGAGCCCGTAGGCGTGATGACAAACGCTGCAGGTACGCCGGTGTTGTTCCACGAGTAGGTGAGGTTGCCTCCGTTGGGGCCGGGGGTCCCGGTGCCATCGATCAACAACTCCCCACCGTCGCAAATGACCCAATCCATGGGAAGGCTGGGAAGCGTCGGATTTTCATT